>NZ_CACWPP010000019.1 GCF_902762735.1 uncultured Ruminococcus sp.
CGCGCGGGCGGCAGGGCTTTGCGCTTTAGCGGGCAGTTCTCACCGTGCGGCTGAAAGCGCGTGATCTCGGCATTTTTCGGCACTCGCGCGGCCATTCCCCATCGACAATAAACACGGAGGTAATCATGGACATAAAAAAACTAACGGACGAAATCATAAAAGGCAGACGGCTGACACGCGCCGACAAGCCCGAATTTCTGCTTGATGCTGACCTTGACGAACTTACTGCGGCGGCTGACAGGCTGCGCGAACATTTCTGCGGCAACAGCGCGAACCTCTGCTCGATAATCAACGGCAGGAGCGGCAGATGTCCCGAAAACTGCAAGTTCTGCGCACAGTCGGCACATAACTGCACTGGCGTGGAAGAGTACGCATTTCTGGACACCGAAAGGATACTCGCCGAGTGCCGCCACAACGAAGGACGCGGCGTACATCGCTTTTCCATCGTGACGGCGGGCAGGACTGTCAGCGGGGCAGACTTTGAAAAAGCCCTTGACGCTTACCGCACCCTCAGCCGCGAATGCAAGATAGACCTTTGCGCCTCTCACGGTCTGCTGACTGAGGAACAGATGCGTCAGCTGAAAGCGGCAGGTGTCAGCCGATACCACGCCAATATCGAAACTTCCCGCAGGAATTTCCCCAACATCTGCACCACCCACACTTTTGAGGACAAGCTGGAGTGCATACGCCGCGCGAAAGCGGCAGGTCTGGAAGTCTGTTCGGGCGGCATAATCGGCATGGGCGAAAGCAGGGAGGACAGGCTTGATATGGCGCTGGAACTCGCTGAGGCAGGTGTGCGCTCGGTGCCGATAAATGCACTTATCCCCGTGAAAGGCACTCCCCTGCAAGACCTTGAGCGCATCACCGAAGCCGACATTCTGCACACTGTTGCGATATTCCGCTTTATCCTCCCCGAAGCTGATATAAGGCTTGCGGCAGGCAGAGATCTTATGGCAAACTGCGGTGAGCGCGCATTCCGTTCGGGCGCAAATTCAGCCATTACGGGGGATATGCTGACAACATCTGGCAACAGCATAGCAGATGACATTGAGATGCTTCACTCCATCGGTCTTGACACAGGGAGGTGTTCGCAGTGAGAAAAGCAGTTTTTATGACAGGCACAGGCACAGACGTTGGCAAAACTTACGTGACCGCACTGCTGGTAAAAAAGCTGAAAGAGCGCGGCTATGACCCCGCCTACTACAAAGCGGCAGTCAGCGGCAACACGCGCGGCGCAGACGGCAGACTCATCGCGGGTGATGCGCTTTATGTCAAGAATATTTCGGGCATAGACCAGCCCCTTGATGAGATGTGCCCGTACATCTATGAGCGTGCAGTTTCGCCCCATCTCGCGGCGCAGATAGAGGGTGGACCCGTTGACATGGAAACAGTCCGCAAAGGCTTTGAAAAGGCGTGCGAAACTCACGGCTGTGTCGTCATGGAGGGCAGCGGCGGTATAGTCTGCCCCATACGCTGTGACGATAAGCTGATACTGCTGGAAGATATTATAAAAACGCTGGGGCTTTCCTGCATCATCACGGCAGATGCGGGGCTGGGCACGATAAACAGTGTCGTCCTCACCGCCGAATACATGCGCCGAAACGGCATAAAAATTCTCGGCGTGATACTCAATAACTTCCACGCGGGTGACGTTATGGAAGAGGACAACCGCGTGATGTGCGAGATAGTCGGCGGCGTGAAGATAATAGGCACTGTCGCCCCCCATGCGACCGATATAGACATGACAGATGAAGCGCTCGATGCGCTGTTTTGTGAGGAGGAATAAATATGCTCTGGTATCCGTATGCGCAGATGAAAACACTTGATGCGCCCATAAAGATAGCCCGCGCAAAAGGCGTACACCTGTATACCGATGACGGTCACGACCTGATAGATTCAGTGTCATCGTGGTGGAGCGTCATACACGGCTATGCTCACCCCGAGATAAACGCCGCCATCACCGAACAGCTTGAAAAGTTCGCCCATGTGATGATGGGCGGTCTTACCCACGATGCGGTGCAAAAATTGTCAGACAAGCTGGCTGACTGGCTTCCCGCCGACCTGGACTACTGCTTTTTCTCGGATTCGGGCAGTGTGGCGGTGGAAGTCGCACTGAAAATGGCTTTGCAGTTCAACACCAATCGCGGTTCAAAGCGCGATACTATCCTCGCCCTTGAACATGCCTATCACGGCGACACTTTCAAGGCTATGGAAGTGGGCGATGACGAGGACTACCACTTCGCTTTCGGCAAGACCAACGAGAAAAAGCGCGGTGTAATACATATACCCACCGAAACAGATGCCCTTGAAAAAGCCTTTTCCGAGTACGGCGAACGGCTGACCTGCTTTATAGTCGAACCCCTTTTGCAGGGCGCGGGCGGCATGCGCATGTATGACATATCTTTCCTTGAAAGGGCGCGTCAGCTTTGTGATGAATACGATGTCCTGCTGATATTCGATGAAGTCGCAACAGGCTTCGGCAGAACGGGAAACCGCTTTGTGGCAGACCTTGTACTGCCAGACATAATAGTGCTTGGCAAGGCGCTGACAGGCGGCTATATCGGTCACGCGGCAACAGTCACCAACAGGCGCGTCTGGGAGGGCTTTTACAGCGATGACCCCACCCACGCCCTCATGCACGGTCCGACTTTCATGGGCAACGCGCTGGCATGTTCTGCGGCGCTTAAGTCCATAGAACTTTTCGAGAAAGGCGATTACCTCTCAAAGATAGCAAACATCGAAAACATCACCCGCCGCGAGATGGCAGGCTTCACCGACCCCCGCATAAAAGAGATACGCATAATGGGCGGCTGTGTCTGCATAGAAGTATATGACAGCAGTACGCTTGACGGCTTCAAAAAGTTCGCATACGAGCGCGGCGTGTTCAGCAGATGCTTCCTGAAATACATGTACGCGATGGTGCCTTATGTCATCAGCGAGGGCGAACTTGTGCATGTGCTTGACACCATGAAAGCGTGGTTTGCAAGATGATCCGCTGTTTTTGTTGTGTGTCAGCGTATACCTAAAAACAAATATGACTATCCATTTAGCACACCAGCCGAAAATTCGGTGAACAAAAGGATAATTGAGCGCCCCATATCTTCCCCGCCTGCGGCGGGGGAAGATATGCACCCAGCCACCCTAAGTACTGTTAAACCGCTGATTTTGTTGTGTGTCAGCGGGATAACCACAAAAACAAATGACCGACGGCATCTGCCATCGGTCATTTTTCATTCATTCTTCATCTGCATTTACGCGCATGCTTGAACGTATCTGCCGCCAGTCGGGGCAGTAGCACTCCACCAGCGCCCAGAAATCCGCGCTGTGATCCATGTGTACAAGGTGCGAGAGTTCGTGTATGCACACATAGTCTATATGCGCCTTTGAATAGGATACCACCTTGTAGTTTATCGAGATGTTCCCCTTTGAATTGCACCGCCCCCAGCTTGCACTGAGGTCTTTGACGGTTATCTTTGAGGGGTACAGCCCCATCAGCTTTGTCAGCCGCCGCATGCTTTCGGTTATCTCGCGGTTGGCACACTCTATGATAAAAGACTGCACCTGCCGCGCCATATAGCCGCTGTCTATACTGCCGCAGACGGCTATCAGCAGTCTGCCGTCCTCTATCTTCGGGGGAAAATACTTCTCTGCCGCCACCGCAGTTATAGTCACCCACTCGCCCAGTATGCGGAAAGTTTCGCCGTCCGCGAACCTCTGCGGCAGTCCCGACTGCTTTGCCGACTTAGCGAGATTTTCCTCTATCCAGTCGGCATGTTCCTCAATAAACCGACGTATCTGCGCGGGTTCGGCATTCATCGGCACGCGCACTATCAGTCTGCCCTCACTTATGGCTAGGGCGGCGTTTTTGCGCCTTCCCCTGTCAAGGGTGAATTCTATGCGCCTGCCGTCAGCGGTGGTGATGTAGGTGCTGTATTTAGCCACCTTACTGCTCCCAGGGCGGGAGGACTGTCTGATAATCCGACAGATAGTCCCTGTAAATATAGCCTGTCAGCTGACCGTCAGTACTCATAAAAGTCACCTTGACATAGCCGTTGTCCTCATACCCCAGCACCGTTACAGCCACGCCGGGTGTCATGCAGACGATGTTCTCGGCATCATTTGAGGGCTGAGTGTGCAGGTAAGCATACTCGGTGATATACTTAGTTCCCTGACTTTCCGCCGCTGACGAACTGTCCTCCGCACTGCTGTCAGCGCCGCTCTCGGTCGGTACTGCACTGCCGTTCTCATCAGTTACTGCGGCATTTGGTGCAGATGTCACAGCAGTGGTCTCAGTCACCTGCGGCTCTGTCACATTAGTATTGATAGTGGCGGTATCAAGCCCTTTGGGAGCTGTCTCCGCGTTGCTTGCGAACACTACTCTGCCGATGAAGAACACCATACATATCACAAAAACGCCTGCGACGATCACTGCCGCCAACCCGACACTGCGGCTGGGTCGGGGAGCAGAATTATTTTCGTTATCCATTATTTTACTCCTTACCTTTACCGGTATGATGCGCTGTAAACAGCCCGAATATACACCACACTTAAAACAAAAACGCTTGACCTCTACTATTATAAAACATTTGTCGCAGAATGTCAACCTTATGTCCAATTCATAATGCATAATGCATAATTCATAATTGTTGACATGAACAGGAGTTCAGCTTTATAATTCATAATGCATAATTCATAATTGTTGACATGCGCTTTACAATTCATAATTCATAATTCATAATGCATAATTGTTGACATGCACAGGAGTTCAGCGCGATAAACGTGCATTTCACCGACATTCCCCCGCCTGTCGCCCCGCGCACACTTGCGGGAAACACCTTCCAAAATGTAAGGTATACCCCTTACTGAGTGTGCAGGGTTGTGCAGGGTTTGCAGGGTTTTTATATTCCTTTCACATGAAAAAATAAAATAAATATATATAAAGAAGTGTTGTAAAATGCCTTCAACCCTGCACAACCCTGCACAAGTGCCATTTTACGCACTTTGCGATACTTCCGAAAAATGATGGTTGCAGGTAGTGGCAGGTTTGCAGGTATTTTATATTCCTTTCACATAGAAAAATAAAAAATAAAATATATAAAAGGTATTGCAAAACGCGCAAAACCTGCAACGACCTGCCACCACTGCGTAAATACGCGCTTTGCAGGCTATTGTGAAACAAATTATAAGGCGGACGGCTTTATAATTCATAATTTATAATGCATAATTCATAATTGTTGACATGCACAGGAGTTCAGCGCGATAAACGTGTATTTCACCGACATTCCCCCGCCGTTCGCCCCACCTGCGGCAAACACCACTAAATCGTAGGGCGGGGGCTTGCTCCCGCCGTTCGCCCCGCGCACACTGACGGAAAACGTTTTTGACCCGCTCGCACTCGTGGAAAAAATCTCTTGCCCCCACGCACACTTGCGGGAAACGCATTTATTTACATGTATGGCGGGCGGCTTGCCCCCGCCGTTCGACCACCCTCACTTGCGGCAAACACCGCTAAATTGTAGGGCGGGGGCTTGCTCCCGCCGCTTGAATGTTACGGCTTATTTCTTGTCAAAAGACGGGTTGAATGCGTAGAAATTCTTGCTGTCAAGCATGTCGGTGACAAGGCGCAGGCTCTCGCCGAAGCGCTGATAGTGGACTATCTCCCTTTCGCGCAGGAACTTTATCGGGTCGCGCACATCGGGGTCATCGGTCAGGCGCAGAATGTTGTCGTAGGTCACGCGGGCTTTCTGCTCGGCGGCGAGATCCTCGTTGAGATCCGCTATCGGGTCGCCCTTAGACTGGAAATAATCTGCCGAAAACGGGACTCCCGATGCCGCTATGGGATATATGCCCGTTGTGTGGTCAACGAAATAGGTGTCAAATCCGCCCTCTTTTATCTCTTTCATCGAAAGCCCGCGAGTCAGCTGATAGAGAATAGCGCTTATCATTTCCATGTGTGCCAGTTCTTCCGTGCCCACATCGGTCAGCATAGCCTGAACTTCGCGGCATGGAGCGGCATAGCGCTGATTGAGATAGCGCAGAGATGCGCCCAGTTCGCCGTCAGGTCCGCCGAGCTGAGATATTATCACCTTAGCAAGGGCAGGGTTCGGCTCTTTGATGTTTACGGGGTACTGGAGTTTCTTTTCATACTGCCACATCAGTTCTAACCTCTCTCCCACGGGAAGGGCATGGCTACCCACTCCCACTTTTTCGTGCCGTCTGACTGCACTGCTGTCAGCGGACCGTACTTCTCGGTGTACTCCTTTTCGATAGCCTCTTTTTCTGCCTTGTGTCGGCGGAAATATTCAAGACCCATCTTGCAGGTGGGGTGGCTGTCAAGGTAGAGATTAGCTTCGGCAAGGGCAAAACAGCTCTGCTGAAGTTTGCGCATCAGCTTCTGTTTGTCATTCAGTACGGGCATTTTTCACAGCCTCCTCTCCTATAAAAGGTTTGTCAAGACATGGAAAAGCTGTCCCGCGAGACAGCGCCACATCGTCCTCATAAGGGGTCTCCCACGGCTGAAAAGGCACATACGCCATAGCGAGTGCCATTTCCTTCGGCAGTGCCGTGCCTATCAAAGGGCAGGCTTTGCCGTCAGGGGAAGTGTCATCATCGAATATTTTTTCGAGGATATTCTTCTCAAATTTATCCATATTATCATCTCCGTTTCTCAGAGGTCGCCCTCTGTCAACATATTATGCGGCAGTGCGCAAGTGTGTGAACGCCGCGCTGAAAGTCCCCCGCTTATGTATTAAAGAATATGGTTATCACGCTGACACACCACAAAAACAGCGGCTATACAGAACTTAGGGTTCTTGGCGTTGGGCGCTCAATTATCCTTTTGTTCACCGCATTTTTAGCACACCACTGCAAAATACCTTTATCAATGAGGAAAGATAACCGCCAACTGTATTTGGTTCCCGATATAGCATCGTTTATTGTGGTGTATCAGCGGAATAATCACATTAAAGAATGTACTTGACAAATCGTGAGAAATGTGGTATAATATCAAAGCTGATTAAGTTGCAGGAAAAGATAGGAGGAGATGTTATGGCAAGAAATAAATTTGCGCTGTGCTGCGCTCTGCGTCATGTGTTTTTCAATGACTTCGCGCTTGACAGGGTGTTCATTATGAATGACCTGGCTTCGCTGTTCATATACTATGCCGATAACGACGTACTTCCTCAGCTTTCTGCCGATTTCAACAAGCTGAATGTCTGGCTGACTAAGGTGGAGCTTATCAAAAAGCCCCGCAAGGACGAGCCGTATAAAGTGCCCACAGATTTCCGCTGTGACCTTAACACCGATGATGCGACTATCCCCATGTTCAAGTTCGCACCCGAGATACATATGCCTGAGGTACACAGTTATTCCATTCCCCCTGCTGTTTTGCAGGATCTGACTGATGAACTCAGCACGATAGATGTGGCTTCGCTGGCGGCTTATGTAAGGGCTAAAGCTATGGCGGCGGGTGATCTTGCACTTACTTCCATCGAGGACGACGATCAGACTTGGTAAAAAAGATGATATGCCCTGTCAAACGGCAGGGCTGATATATGCTGGTGTAGCACAGTTGGTAGTGCAGCTCATTCGTAATGAGCAGGTCGCCGGTTCGAGTCCGGCCACCAGCTTTCAGATGACGCTTCTGCTTTAGCAGAAGTGTCTTTTTTTGCGCAAAAAAGGGAAGAAAGCACTGCCTTTCTTCCCTTTCGTGTTAAGTGCGCTCAGGTCTGACCCAGCAAAGTCTGGTCAAAGCGGAACAGCGCATCATTTATCTCGTAGATGTCGTAAATGCCATGTGTGATGTGATACTTTACTATCAGGTCAAAGTCCAGCGAGTTTGACAGCGCAAAACCCGCCCGCGCCAGCAGAAGTTCGGTCTCGGCAAGGCTGAGTTTCAGCGCTACGGCAAAAGCGAGTGCGGTCTGCTTTTTGGGCTTGTAGTGAATGTCACTGCGTATCTTTGAGAACAGCTTGCGGTCGATGTTCGCGCGTTTGTATGCTTCAACATCGGTCATGCCGCGCTCGTCTATCATGCGCAGAAGTGCCTGCGAGAAAGATTCGTCCCTGTCAGCGAACATTTCTTCTGCGGGCACAGCCTCTTCACAGCACTCTGCCATCAGATGCGCGGGCTCGGCTGACTTCGCTTTTGCCCCGAAGAACCTGCATTTCTTTGACTTTTCAGCCGCCGCGAAAGCGGAGTTCATCTCCACCGTCCTGCGGCGCTCGCGCATTTTTGCCGCCTCTGCATAAGCATCGTCTATGTATCGGGAAATGTCGCTGTAACGCTCACTGCTTATCTCAAAGCTCGCCCTGTCAAAAACCACCAGCGTGATGTCCATTTCGTCATTTTCCAGAAATCTGCGCACTTCGCTCTCAGCGACTTCTATCGCCGCCCGCTTGGGATAGCCGTATATGCCCGCCGATACCAGCGGGAACGCCGCGCTCTCACAGCCCAGTTTTTTTGCCAGCGCCAGCGAATTTCTGTAACACGACCTCAGCAGAGCTTCCTCGCCGTCATTTCCGCCGCGCCAGACAGGTCCCACAGTATGTATGATGTATCGGCAGTCCATATCATAGCCTTTTGTCGCCTTCGCCTGACCCGTCTTACAGCCGCCCAGCGTCCTGCACTCTTCCAGAAGTCCTGCGCCTGCCGCGCGGTGTATAGCGCCGTCAACTCCCCAGCCGCCCATAAGCGAACTGTTTGCCGCATTTATGATGGCATCTGCCGACACTTTTGTTATGTCAGCCCTTATTATCCTGAATGGCATTCTCCCGCCCCCTTTTCAGCTCTGTTCTTCCATATCCTCGAACTCTTTGGCATACGCGCCCTGTTCCAGCATGTACCTGAGCGCTGTAAATCTCAGGCTTTTTTTGTTGTTGCGTATCATGTATGCGATGCGCCCTGCCGTCCCCAGTATGACCAGCAGTTTTTTCGCCCTTGTCACCGCCGTGTACAGCAGATTTCGGTAGTACAGCGCATCAAGCCCCTGATAGAGCGTAAGTATGACCACATCATACTCACTGCCCTGACTTTTGTGTACCGTCACCGCGTAGGCAAGCTCCAGATCGTCCAGCATCTCGCCGCGATATTCGGCTATGCGCCCCTCAAAATTCACCTCCAGCGTTTTTGCCTGCGCATCTGCCGCCGTGATTATACCTATATCGCCGTTGTAAACGCCCTTGCCGCTGTCATCATCATCATCGCCGTTTTCGAGCGTCCAGCTTATCTCATAGTTGTTGCGCGTCTGCATCACCTTGTCGCCCACGCGGTAGGTGCGGTAGACTGTCTTTACCTCGTCCTTATCATCTGCGGGCGGGTTGAGTTTCTCCTGCAGGATCTTGTTGAGGTAGTGCGTTGAGATAGCCCCCTGTTTAGTGGGCGAAAGCACCTGTATATCCGCTATGGGCGAAACGCCGTACTTATTGGGCAGGCGCTCTGCGCAAAGCTCCACCAGCGTTTTATATATGTCATCGGGATTGTCGCGGTGCAGGTAGACGAGATCATTGTCGCGTTTTTTCAGGTCTATCATCTCGCCCGAAACTATGCGGTGTGCATTCATAACTATGTCAGACTGCTGTGACTGCCTGAAAACCTCTGTCAGCCGCACCACCGACATAACACCGCTGTCGATAATATCCTGCAAAACATTACCCGCGCCCACAGGCGGCAGCTGATCGCTGTCTCCCACCAGCACCAGCTTGCAGGTCACTTTCAGCGCCCTCAGCAGTGCCTCGAACAGCTCGCTGTCCACCATAGACATCTCGTCCACCACCATGACATCGCATTCAAGCAGATTGTCCTCATCGTGTACGAACAGCATCCTCTCCCCGTCTGAGGGCATTACCTCCAGCATGCGGTGGATAGTTTTCGCCTCATGCCCTGTCAGGTCGCTTATGCGCTTTGCCGCCCTGCCCGTCGGCGCGGCTATAAGCACATCCAGCGACTGCTGTTCAAGCAGTGATATTATGGCGTTGAGCGTAGTAGTCTTGCCTGTTCCGGGACCTCCCGTCAGCACCAGAAAGCCCTCCGACAGTGCAAGGTTTATGGCTTTTCTCTGTGTCTGCTCATATTTGATGCCCGTCTGCGACTCTTCCAGGTCGATAACAGGCGAAAAGTCTATCTTATTGTCGTGTGAAACAGCCTTCATCACTTCCAGCCGCCTGGCTATGTACTCCTCCGCCTTATAGTAGTCATCAAGCATCACGAAGCTCTCGCCGTTTATCTCCAGCTCGTAAATATCCTGTTCGGCAAGGGCGATCTTCTTCACCTCGTCGAACAGTTCGCCGCTTATTTTAAGCAGTTTCACGGCATCATATTTAAGCGCTTCCATAGCGATGCAGGTATGACCCTTTTCACGCGCCACCTCTCTCAGTGCGAAGCGTATGCCCGCCCTGATGCGCTGTTCGCTGTCACGGGGTATCTCCTCCTTTTCGGCTATGCTGTCAGCGTCCTCAAAAGGCAGGTCGATGCCGTCGCCGCACATGATGTAAGGGTTCTTCCTTATCTCCTCCTGTGCTGTGTTGCCCAGCTTGTGCCACGCGCGAACGCCGTATTTAGTGGCTATGCCGTTCTTGTTCATATACACGACCAGTGCCCGCGCCGCGAATGCCTTCTTGAACTCCTCATGGATAGTGTCTATACGCTCCTGCGAAAGCCCTGCTATCTCCAGCAGTTTTTCAGGCTCATTTTCGATTATCTCCAGCGTCTTGTCGCCAAACTTCTTCACAAGCATCTTTGCCACCAGCGGTCTTACAGATTTCAGCGCACCGCTGCTCAGATACCTGAGAATAGATGCTTCGGTAGATGGCAGGCTTCGCTCGAACCTCTTCACTTTCAGCTCTTTGCCGTAGATCTCGCTGGTAAAAAATTCGCCCGTAAGCACCACCATCTCGCCCTCTTCGATGTCGCCCAGCGGTCCGACAGCTGTGATAAGCTCGTACTGCGTACTCACGCTTATCACGCAGAAACTGCCGTCCGAGTTCTTGAATCTAACGCGGTCTACCTCGCCTTCGATCCTCTCAGCTTCTGACATTTTCACATTCCCCCTCCGCGATCTTTCCTATCTCCTCAGCGTCCGACGCAAGATAGATGCCCCCGTGCATACGGGCAAACTCACACGCCGCCTCGCTGTGCCTTCCGTTTTTTGCCAATATTATCACAGGCAGTCTCCGTCCCGATGCTTCTTCCTCATGCACAAGCTCCATCACCTGTGCTGACTCACCGCTGTCCATAACCACGACCGCCGCACCGCAGGCTTTTCTTTCACCGCGAAACAGTTCCGCCAGAAGCGCACCTGCCGTAATAAGCACCAGCGCCGCCGCAAGATACACCATAGGTCCACCCCCGTATATCCTATGCGCCGCCCTTTAAAACCGTGCCCCCAAAGCCGTGCGGCATCGGGGGCAGTGGTCAGTGTACAGTTATCGACCTGAATATTTCCTTGAACTTCTTGTCGCAGTTCTCCTTCTGATCTTCCGAGCAAAGCAGGCTGAACTGATAGATGGTGCTTTCATTGACGATGACATGCACCGCAACGAAATTATCCGTCATGGAATTGTCGTGGTAGGTAAATTCCAGCACGCCGTTCTCCATCTTAGTGCGGTCATAATCTTTCAGGTTAGCGGAAAACGTATCATCGAGCATCTGCAAAAAGTCACTGTCAAGTTCTACCAGCTTGTTCTTTGCCGAATAATACGCGCTCATGCCCTCAATATCGTCGTTTGAAGGTCTAAGCGCCAGATCGGGCAGCAGCTTTTCCGTACCGTACTGTATGCATGTGAACTCCATCTTATTATTTGCGTATGATTTACAGCTCTCCGAGTCCATTATCTCAAAAGAATGGTCTTTTACCGATTTCATCGAAGCGGGAAGTGTCACATCATAGCCGTCCATTTTATAGTGGTTGCTCTTATGTTCATAGTAAAATACCACCGCAAAAAATATGACAAGCAGAGCGCAAAGCAGTACTATGCCCGCAATTTTCGGGTCAACGGAAGCCAGTACGTTAGCTTTCTTCTCCTTTACCATCACATCGCCGAACTTCGCCGCCCTCGCGCTGAAATCATTTTTAGGGTCGTGCTTTTTAAGATCGACCCTCTGAGACTCTGACCCGAATTCTGTCAGTGTACCACAGTTCCTGCACATTTTCGCGCCTGTCTCAACGGGTTTTCCACAGGTCTTGCATATCATTTCACACACCTCCGTCACATTATTTAAACTTTATCGAATCAAGCATACTGCGCATCTTGATAGTATAGTTGTTTTCGTCTTTTTCAAGGCAATATGCCACGAACAGGTACATAGCATCGTCGTTTGTATCTCCGCGCATCACGCTGAAATAATTTTCGTTGTTCTCTGTGAAGTAAAATCTGAGTGTATTGTTGATAATATCCTTTTTCCTGTAATTCTCAAGCCCGTTCTCGCACGCCGCGTCCATATCGGAAATATACTGCTCTTCCAGCTCAGCAAGTTCACTTTCGGTCAGTTCATAATCGCTGATGTCAAACTTTGCGTAAGCGAAAGCCAGTTTTTGGTTGGAATAGACCGCGCACTTGTCAGCCTCAAGGTTTAAAAAAGGCGAAGACTTGTTCTCTTTCATCACGTTCGGGAAAGTCACGGTGAAATCACCGAGATCTTCGGTCACGCTGCGCGTCAAGTACACATTTCTGTACAGAAAACAGCCCACAGTCACCAATATCATAATAACCGATGCCACAATATGTACCGTTTTGATGGTTCTGCGAATTTTAGGAGCAGCAGCATTTAAGTTCCCGAAATTATTAATACCGCAGCCAGAGTTGTTCGTGCTGTACATCATATTCTGCGACGGGCTGTTGTAATCTATTCCCATTTCACTTCTCCTGACACCGCAGTTAGAGCAGGACTGCTCGTCATTTCCGAGAGGTGTTCCGCATATCGGACAATTCATATTCTGTTACTCCTTTACGATCATTCAGCGATATGCTTATTTTCTATATATTTCACGCGGGTCAATATCCCGCAGCAAAGCATATCCCATATAATTACAGCTATGCAGGGCGTATCCGCAGACACGTCCTGCATAGGGTCATTTTTCAGTTTGACTTACTTAGCCGCATTCCTCTTTGCGAGGTCAGCCAGTGCGTCCTTGCGGGACAGGTTTATCCTGCCCTGATCGTCGATCTCCATTACCTTGACAACGATCTCGTCGCCGATGGAAACAACGTCCTCGACCTTTTCAACTCTCTGCTTATCCAGCTTGGAGATGTGGACCAGACCGTCCTTACCGGGAGCGATCTCAACAAACGCACCGAAGTTCATTATACGAACGACCTTGCCCTTGTAGATAGCGCCGATCTCGGGATCGTTTGCGATAGTGTTGATGATGTTGATAGCCTGCTGAGCCTTCTCCTTGTCCAGACCCGAAACGAATACACTGCCGTCCTCGTTGATGTCGATCTTGACTTCGCACTCAGCGCTGATCTTCTGTATCACCTTTCCGCCTGAGCCGATAACTTCTCTGATCTTGTCAACAGGGACCTTTGTGGTGAGCATCTTGGGAGCCCACTTGCTTACCTCAGGTCTTACCTCAGGGATAGCCTTGAGCATTATCTCATCAAGAATGTACATTCTTGCTTTTCTTGTTTTCTCGAAAGCGCTTGCTATGATGTCCATAGTCAGACCGTCTACCTTTATATCGACCTGGATAGCGGTGATACCGTTCTTGGTACCGCCCACCTTAAAGTCCATATCGCCGTAGAAATCCTCCAGACCCTGAATATCCACCATAGTCATCCAGCTGCCGTCCTCTTTGGTTATCAGACCGCAGGAGATACCCGCAACAGGCTCTTTTATCGGAACGCCTGCGTCCATCAGAGCAAGAGTCGAGCCGCAGATAGAGCCCTGCGAAGTCGAACCGTTGGAAGAAAGCACCTCAGACACGCATCTGATAGCGTATGGGAACTCTTCAACGCTTGGCAGTACAGGCACGAGTGCCCTTTCAGCCAGTGCGCCGTGACCTATCTCACGTCTGCCGGGACCTCTGGAAGGTCTTGTCTCGCCTACCGAGTAGCTCGGGAAGTTGTACTGGTGCATATATCTCTTGCTGGTCTCTTCGTCCAGACCGTCCAGCTTCTGTGCATCGGAAACAGGACCCAGTGTACAGATCGTCATTACCTGAGTCTGACCTCTGGTGAATATGCCTGAACCGTGTACTCTAGGCAGAACGCCTACTTCTGCCGCCAGAGGTCTTATCTCGTCGATGCCTCTGCCATCAACACGCTTGCCTTCGTACAGCCAGTTTCTAACTATCTTCTTCTGGAGTTTGTAGAGAACTTCCTCCAGCATAGCGCCCTGATCGGGATACTTCTCGTCATACTTCTCGTGAACAGCATCATAGATGGGCTGCATTCTTGCATCTCTTACGTTCTTGTCATCGGTATCGAGAGCCTTCTTAACGTCCTCGCCTACCATAGCTTCGATCTCATCGAACAGGTCGTGGTCAACTTCCATCGACTCAAACTCGAACTTGGGCTTGCCTATCTCAGCCTGGATGCCCTTGATGAACTCTACCATCTTCTTGATCTCGGCGTGACCTGTTTCGATAGCTTTGAGCATCAGGTCATCGGGTATCTCCTCAGCGCCTGCTTCGATCATAACTATCTTCTCGGCAGAACCTGCAACAGTCAGGTTCAGCTTATTTTTAGCTCTCTGTTCAAGGGTGGGGTTAAGCACCAGCTCACCGTCAACATAGCCAACGTTGATGGAAGCCACAGGACCGTTCCACGGAATATCGGAGATGGAGATAGCGATAGCCGTCGCGATCATGCCTGTTATCTCGGGCGAATTGTCGGGGTCAACGCTCAGCACTGTCATAACGACAGTTACATCGTTTCTCATATCCTTTGGGAAGAGCGGTCTGATAGGTCTGTCAACGCATCTGGAAGTCAGTATAGCCTTGTCGCTCGCCTTGCCCTCACGCTTGGTGAAAGAGCCGGGTATCCTGCCGACAGCATACATCTTCTCCTCAAAGTCAACGGAAAGCGGGAAGAAATCCACGCCCTCGCGGGGCTTCTTGGAAGCGGTAACGTTTGCCATTACGACAGTCTCACCGTATCTTACCCAGCACGAGCCGTTTGCCAGCCCGCAGGTCTTGCCTGTTTCTACTACGACAGGTCTGCCTGCGTAGGTGGTCTCAAAAGTTCTTGCATTCTCAAACATCTTTTCATTTCCTCCTCGTCTGTCAGGCGAGGGCTTTTAGCAATAAGCGCAGGGCGGGAAGTCTTCCCGTCCTCCGGTCAATGCTAAACACCATCACCTCAGCACTATGTTTTTGACTTTACAAAATAAAACACCAAAAGGCAGTGGTGCAAAACGCACCTCTGCCCCGGTAATTTTCAAATAATTACTTACGGATACCCAGCTTGTCGATAACTGTTCTGTATCTCTCGATGTCGTTCTTCTTCAGGTAGTTGAGAAGGTTTCTTCTCTTACCGATCATCTTGTACATACCTCTTCTGGAGTGGTTATCCTTCTTGTGTACCTTCAGGTGTTCGGTCAGGTCGGTGATCCTTCTGGTCAGGATAGCGATCTGTACTTCGGGAGAACCTGTATCGTTCTCATGGGTCCTGTTAGCCTCAATAACGGCTGTCTTTTCGTCTTTTCTCAGCATATTTTTGTACCTCTTTCTGAAAATTTTCCTCTGCGTCGGGATACGGCAGGTACGATCTTCTTACCGAAGCGTGACCCGTATTCTGCCGCAGGGACAGTATCTCTGTGCTTCATCTGCACAATATGACTTATTTATTATACACGATTATCCCTGATTTGTAAAGCCCATTCACACAAATTTTACATTTTTTGTGAGCTATTTTTCTTCCGCATAAGCCGCCGCGATATTCACACCGTCGCACTTCACCGTGACAGCCCCCGTCCTTGTGGTGAACACCTCAGCGCCGTTGTTTTCAAACAGCGTGACAGTCTCCCTGTCCTCAGGTTCTTTGTCAGAACTTGTGATGACTGCTATCTCAGCCTTCACCTTATCCGCAAAAGCGGTGTTGCTGTCCTGCCAGCGCCCGTGATGGGGCACTTTCACGTATTGGTACACCTTATTCACCGATGCGGTGTACTCTTCCAGCCTTTCGTCCTCCGCGTCAGCCGCGAACAGCATGTTGACCTTGCCGAGAGCGACCTCTGTTATCAGCGATGAATTATTGCTTTCGTCTTTTTCGTAGACCTCCTGACGCGGCGGGTCAACGGTGAACTGCGCTTCGCCCAGCGTGAAGCTGTACCTGTCGCGCACCGTTACGGCAGTCATCTGCTTTTCGCCCAGCGCTTCGATGTAATTGTCATACTCTTCGCTTTCTTTCGGGGAATTGCTTTGCAGTACCGTCCCGACCTCGCAGTTTTTCAGCACTTTTGCCGCGCCGCCCACATGGTCCTTGTCAAAGTGAGTTATCACCAGATAGTCCAGCTTTTCGATGTTATTTTCTTCCATATAGCCGAGTATCGTCTTGCCGAAGCCCTTTTCGCCGCAGTCTATAAGCACCGCCCAGTCCTCACCGTATATAAGATGAGCGTCAGCCTTGCCCGCGTTGAAAGAATAGACAGTCAGCCCGTCACCGATGTCCCCGATACCGACTTTTGCGGCTTTGCCCGCACAGCCTGAAAGCAGTGCCGTCAGCCCTGCCAGTGTGATGCAGAAGATCTTCTTTAATGCATTCATAAATAATCCTCCTTAAAGAGATTTTCACCCGCTGCATCTCCTATATTTACCGTTTTGCCGCGCACGATGTGCTTTTTACGCACTGTTCCCCCGCAGGAAGCACACAGAACGCGATCTTTCCCTACTTCAGCCTTTTGAGATACTTCCTCTGCGCTATCAGGAAAACGATTATGCAGTACAGCAGAAGCGCTCCCAGAACACATGCCAGCGTCACCTTGAAAGACATCGACTCAAAGTACGACTTCATCACCCGCACCCTTTCTTTAACGGGCGATCTTTCCACCTCAGTTGTGGAAATGAGGTCTATCTCCGCCAGTGTCTCGCCGTTGTAGCGCAGTTCCATCTTGCCCAGAACATCGCCTATCTCCACAGGTGCAACTATGTGGTCTTTCACGGTCACGATCTTCTCAACGTCCTCCACCTTGATATTTGCGGGCCACATTCTGCTGTAACCGCAGGCGGGTTTGAGGTTTGCGTAGTCCAGCTTTTTGCCGTACTCCACCTTTACGTCGCGCACCTCGCTTATCTCGTTGATGAAATCCCTCTGCACCAGCATGTTGAAAGCCCACTCATACAGGTTGATGTGGTCGATGAAATTGTAGTACACATCTTCATCGGCATACAGCGATTCGGGGTCTTCCTCGCCTTTCTTGATGTCCTCGGGCTGTTTCTCCAGCGGTGCGCCCAGCGTTACCGTCAGGTAGGTAGTGCCGTCACAGGTGGCATAGCTTGCGAAACATCTGCCTGCCGCATCGGTAGTGCCCGTCTTTATGCCCTTGCAGTAGCTGTAATAGTATTTTGTATACTCGTTTATCATAAAGTCGGTGCTGGTAAGACTTGTTCCCTCAGGGTGGAAGTCGGTGGGTTCCATCGTGTAGAACGTGGTATTTACCAGCTCCCTGAAAACGGGGTAATTATCCAGCGCATACTCGCATATCTTCGCAATATCCTTTGCAGAAGAGAAGTTCTGCTGAGTGAACAGCCCGTGTGCGCAGGAGAAATGAGTGTGTTTAAGCCCCAGTTCGGTCACTTTTTCGTTCATCATATCCACAAATCGCGGGATATTTCCGCCCACATTCACCGCGATTATATTTGAAGCCTCGCAGGCAGACGGTATCAGGTTCGCCGCCAGCAAGTCGTAAGCACTTACCGATTCGTAGGGCTGTATATCGGCAGTAGAAGCCCCTGTGCCGTACAGTTCATCGAACGCTTCCGTGCCTGCCGACATTTTTTTAGCTTTCAGTTCATCTTCATCACCGCCCAGTTCGTCCAGCATGACCACCGCAGTCATCAGCTTTGTCAGCGATGCGGGAGGCACTTCCTTATCGCTGTTTATATCGACTATCGCCTCGCCCGTGTCCATATTTATCATATAAACACATTCTGAGTACAGCTTCAGCTCTTTGAGTTTGCCTTCATCATCTTTCACAGTGGGCTTGAAAGTCAGCGCCCCTGCGGGCAGGACACTGCTGACCATGACCGCAAAAGTGCATACCACAGCTGTCAGCAAACGAAATTTGTTCTTCATACACACACGACCTCTTCGCCATAAATTTTACACACATTCAGTATAGCACATTTTTACCTGTTATGCAAGCAAAATTTGGGGAAATATGGGTGTATACAATGTGAAAAAGCAAAACGGTCAGCCGCACTGACAATATGCGGCTGACCGTCATAATATTCATTTACTTTCTTATCCCGCCGAGATACGCGCGTATTTATCAGAGCAGTGTGATGCCCTTTTCAGCGCACTTTTCGATCATGTCATCAGGCCAGATGCTCGACTGTACTTCACCGATGTGAGCCTTTTCCAGCAGCAGCATGCAGAGCCTTGACTGACCGATACCGCCGCCGATAGTCAGCGGAAGTGTGCCGTTTGCTATCATCTTGTGATAGTCGTACTGCATTCTGTCCTCAGCGTCAGCTTCTTTCAGCTGTGATGCCAGCGACTTCTCGTCAACTCTCACGCCCATCGAAGAGATCTCGATAGCGTTGTCCAGCACCTCGTCCCAGAAGAAAATATCGCCGTTGAGCGACCAGTCATCGTAGTCGGGCGCACGTCCGTCATGCTTCTCGCCGCTTTTCAGCTTGCCGCCTATCTGCATGATAAAAACTGTCTTTTTCTCCTTAGCGATGAGCTTCTCGCGCTCTTTCGGAGTCTTGTCGGGGTACATGTCCTCCAGTTCCTGTGTGGTCACAAAGAAAACGTCCTCGCTGATCTCGCCTTTCAGCTGTGGGTATCTCAGGCTGACCTTCCTCTTTGTGTAGACGATCGCCTTTACCACGCACTTTACGGTCTCTTTCAGGAAATCGACCGTTCTCTGCTCTCTTCTGATGACCTTCTCCCAGTCCCACTGGTCAACGAAGATGGAGTGCAGGTTATCTGTATCATCATCGCGGCGGATAGCGTTCATATCGGTGTAGATGCCCTCGCCCGCCTTATAGCCGTAGCGGTAGAGCGCCATTCTCTTCCACTTAGCCAGCGACTGCACCACCTCAGCCTCGCAGTCGATCTCCTTGATGTCGAAGCTGACCTTGCGCTCAACGCCGTTGAGGTCATCATTTATGCCGCTTCCCTTTCTGACGATCAGCGGAGCGGAAACTCTGTCCAGCATCAGCTGTATGGACAGCGCCTGCTGAAATACGTCTTTGATATACTTGATAGCGTGCTGAGTTTCTCTCAGCGACAGTGCCGGAACATAGCCTTCCGGCAGATAGAGTGATCTTGACATAAAAACTCACTACCTTTCACATCTTTAAAGCAAAAAAGGACATTCCGACCGCCTCTCGCGACCGGAACGTCCTTGTTCCTTACCATGCAATTATTATACACCAAAATTGCATTTTTGTCAAGAGGTTTCCCATAAAAATAAGATAAACAGCGTATTTTTAATGTATTTTTGTCATTCAGTCAATGCAAGATAACTGTTTTCAGCCTGCATTTGTATTATTCAGCGCCTTTTCTCAGAATGTAAGCACCCTGATGACCTTATAGCCGTTCTGACGTTTTCTGACGATGATGTTCACATAATTTCCCGCTCTGATATTCGCTCTGCCCGAAAACATGACATTCCTTGATGTCGCGCAGTATTCCAGCTTTTGCATGTCGTAATATATGAAAGTCACATTATCTCCGTGAGTCATAAAGAC
Organism: uncultured Ruminococcus sp.; assembly: GCF_902762735.1. Taxonomy (GTDB): domain Bacteria; phylum Bacillota; class Clostridia; order Oscillospirales; family Ruminococcaceae; genus Hominimerdicola. The sequence goes on from NZ_CACWPP010000019.1 coordinate 19,857, forward strand.
AAACGCTTTGACTTTCATAAGCGAGGGCGCATCTCTCAGGCAATAAAGATCATAAGCAAAATGCAGTCCTGTCGCCGCAGTGAACAGCACCATCACATAGACAGCCGCCTGCCACATCTGCCACTCGTTCAAAATGAACAGGAAAAGCAGGCACATCGCACCCATTATGCCCGCAAGCACCAGATTGCTTTTCAGGATATGCCCTTTGACCATAGCCAGCACTTCAGGCGTTACAGCGCCGTAGCCCGACTGCGACAGCAGTTCATTCTTCACCCGCTGATCTATCTGCCGCATGTACTTTCTCAGCCTTAAATTATCGCGCAGTGAAAGGATACCCACAGGCAGACCGATCATAAAAGTCACAGGCACGAGTACAATGGCAGCTGAGAAAGCGACAAAAAGTCCGAACATAAATCCCATAGCTATATAATTATCTGATAGAACCTACCGTTCTCGGGAACATGATGACATCTCTTATGTTCTGTACGCCTGTGGTGTACATTATAAGTCTTTCAAAGCCCAGACCGAAGCCGCCGTGAGGTACAGTGCCGTACTTTCTCAGGTCAAGGTAGTCGCTGTACAGGTCGAGGTTCATGTTTCTCTCCTTCATAGCGGCTATCAGCTTATCGTAATCAGCTTCTCTCTCACTGCCGCCGATTATCTCGCCGACACCGGGTACGAGCAGGTCAACAGCCGCAACGGTCTTGCCGTCGGGGTTCTGCTTCATGTAGAAGCTCTTTATCTCCTTAGGATAATCGGTAACGAAAACTGCCTTGCCGAACACCTTTTCGGACAGGTATCTCTCATGTTCTGTCTGGAGGTCACAGCCCCACTCAACGGGATAAACGAAGTTCTCGCCCGACTTTTTCAGCAGTTCGATAGCTTCTGTGTAGGTAACTCTGCCGAAATCGTGGCTGATAAGCTCTTCCAGTCTTGCTTTGAGACCCTTTTCAAAATGCGCATCGAAGAAAGCTATCTCATCGGGGCACTTTTCAAGAACAGTGCCGATGACATGCTTTACCATATCCTCAGCGACTTCTATGACATCATCGAGTTCAGCGAAAGCTATCTCAGGCTCAACGTGCCAGAACTCGGCAAGGTGCTTGGGTGTGTTGGAGTTCTCAGCCCTGAACGAAGGACCGAAAGTATATATCTTGCCCATAGCGGTAGCCGCCATCTCGCCTTCCAGCTGACCCGACACCGACAGACCTGCGCGTCTGCCGAAGAAATCAGCGGCATCGTAATCGTCCTCAGTCTTGTAATCCTGCGAAAAACCGATGGTAGTCACTCTGAACATCTCGCCTGCGCCCTCGCAGTCAGAACCTGTTATCAGGGGAGTATTCACATAGATGAAATTCCTGTCCTGATAGTAGCTGTGAATAGCCTGTGCCAGCACCGAGCGAACTCTCATAACAGCGTTGAAAGTGTTCGTCCTGCCTCTCAGGTGGGGCATGGTGCGCAGAAATTCCAGCGTATGACCTTTCTTCTGGAGAGGGTAATCCTGCGGACAGTCGCCCAGCACAGTAATATCGGCGGGTGTGACATTTATCTCGGCAGCATTTCTGCCCTCTACCAGCTTGCCCACAACTTTAAGGGAAGTTCCCACGCGGGGAATATCCTTATAATCGGGGTCATCAGCCTTATCTATAACGACCTGCACATTTTTCAGCGCAGTACCGTCATTCAGCTCAACAAAAGCCACATTTTTCGAGTTTCTCGAAGTTCTTACCCAGCCGCAGACAGTCACGGTCTGTCCGATGAGTTCCTTATTCTGCAATACTTCTTTAATATCAATATGTTTCATAGCTTTTCTTCCTTTCAATAAATATAATTTACAGTTTAATGCAATCTATTTTTTCAGTCAAGAACAGTCGTTTGTGGCGGTTCGGTAGGTTGAGGTTCTGGTTCGGTATATTGAGTTTCTGTTTCAATATAATCTAATGTGGTATAAATATTTGGTTCGGCGTTGGATTTTTCACAAAACTCTATTTCACCATTCATCAAAACAGCATACCAACCGTTTATACTGCCAACAGCAACCAAAACAGTACCTTTATCAAACCTATATAACTGATCCGATTTTTCGTCTGGCGCATAATACAGTTCTGTATCAGTAATAAGCCTGATTTCTTCATTATGCGTGAATGGAATATAGGTTCTATCAAATTCAACACTCTTAGTCACAGTCGTACCTACAAATGCTCTATTTCCAGATGTTTCAGGGATATACGGCTTACATACATCGCATGAAGAGTAACCTTTATCGTTCATCATGTCCATACCAATATCCATCAATAATTCATAGTCCTCACTTTTATCTTCCAGTGTGTGACAATCAACATCGTGAACTATATTGGAGTTGTGATTAAGAATGTAGAATAAATGGCGTTCTTTAGCAGGTTCAACTGCGTCATCTGATAATGTAGTCAAAGTTTCTGTTTCAGCCGTAGTTTCTTTCGGAACATCGGTAACTTTTTCAACCAATGTTTCATTTTTACTTAAATCTAAACTTGATGAAATATCAACATCTGTATTTGCAGAAACGGCTTCTTCAGAACTAGCATAAAATGAAGATTGATCTTTACCAGAATTCGCACATCCGCCCAAAATACCGCACATAATAATCACAAATACTATTTTTTTCATTTGAGTATCACCTCACTTCCAAAATGTGCTGTTGATATTATGGGTTATTTGCACACAGCCGCACCGCTTTTTTGGCAATAAAAAAAGCCCTCGTCCAAAAAACAGGACGAAAGCTGCAAGCCATCGCGGTACCACCTGAATTACAAATCGCTCAAAAGCATTATCCGAGCGTTGTCACTCTTATCCTCATAACGTGAGGAACACGTCTTTCCTACTGAGCTTCCGCCGTTCGGTCTGCCGCTCGCGGGTGTTATTCGCAAAGGCTCTTCTGCGCGGCTCACACCTCTCCCGCGCTCTCTGTGAGTGAAATACCTGTGTTACTTCTCCCGGTCATAGCGTTTGAAAAATATTGTATGTATTATAACACCTTTTTCCCGATTTGTCAAGTGGGCAGTACTGTATTTTTTCAAGAACATGTTGGGATACATCAGATCCACGGCTTGATTTTTCAAGATGATTATGGTATAATATAGGTTAATTCATATATTGTTGACATAATGGCGGAAGTCTGCCTCTTTGACAAGTGTTTTGCGGTGCGCTGCATTTTCAGCCAAAAAGGGCAAAAACAAACTTCCGTACAGCGGGAGCTTTTTCGCCTTGACCGCAGTGAGAAACGCTGTATGAGGGGGCGAGCCGCCCCCAAAAAAGTGTGGGGCTAGCCGGTCACCATTTAAGATAATCGGGCAAAAACAAACTTCCGTACATGCCAAAGAGCGAGAGCTTTTGCGCCTTGACCGCAGTGAGAAACGCTGTGTGCGGGGGCGAGCCGCCCCCCCAAAAAAAGCGTGGGGCTAGCCGGTCACCATTTAAGATAATCGGGCAAAACAAGACTTTTGGGCATGCCAAAGAGCGAGAGCTTTTTCGCCTTGACCGCAGTGAGAAACGCTGTGTGCGGGGGCGAGCCGTCCCCCCAAAAAAAGCGTGGAGCTAGCCGGTCACCATTAAGAAGCGTGGGGGCTTGGGGGCTTCGCCCCATTTAGAATAGGAGTAAAAATGAGTGCATTTGTTGAATTTAAGAACGTAAAGAAAACTTACAAGACAGGCGAAGTCGAGATACATGCGCTGAAAGATGCCACCTTTGAGATAGGCAAGGGCGAATTCTGCGTTATCGTCGGCGCATCGGGCGCGGGCAAAACGACTATACTGAATATTCTGGGCGGAATGGATACGCTGACATCGGGCAGTGTCAGGCTGGACGGGCGTGAGATCTCCAAACTCAGCAAAAAGGAGCTGACCGCTTACAGACGATATGACATCGGCTTTGTATTCCAGTTCTACAACCTGGTGCAGAACCTGACCGCTAAGGAGAATGTTGAGCTGGCGGCGCAGATCTGCAAAGACCCGCTCGATGCGGAAGAAGTGCTGAAACAGGTGGGACTGGGAGAGCGAATGAAGAACTTTCCCGCACAGCTTTCGGGCGGTGAGCAGCAGCGTGTGGCTATCGCGAGGGCGCTCGCCAAAAACCCGAAACTTCTGCTGTGCGATGAGCCTACGGGTGCGCTGGACTACAACACGGGCAAGGCGGTGCTGAAACTTTTGCAGGACACCTGCCGCAAAAAGGGCATGACCGTCGTGGTCATCACCCACAACTCGGCGCTGGCGGCTATGGCTGACAGGATAATCACCGTGAAAAGCGGCACAGTCGAAAGCATGCGCCTGAACACCGAGATAGTCGATGTCGAAGATATTGAGTGGTGATGCCGATGAGATCAAAGCTGAAAGTTTCTTCATTTCGTGAGATAAAAAGCACTTTCGGGCGTTTTTTTGCGATAATGGCGATAATCGCGCTGGGTGTGGGATTTTTCTCGGGCGTAAAGATAACCACGCCCGCTATGGTCAACACGGTAGGCGGCTTTATGAACGATCACGAGCTGTTCGATTACCGCATAGTCTCCACTCTCGGGTGGGAAGAAGATGATGTCGCCGCGCTGAAAGGGCGTGAAGATGTCCGCGCGGCTGAGGGCGCTTACGCACTCGACCTGCTGGTGAATGACAAGGATAAGAATGAGCTTGTTTTCAAGACCCATTCGCTGACCGACGGGGTGAACGTCCCCGAGATACTCGAAGGAAGAATGCCGCAGAATAACGGCGAGGTGCTGATAGACGGCAAGACCTCTTTTAAGGTGGGCGACAAATTCACCGTCAGCGAGGGCAATACAGAGGACACGCTTGACAGCTTCATACCGCGCGAACTGACGGTGACGGGACGGATATACTCACCTGCCTACGTGCATTTTGAACGCGGCAGCACCACCATCGGCAGCGGAAAGGTCAGCGGGTATATCTATCTGGACAAGTCGGCTTTCGATATGGAAGCTTATACCGAACTTTATGTGAAGCTCGACCATGAGCTTGAGGTATATTCGGACGATTACAAGGACTATATGGCTGAACGCGAGGACAGCTGGGAAAAAGCCGCCGAAGAACAGGCTGACGAGCGCTATGACAGGATAGTTTCGGAAGCTGAGGACAAGCTGGCTGACGGCAGGCAGGAACTGGAAGATTCACGCGAAGAGGGTCAGCAGAAGCTGGACGATGCTAAGGCAGAGCTTGATGATGCAAAGGCAGAGCTGGACGATGCGGCGCAGAAGCTCACCGATGCCGAAAAGGAGATAGCTGACGGCGAAAAGGAGATAGCCGACAACGAGAAGAAGCTGAAAGATGCGAAAAAGACACTCGATGATACCGAAGTCACGCTCGTAAGCGGCAAGGCACAGCTTGACAGCGCGTCGGCGACCCTCGCGGCAAGCAAGGCACAGCTCGATGAGGGCGAAAGACAGCTCCGCGACGGCGAAGCGGCTTTTGCGGCGGCTAAGGCACAGCTCGATGACGGTGCGGCACAGATAGAAGCGGGTCAGGCTGAGATAGATGCTCAGAAAGCGGCGCTGGACGCGCAGAATGAGCAGTTCATGTCACAGTACGGCGAACTGCTCGGCATGCTCGATATGCTCCCGCCCGAACAGGCTGCCGCAATAAGCGCAGGCAAAGCACAGCTCGACAGCGGCTACGAACAGCTCTCAGCCGCACAGGCTGAACTTGATGCCAAAAAGCAGGAGCTTGCCGCAGGGCAGACAGAACTTTCGGCACAGCAGGCAGTGCTTGAACAGAGCCGCGCTCAGCTGGAGGCAGGCAGGGCACAGTATCAGCAGGGCTGGGCTGAGTATTCAGCTTCACTGGCGCAGTATCAGTCGGGCAAGGCGCAGTATGAGAAGGGCTTGCGCGATTACGAGGACGGCAAAAAACAGCTGGAGGACGGCAAGGCTGAGCTGGAAAAAGGCAGGCAGGAATATGAGGACGGCAAGGAAGATTATGAGGAAGGTCTGAAAAAGTATGAGGACGGCGAGGCTGAATATCAGGACGGCGTGACCTCATTCGATGAGGAGATAGCTAAGGGTGAGCAGGAGCTTGCAGACGGCGAGCAGGAGCTTCGTGACCTGAAAAAGCCCGATGTTTTCCTGCTTGACCGCAACACGAATATCGGCTATGCGTGCTTTGAGAACGACTCGGAGATAGTCGAGCAGGTGGCGAGGGTATTCCCGATATTCTTCATACTGGTGGCGGCACTGGTCTGCATGACGACAATGAGCCGCATGGTGGAAGAGCGCCGCACACAGATAGGCACGCTGAAAGCGCTGGGCTATTCCGAAAGGGCGATAATGGGCAAGTTCACGTTCTACGCAGGCAGTGCGGCTGTGCTGGGCTGTGTGCTGGGTTACGGCGTGGGCACGGTGCTTTTCCCGAAAGTAATATGGATGACCTACAAGCTGATGTATATCGAGCTTGACATCGACTACCTGTTCGATGCGAAGCTGGCGGCGATAGCAGGTGCGGTCGCCATAGCATGCTCGGTGGGTGCGGCATGGCTGTCGTGCAGGTATGAGCTTAGCGAGACTGCCGCAGGTCTTATGCGCCCAAAAGCCCCTAAAGCGGGCAAGCGGGTATTTCTGGAGAGATTTCCCTTTATCTGGAACAGACTGAAATTCCTGCATAAGGTGACGATACGCAATATTTTCCGCTATAAGAAGCGCTTCTTTATGATGATAGTCGGCATAAGCGGCTGTACGGCTCTTCTGCTGACGGGCTTCGGGCTGAAAGATTCGGTGTCGGACTTTGCTGAGGTGCAGTACGAAGAGATAGTCACTGCCGATGCATCAGTCACTTTCAGGGCTGATGACAGCGGAAATATGCCGCAGGAGCTTTCACATCAACTGGACGGCATGGGTGCGCAGTATGCATGCGTTTACACGGGCGCATGGGATCTGGTCAAGAAAGATGTCACAAAGAGCATGAGCCTGGTAGCCCCCGTTGACTACGCCGATATGAAAGGCAGTATGAATTTCACGGATACTGAAGGCACTCCCCTTGATGCGCCCTCAGGTGACGAAGCTATGGTCAGCATAAGCGTGGCTGAGCGGTATAACGTCAAGGTCGGCGATGAGATCACACTGCGCGACGAGAATATGCGGGTGCTGAAATTCAGGGTCAAGTCTGTGTTTGACAACCATGTTTACAACTACGTCTTTGTACCTTACGAAGCGCTCGGCAGACAGCTGGGCGAGCAGATCGACATTAATTCCGCCTACATAAAGTTCAGGCAGGGCGAAGATGTCAGCAAGGCGCAGACCGCCATAGGCAAGCTCGATGACGTGGTAAGCATTACACTTTTCCGGGATCTGAAAAAGCGCTTGAGCGACTCGATGAGCAGTCTTGACTACGTGGTGCTGCTGGTAATAATCAGCGCGGCGGGACTGGCATTCATCGTGCTGTATAACCTGACGAACATCAACATCACCGAGCGTGAGCGTGAGATAGCCACCATCAAGGTGCTGGGCTTCTTCCGCGGCGAGACAGCCGCATACGTCCTGCGCGAGAACATTTTCCTGACAGCACTGGGCATTGTGGCAGGACTTGGGCTGGGTGTACTTCTGCACCGCTTTGTCATGGCGCAGATAGTGGTCGATCTGGTCAGCTTCAAAGTGCGCATACTTCCGATGAGCTTTGTGTACAGCATAGCGCTGACATTCCTTTTCAACTTAGCCGTCAACGCTGTGATGAGCCGCAAGCTGGAAAAAATAAACATGGCTGAGAGCCTTAAATCTGTTGAATAACAAAAAGCAGGTCTTCACGTGAGTGAGGACCTGTTTTTTTGCATGCTGTTCTGACTTGAACTTCTTGCCCGCGTTTGCTTTGGTCTATGGCTTTGTTCTCTTACCGTCTTTCATTTTGTTCGCCCAACTTGTTTTGTTTGTCGCTTGTGGACTGCTTCCCCGATGCGAGAGGCTCTGCCCCTCGCGCTCCCCGCAAGCCTGCTGGCGCGAGGCTTGACCGCGCGCTTTGACCCGCGCACAGTTCTGCGTTTTTTCGTCGCTTTGCAGGCGGCTTGGTTCGAGCTGTTTCCCGCTAAAACAGCATTCTCAAATGCATGCCAACAATTATGAATTATGCATTATGAATTATGAATTATCATACAGCTTTTCCTGTCATTCCACTGCCTGCGGCGAATAATTGAGTCCAGAACAAAGTGCCGCTGCTGCTGCGGCAAACGCCCATGCCCATATACTTCATCGACGCATCGAGCATGCTCCCGCGATGCTGTTCGGAATTCATAAACCCCTGAAACGCCATTTGCGGCGAAGTCTGACCGTAGCTGATGTTCTCAGCCGCCTTAGTCCTGCTGATACCCAGATCACTGAATACCGTGAAAAAGCTCCTGCCGTCGGGACGGGTGTGGTCAAACATCGTTACAAGCTCTTTCGCCCTCAGCATAGCCGCCTCGTTGAGTTCGGGCGAATAGATATAGGGTGTCAGCCCCCGCACTCTTCTCTCGTTATTGACCAGCTTCGCAAGCTCCAGCGCCATATCATCGGCTGTGGGCGACTTGCTCTTGCCGTCACCGCTGATGCCCTTTACATACGATGCCAGCAGAGTAATATCGCTCACATTCACCTTGCTGTCACCGTTTGTGTCAGCCTGTGCCAGCCCCGCCTTGTCAAGTGCCTTTATGCCCTTGACGTGCGCCGCCAGCTTTGAAATATCTGTCACGTTGCGCCTGCCGTCACCGTTCACATCGCCGCCACTTATAGAAGCCGCATTCGCTGTGATACAGCCCGCCGCCACCATCAGTGCCGCCGCCAGCACCGCTGTCCTCTTTATCATTTTATATCCTCCATATCCCTGAATAAACCGTTTTCTGCCCTATCTCCCGCCTGTTTGTCCTATTTTCTGTACCGTCCCCCCGTCAATTCAAACTTATTTTCTCAAAAGCACCTGCCCTTAGCCGCACATATGAGCGCCGCTGAAAAAGCACCTGTTTTCATACTATCCCGGACTTTACTCGCTCCGCCTCTCCCGACAGAGCTTTTTATTTTCATACATCGCATTGTCTGCGCGTTCAAAAACGTCCTGCATGCGCATGTCTTTGCCCCTGATATATTCCGAAATGCCTGTCGCCGCCGTGACAAGCCCCGCACAGCGGTTCGCCCTCATCTTATCGTTCAGCAGAGCCGTCAGCGCTTCGCGTTCATCAAAGTCACTGCCTTTCATTATCACCGCGAACTCATCGCCGCCTATCCTGAAAACAGGGCTGTGCTTGAATGTGGTGCATATCACCCTGCATGCCGCCTTGATGAATTCATCGCCCGCATGATGCCCCTGCGTATCGTTGACATGCTTCAGCCCGTTCACATCAGCCACCATCACCGCAAAATCAGGGCTTTTGCCCTCTGCTATCAGCCTGTCTGTCTCCATCTCAGCCTGAACATATGCGTGCTTGTTCTTTACGCCTGTCAGCGCATCGCGGTTCGCCATATCCATAGCGCTTCCCAATGCCTGCTTATAAGCTATCTCGCGGCGCTTTGCGTGGTCAACGTTCGCCACCGCGATTATTATGTGGTCGGAGTCCTCTTTGGTCCTCAGCGCAAAAAGCGTCACGTAGGTGGGTCTGCCGCCCAGCATCAGCCTGTAATTCAGTGTAGTCATGCCGTTCTCCGCCAGACTTTTCAGCAGGTTATCCTTCTTCATCGCCTCCGCCATCATCTCATAATCCTCACGATAGATGACGCCGTGCAGATTGCGCTGTGTATCCGCGAAGAAATCATCGCCCGATGTATTTATCTTCAGCCTTGTGTACTTTTCGCTGTGGCTGTATTCGGTATACTCGTTCGTACTGATATTGACATGGTAGACCACTTCATACATCTGCGCCATGCCCTTTACTATCTCGCCGAATACTTCCTTTTCCTTCACCATCGACTGCTCGCGCCTTATCTGCGCATCAACGTTGACCACACCGATGATTATGCGCTTTTCATCATTTTTAGGTCTTACCGCCAGCATAGTCACATACTGCGACCTGCCGCCGAGCATCTGCCTGTAAGTCAGCGACATCAGACCTGTCTGGTCAAGTGTTTCCAGCAGTTTATCCTTGCTGAGGCTGTCTATCAGCCGTTCCTTGTCATCGGGGTGGATATATATGCCTATATCCCTTTTTGCATCCTCAAAGAAATCTTCACCCGAATTCAGCACGCCCAGCTTTGCATACTGCTCACTGGCGCTGTACTGTTTATACTCATTGTTTTCGATATTAATATAGTATATGACCTCATACCTGCTCGCCAGTGCCCCTGCGATATGGCTGTATGTGGCACTTTCCCGAGCCGCCGCGTTCCTGCGCTGTATCTCTTCGTCAACGTTCCTTATGCCTATCACCACGCGGTCACTGGTGTTGCGCTGTCTTATTGCCAGCAGTGATATATACTGCGGTCTGCCGTCAAGTATCTGACGGTAATTCAGTGAGAAAGACCCGCTCTCCTCCAGCGCCCTGACCATATTCCACCTTTGCATCGCATCAGCCACCCGCTTGTGATCCTCGTGGTGTATTATGCCGAAGGTCTGTTCCCTCACTGCCGCGAAGAAATTTTCTCCCTCAGATCTTACTTTCAGTTCCGCAAACTCCCTGTCCGAACTGTACTCCTTATACCTGCCCGTGTTCAGGTCGATCAGGTATATCACCTCAAACAGGCTCGCCAGTGAGCCTGCTATCTCAGAATACCGCCTGCTCTCCTCAGCCCTCGCATTTTCGCGGCGCACCTGCGCATCGACATTCTGCACGCCGATGATAATAAAATCGTTGTGCCGCCCCGTACTGCGTATGGTCTTTAAGAAATAATATCTCGGCACGCCGTCTATGACCAGCCTGTAATCCAGCGTGAACGACTTGCCCACACTCAGCGCCGCCATGACGTTCTCTTTCCTGAAACTCTCCAGGAATTTCTGTCTGTCATCGGGGTAGACCAGCAGTTTGCAGTTGCGCACGGTATCCGCATAAAAATCATCTCCGAACGAACGCTTTGAAAGCTCCTTGTATTCTCCTGAAGCCGCATACTCAACATAGCTGTCGTCTTTGGTATTTATAACATACACGCTCTCATAGTCATCAGCCAGCGCCATAGCGAGCTGCACGAAGTTAAACGTTTCATTGTTAGCCATATCCATCAAAGAGTCACCTCACTTTAATGCAAAAATGCTTTGTATTATTATAACACAATCTTTTAATAATTGCAAGTACATATTTGTAAAAATGCACGAAGTTTTCATATCGCATATAATATTTCACATAAAACATAGGCAGACTGCTGATACGTCAGCCCGCCATTGACAAACCTGCATAAGCATGTTAAAATAATCTTCGGGAGGTGTGGATATGTCATGCTTTACTGATATACTCTTACAGAACGAAAATAACTGCTTTGTGCGGTTTATAGGCGTAAACCGCAGTTACACCGAAGATATTGCCGAGCTGGACAGGCTCTACGGCAGCTGGGATTATGTGCGCGTCAACGGTCTGATGCCGCCGCAGGATAAAGATGAGCTTGAACGCCTGCGGCACGAAGCCATCGGGTTCGAGAACAGCTTTGAGGGCGCAAGGGTACTCGCGCTTTACCGAAGCAGTGTGCCGTCGGTAAATCCGTCCATCGAGAAAAACCTTGTCATAAGCCTGCTGTACTGGAGCGCTCTGCTGGAGACAGAAAAAGGCGTTTTCGTTTACAGCGGCAAAACGGGATATAAGGAGTATCTTTTCTGCTACTTTGCCCACCTCAAAGGCTGGCAGGTGCTTATGCTGATGCCCGTGGGCGAGGGCAGGCTCTCGGATGTTCTGCTGGAAAAGTCTGACAGGATAGCGCTGGGCGAGGAAACAGCCGCAGATATACCGCAGTTCGTCCCGCGCCTGAACCATGCCCCGCACAGACCGCCCGCACCTGCGCATACGGAAGATCATACGGGCGAACGGTCGGCAGTTACGGGAAATATCCGCGTAAAAATGCCTCCGCGTCCGGGCAGAGGCGGCAGTCCCGTGCGTGACAGCAGGGCGAATACCCCGCCCCGTCCGAACAGCAGGGTGAGCATTCCCCCGCGCCCCGACAGGAACGGCGCACCGCCGTTCGGTGCAGACAGAGGGCGGGTGCCGCCAAGACCTTCCGCGCCGTCAAGACCTGCCGCGCCCCCGATGAACAGCGGAGTCGGCTGGCGCGGTCTCCCTCCGAGACCCGCGAACAATACGCCGCAAACAGCCCCAAGACCCGCAGGCAGAGTGCTTTCGTGGTCAGATATTGCGGGGCTTTCAGGCTCGGTGGTAAAGCTGGAGGCACTGGGCTATGCAGGCGCAGTATCGGCACACGGCTCGGGCGTGGCGATAAGCAGCTACGGCTATATCCTCACAGGTTTCAGCCTGCTGCGCGACAGCATGCAGATAAAGGTGAAGGTCGAGCGCGATGATAAGACCTACTACGCAAGGGTCATAAAATACCACACAGAACATGATCTGGCTGTCATAAAAATAGAACGCCTGCTGACCCCCCTGCCCATTTTCACAGGTACGCCCGAACCCTCCATCGGTCAGCCCATCTACCTGATAGGGAGCGGCGGCGGCAGGCTGAACAATATCTACGAGGGCACTATCACAGGCTTCCGCAGCTACTACGGCTACAACAACATCGTTTTCTCCGCACAGCAGGAGTTCGGCAGTGCGGGCGGCGCTCTGCTGAACAACTGCGGCGAACTGATAGGGCTGTGCTTCGGCAAGGCATACGGCGTTCACGCGGCTGACCAGGCTGTTACCAGCCGCCTGTTTGAACCGTTTGTACGCGGCTTTTTAGTCTGAACGAACAGTGCGGAAGATAATATTACGGTAAATGTTAAATAATTTTGAGCAAGAAAGTTAATTTATTTTTTGACTTATTGACAAAAAGCCGCGAATATGTTATATTTGTATTGTTCAGGTGTAATACTTTTTTTACATCGAAAACGTTTTCAGTTATTCATTTTATAGGAGGAGTAAAAGATGGTATTCAAAAAGATCACCGCAGCAGTATCCGCACTTGTACTGGCAGCAGGCATGGCTTCCGCTGTACCGCAGCAGAACGGCGTACCTGTGGTAAAGGCAAGTGCAGCTTCCGCATACAACTACGCAGAAGCGCTCCAGAAGTCCATGTTCTTCTACGAAGTTCAGCAGTCGGGCGAACTTCCTGACTGGAACACGGTACAGTGGAGAGAGGATTCGATGGTGAACGAGGACGGTGAAGAGACCGATTTCGTGAAGGGCGGCTGGTTCGACGCAGGCGACCACTTCAAATTCACACTGACAAACGCATACTCAGCCGCTATGATGGGCTGGGGCTACATTGAGTATAAGGACGCTGTCGATAAGGCAGGTCTGGGTGAGCTGTACCGCAATAACCTCAAATGGGGTCTCGACTACGTTATGGCATGCGACCAGGGCAACGGCAAGATGGTCGGCACTATCGGCGACTTTGAGGGCGGTTCTACCGACCATAACATCTGGTGCAGCGCTGAAGTATATCTGCGCAAGCATCACCTCAACGGCGGCGACTGGGAGCGTCCTTACGATATAATCGAAAACGCTTCTGTTGCAGGCATCTCCGCCGCAGCACTGGCTGAGGGCTATCTGATATTCAAGGATTCCGACCCCACCACAGCTGCGCAGTACCTCAAGCACGCAAAAGACCTCTTCGCAGGCGCTGACAAGATAAGAGACACTAAGGACAGAGGCGGCATGGGCAACATGTATCCTACTTCCACATGGCTCGATGACTGCATGTATGCAGCACTCTGGCTTTACAAGGCAACAGGCGATTCTTCTTACCTGAAAAAAGTTGAAGAAGAGTATATCCCCAACTTCCCTACCGAGAGCCAGTCAACAAACTGGAAGTATTCATGGGGTCTCTGCTGGGACGATACCACACAGGCAGCCGCTCTGCTGTATGCGCAGATCACAGGCAAGCAGGAGTGGGTAGACCACATCGACAAGCATATCCGCTACTGGATGGGCGAGGCTGACAGCAATATCAAGAAGTTTGAGGGCAACATCACAGCTGACGGACTTTCTCACCTGACCAACTGGGGTTCGCTGCGCCACGCTACCAACACCGCATGGATAGCTAAGCTGGCAAGCGACACCATATTCAAGAACGATTCCGCTAAGGTAAAGAAGTACAACACTTGGGCTGAGTCTCAGGTAAACTACTGCCTGGGCGATAACGATCTCGGTCTCTGCTACGTTCTCGGCATGGGCGACAAGAACCCCGTTGCTATCCATCACAGAACTGCTTCGGGTATCCACGATGACCACTGGAACAGCCTGGGACAGTCCTCAGGCGGCGATGAGGGCTGGCAGACAGAATATGCACACACCCTCTACGGCGCACTCATCGGCGGTCCTGACAGTCAGGGCAACTACGACATAGAAAAGATAGGCGTTGGTCAGTACGAGTACACCGAAGTTGCCATCGACTACAATGCAGGCTACACCGCTGCACTCTGCGCTATGATAGATGACAACGGCGGCAAGCCGCTCGCAAACTTCCCCGCACAGGAGACCCCGAAGTGGGCTGAATGGGAAGTTGCGGCAGTCCTCAACGGCAAGGGCGACAGCTACTCCGAGATAAAGGCTTGGGCTATGAACCACACAGCTTGGCCCGCAAGAGTTGCTAAGGACATCGAGTACAGATATTATTTCGACGCTTCCGAGATATTCAAGGCAGGTCTGACCATCAACGATATTAAGGTGGAAGGCAAGTCTCAGCAGTATCAGGCAGGTCAGCAGGGCTACGCTACCGTTACAGGTCCTTTCGTATACGAGGGCGACAAGTCGGGCAACACGCTCTACGCTTCCATCAAGTTCGAGGACGGCAGAGCGATCCAGCCAACAGGTCAGAGCGAGCATCGTGACGAGGTACAGTTCAGGATCTCCATTCCCGATGCTATAAACGGCAAGTCCACAAAGGGCGCATGGGATCCCACAAACGACTGGTCATATCTGGGCGGCATACCAACTGCTACCGATCTGAAAAAAGCTGATTCACTTAACGAAAACATCCCGATGTACGTTAACGGCATACAGGTATGGGGCACCGAGCCTGACGGCACAAAGCCCACTAAGTCGGATTACACCTTCACAAGAGGCGGCGGCACTACACCCACACCTCAGCCTGCCGCTAAGGTAAATTACGGCGATGCAAACTGCGACGGCAAGGTAGACCTGTCTGATGCCATACTCATCAAGCAGTACCTCACAAACCCCGCAAAATTCCCGCTCACAGCAGCAGGCAAGGCAAATGCTGACTGCGCATCACCCGCAGGTCTGAGCGACGCTGATGTATCTGCTGTGCTGAAAGTTACACTTGGCAAAGCTAAGGCGAGCGACCTGCCTCTGTAATGGTAAAATCAACTAAATAACCACAAAGAACAGTCTGTGCCCCCGTCAGCCTTCAAAGCTGCGGGGGCACTTTTATGTCCGTATCGTACATACAACTAAAACGTTTAACAACATTTTTCGGCTTTTGGCAGACCGCAGGGGTAAAAACGTTTTCGCGCAAATGCTCTCATGTTACCGAAAATTAAGGAAATAAGCCCAAAATAGACAATTTACGTTCAAAAAACAGCGGATGAAAAGTAAGACAAAATTGTTAATTCGGAACAGTGAGCTTAAACGATTAACATAGCGTTCTTACCGACTTAATAAGATGTATCAAAAAGTGTGGTGGTTCGTACTTATTCAACAGTCCGAGTTGTATGTTATGACCAATTTCACCCCCTCTCAATTGGCAGAATGAATGAAATTTCTAAAAGCTATTGACCTTTTTTGTTTGATATATTATAATATAAGTGGTCAAAGAAAAAGCTCAAAAGAGGAGCTTTTCAGAATACCAAAGGGGCAAAGCAGCGGAGAAAACAGCCACTGCATAAGGCTCTGAACAATCATTCATTTTCAATTATTTCAGGGAGGGTTAAAACAATGCACAAATCAATGAAACGTTTTGCCAGCGGACTTCTGGCATCAGTTGTGACTCTGTCAACTGCAGCTTCGATAGCACCTCTGAGCGCTTTCGCAGGTCAGCAGCTCGGTCAGAATGACTTTGATGCAGGCGTAGGTCTGCCATGGCATACTTGTGAGACCAACCCCGCTAAGCAGACATTTGACATCAGCGGCGGTACTTACAATGTAACAATCGTTAACAACGACGGTCCTGAGTCCAGATGGGATCTTCAGCTGCGTCACAGAGGCCTGCGTATCGAAGAGGGTCACACCTACAAGGTACACTGGGAAGTAAACGCTTCCAATGCAGGTCAGATGTACACCAAGATCGGTAACTACGGCGGAACTGTTGAAGTATGGCACAACAACTGCACAGACAGCACATTCGACCAGTGCTGGGACTGCGTTAAGATCGATAAGGGCGACAACAAGTTCGATGCTGAGTTCACCGCAAAGAAGAGCGTTGACGTTGCTGAGTGGGCATTCCACTACGGCGGTCAGGGCAAGTATCAGCCTGTTGACTGCTTTGAAAACGGCACAGTTCTGAAGTTCGACAATCTGTCACTGATCGACGTTACTTCCGAAAAGAATAACTGGAAGACCGATAACGAGATGGGTGTAGTAAGACCTGAGAGCAACGTTCGTCTGAACCAGCTCGGTTACTATCCTAATCTGACTAAGAAGGCTTCTTACGTTACCGATGCTTCTTCACCTCTGGCTTTCGAGATCCGTGATACAAGCGGCAACGTTAAGTATAAGGGCACTACCAAAGTATTCGGCGCTGACCCTGATTCGGGCACAGGTGCTAACACAAAGGTAACAGTCGGCGATAAAACTGTTGACAGACTGAAGGATTCAGGTTCTAACGTTCATATCATCGACTTCTCTGATTTCAATACTAAGGGCGAGTACTACATCTTCGTTAAGGATACCGTTGGCGTAAGCGGCACACAGGTACTGCTTTCCAAGAACGTAAACGATACCAAGCTCAGCGGCGACAAGCTGATGTGGACAAATCCTCAGACCAAGAAGCAGTACGTTATGAACCAGAGCTCTAACTTCGTTATCTCTGATACAGTTTATGACACTCAGCTGCTGAAGGATTCGATGAACTACTACTATCAGAACCGTTCCGGCGTTCCGATCGAGTCTCAGTACATTACTTCCGGCGACAAGAATGAACTCGCTCACAGCAAGTATGGTCATAACCCTGACTCTGCTTGGGTTCAGAGCATTTGGAAGCAGTCTTACGAGTCTGATGCATCTGACGTTGAAAAGACTAAGTCTATCGACGGTACAGGCGGTTGGTACGATGCAGGTGACCACGGTAAGTACGTAGTTAACGGCGGTATCTCTGTTTGGACTCTGCAGAACGCTTATGAGTTCTCCAAGAAGAACAACAAGACCGCAAAGTGGACTGACGGCACTATCTCTATCCCTGAGAACAAGGACAGCAATCCTGACATACTGGACGAAGCAAGAGTTGAGCTCGAGTGGATGTTCAAGATGATCGACGAAGACGGCTTTGTATATCACAAGCTGCATGACCATAAGTGGACAGGTCTGGCTACCAAGTCTTGGGACTATGACAAGGATACCATGGAGAACGGCGAGAAGGGCTGGGGCACAGTTCGTATAGTTAAGCCCGCTACTTACGCTGCTACATTCAACATGATCGCTTGTGCTGCACAGGCTTCCCGTCTGTGGAGAGGCATAGACAATGCTTTCGCTGATGAGTGCCTCGAAAAGGCTAAGACAAGCTGGAAAGCTATAATGGCTAAGAAATCCAAGTGGAATATTGCTGAAGGCGACTACAAGACCGATCCTTATTTCGCTCCTCTGGATCAGGCTATCGGCGGCGGCGCATACGGCGACACCTACGTTGTAGACGATGCTTACTGGGCAGCTTGCGAACTGTTCTCTACCACAGGCAGCACTGAGTACTACAACTTCCTCAAGGATTACAGCAATCCTAACGATAAATCTAAGAACGACAAGGCATTCAGCCTGACCACTAACCTGGGCGGCGGCGAGAACAACGGTTCGTTCAGCTCGTTCAACTGGGGCTGCACAAGCGGTCTGGGTACCCTTTCTCTGTACCTGAGCGACAAGACTTCTGCTGCTGACAAGGCTACTATCAAGAAGTCTATAACCGCAGCAGGTGACGCTTATCTGGATCAGATGTCTAAGGAAGGCATGGGCATTCCTTACAAGGAGGCTACTTTCGAGGACGGCGTTAACATCGGCAAGGGCATCAAGGTAACAGGTTACGAGTGGGGTTCTAACTCCTTCGTTATCAACAATGCTATGGTTCTGGCTTATGCTTATGACGTTGACAAAAATATGGATTACATCAACGGTGCTGCTGAAGCACTTGACTACATCTACGGACGTAACGGTCTTGGCTTCTCTTATGTAAGCGGCTACGGCGACAAGACTATGGAATGGCCTCACCACAGATTCTGGTCTAAGGGTATCGATCCTGAGTTCCCGAAGGCTCCTAACGGCGTTCTGTCCGGTGGTCCCGGCGCAGGCATGCAGGATCCTTACATCGGCGGTCTGGGCTACAAGAGAGGCACACTGGCTAACCAGAAGTGCTACGTAGACAGCGCAGAGGCATGGTCCGTAAACGAAGTTACTATCAACTGGAACGCTCCTCTGGTTTGGATGACCACATTCATGATCGACGAGGCTGCTGACGCTAAGGGTGATACCAAGCCTGTTGTTAAGGACGTTACTGCTACCGCAGGCGACGGTCAGGTAACACTGAAGTGGAGTGCTGTATCTGCTGACAAGTATGCAGTTTGCGGCTATTCTAACGGCAAGTGGACTAAGCTCGGCGAGACCAGCGGCACTTCCTACACTATCAAGAACCTGACTAACGGTACTAACTACAAGGTTGCAGTTGTTGCTTACGCTAACGGCGCTTGGAACCTCAACTACGACAATGCTATAACTGTTACTCCTAAGGCATCTTCTACCACAAGCCTGTATCCTGAAGTTCAGACTCAGGTTAAGGATCACAAGATCGGCTTTAAGTGGAACAAGGTACCCGGCGCTGAGAAGTACGGCATTGGTGTATACCAGGCTAACAAGTGGGTAGTTAAGAAGCAGGTTGACGGCAGCGTTACTACTTGGACTTCTCCTCAGGTTGCTAACGGTACTTACAGACTGGTAGTACTGGCTAAGGTTAACGGACAGTGGGTAAAGGCTGACGTATTTAAGCACGCTTTCTATGTTACTGTTAAGTAATTGACCACAGATCAGTTTACTGACAACTAAATAATCAGAGCCTGACGTGTAAAAGCGTCAGGCTCTTTTTTTGCTTGTATCGTTTCTAACTCAGGCAGACCGTCTTGCGCAGGACAAAAAAAATGCCCGTTTTAAAAACGAGCATAAAAAATGCAGGTAAGAGGACTTGAACCTCCACGGGGTTGCCCCCACTAGCACCTGAAGCTAGCGCGTCTGCCAATTCCGCCATACCTGCATACCTTATATCGTAGTGAGTTTTCGTGACCCTCACAACATAAAATATTATATCACATCTTCTGCTGATTGTCAATAGTTTTCTGCACGTTATCAGTAAACCTTTGGTGAATTGTTTATAGCAATCCAACTTTTTAAATTCACAAAATCCAGTCGCAAAAGCTGGGATCTATGGGTTTTGTGACTGGATTTTGTCTGAATTTTAAGGCGGATTGCAAAAGGCTGTTATAAGTGCTATTCAGATCTTTTCACATCAGTACCTGCCATTATCAGCTTCATAAAGCTCCTGTTTTTGACCAGCGAATGCACAATAAGAAAACCTATGATGCTGACACAGACAAATTCGCCCAGCGCCACCGTGCCTGCACTCAACCAGTATGGAAGCCCCAGCACGATCTTCAGCTCAGCCGCAATAATTAAGCCGTTGGTCAATACGGGGAACAGCGATGCGACAAACAGGTTGACCTTGTTGCGCAGCAGATAGATCATCAGCGCCGCGATAAGTGTGGCAGCAGTTCCGAAGCCAACATCAATAAGCCCCAGAGGACTCCAGATATTAACAATGCAGCAGCCAAGCGTCACCGAAAGTATGTAATCCTTGTTGAAGTAGCAAAACAGCATCAGCAGCTCCGAAAAGCGGAACTGTACATCGTTATACGCCATCGGCGAACACAGCAGCGTCAGCGCCACGTAAAGCGCCGCCATCACGCCGATGTTCGTTATCCTGCGCGAATTTATGATCTCCATAAAAAGCCCCCCATCTGACTATAAAAAGTGCAGCCTGCCGCACATCACGACAGGCTGACACATAATATTTAACAGCTAAAATTAAGCCTTGCCAACAGAGCCGAACAGCTCCATCTTCTCCTTGACCTTAGCCTTGATAGCCTCAAAGCCGGGAGCCAGCAGCTTTCTTGGGTCGAAGCCCTTACCCTGCTTGTCCTTGCCTGCCTCGATGTAGCCTCTAGTAGCGTCAGCGAATACCAGCTGGCACTCAGTATTAACGTTGATCTTAGCAACGCCCAGCGAGATAGCCTTCTTGATCTGGTCATCGGGGATACCTGTACCGCCGTGCAGTACCAGAGGAACTTCGCCGATAGAACCTGTCAGCTTCTTGTTGATAGCGTCCAGAGTCTCAAAGCTCAGACCTTCCCAGTTGTCGGGATATACGCCGTGGATGTTGCCGATACCTGCTGCCAGGAAGTCAACGCCCAGCTTAGCGATCATCTCGCACTCAGCAGGATCTGCGCACTCGCCCTTGCCGATAACGCCGTCCTCTTCGCCGCCGATAGCGCCAACCTCAGCCTCGATGGACATGCCCAGACCGTGAGCAACGTTTACCAGCTCAGTAGTCTTAGCAACGTTCTCCTCTATCGGGAAGTGAGAACCATCGAACATGATGGAAGTGAAGCCTGCCTTGATGCACTTGTAGCAGCCCTCGTAAGTGCCGTGGTCGAGGTGCAGAGCAACAGGAACAGTGATACCCAGGCTCTTGTCCATAGCAGCTACCATAGCAGCAACAGTCTCGAAGCCTGTCATGTACTTGCCTGCGCCCTCAGATACACCGAGGATAACAGGCGAGTTCAGCTCCTGAGCGGTCAGCAGAACAGCCTTTGTCCACTCAAGGTTGTTGATGTTGAACTGACCTACGGCATACTTGCCTGCGCGAGCCTTATCCAGCATTTCTTTAGCATTAACTAACATTTTGAATACCTCCATATTTTGAAAAAATAAAAGCATTTGCCACATTTTATTATACATCATATCGGTACAAATTTCAAGTGGATTTGTCGGATTTAACATTCTGTATACATTTTATTAACACAGTTAGTTGTAACTAATCATCACATTTCAAAATAGGCTGTGCGTCGCTGAACACACAGCCTATTTGAATTCAGCAGATCACTGCTTCGCAAGGAACATATTCAGCATATAATAGCTGACTTTATCCCCAAGAATAAAAAACACCGAAGGGTCATGGGGGTCAAACACTACCCTGACGCTGTCGCCGTCTTTCAGAGTCATTCTGCGACCGTCAAGATAGTTATGATATGTCTTTGAATAGACCTTGCCGTTTGCTTTGTAGCGTATTATCGGCTTATAGGAAACTCTGCCGTCGGGGATAGACTTATATGCGCGCACGACTGTTTCGGAAAGGGTCACTTTGCTATGATTTTTCAGTGTCCTGTCAAAACCGTCACGTTCAAGTTCATAAGTCTTAGCAGTTTCAAAGCCTACCACCTTGCCGACCACCACCAACCCGCGTTCAGCACACAGATCGAGTTTTTTTTCATCACTCATTGGAAACAGCCTGAACATTCAAACACCTCACACATGTACAATAACCAAAGCCGCAAACCCGCGCCACTGTCAATAATTATGAATTATGAATTATGAATTAAACTTCATACATCTTAATGACTTTTCGCGCGACTTCCAGCTTGGTACAGCGCAGGTCCATCGCCTGCTTTTCGATGTAGCGGTGCGCCTGCTGTTCGGTGAAGCCCAGATACTGCATAAGCGCCAGTTTTGCGCGGTTTACCAGACGTATCTCCTCCAGCTTTTTCTGCAATTTTATGTTTTCTGAGCGTATGCCCAGCATGCGCTTTCTCGCGGCGGCAGCGAACCTCATGGCTCGGTAGAATATCTCGCGGTTGAGCGGCTTTGAGATGACCAGTGCGCCGTAATCTTCCACCTTGTCAGCCATTTCATCGGCTATCTCGCTCTTTATCAGCAGTACGCACATAGTATCCGACGATGAATATGTAAATTCTGCCAGTTCAGTGCCGTTCTCATCTGGCAGAGGACAGCTGACCACCAGCATGTCAATATCATGTTCTGCCACGAGCCGCCTTGCATCGCGCCCTGTGGAAACGCTGGAGAACTTCACTCCGGGAAAAATCTCTTTTAGCTGATTTATAAGCGCCGAAACGTGCTTTTCCGAACCTGCGGCTATCAGTATCCTGTCCAAAACTTTTCCCTCCTAAAAGAGCTGTTCGCCCTTGATCTTTTATAACTATCCAAAAGCGGTCATCTGAAATGTTTATCCGGTATCTCCCTGACCGTCTGAGGGGCGATGCTGACTTCTGTAACAACAAACGGTTCTTCAATGCGCAGTTTCCTGTCCGCCGAGTATATATAGTAAACGACATATTTATTTCTGCATTCAGCGCTCGCAGACGCTATGCTTTTTGTGGCTGTGAGCGCTGAATGTTCTGAAATTTATGTCGTTTAATATAACTCCCCTGTGCCAGCCCCCGAACCTTGCGTACCGCTAGCAGACTTCCCCGATATAAACGAACCGCCGCCTGCCTTTTTTAGCCGTCACAGCTGTGTGAAGTCCTGCTGAGTGCCCTGCACGAAATGCCCCTGCGCACCCGTCACGGAGCGCTTTTTCAGTGCAGTCAGGTATATCAGCCTGATAAACAGAAGCGGCAGAAGCACCATAGCCGCTATGCTCAGCACCATTCCCAGCTTAGTATCTATCAGCGCGATGATGAGACCCGCCGCCGCTATCAGACGCAAGCCCCATAAACAGAATTTATGCTCGCCTTCATCAACAGCCCACGCCCTGCGCAGTGCTATGACCCTCAGCAGAAGCGCCGCCACAAGACCTGTCACCAGCATCGCGCCGATACATGCCACAAGTATCACCAATGACATGAAGCCGTTCAGTATGCCCACGCCGCTGACGAAAAACAGCGTGAAGTCAGTGCCGTCAACTACTATATTACTGCTCGGGTCTTTTATCGCAAGCTCTATCTGCGCATCGCGGCAGACCTCCACCATGTTTATGCCCATCAGCGTCACCAGCGCCGATACCGCCAGAAAAACAAAACTGCGTATCTTCGCAGTTTTTGTCATATTGTTAAAACCCATCTTTATCTCCTGTTCACACTGTTTTTTCTCTATATCAAAGCGTGTAGAAGTATCTCACCGTTTCAAACATCTCTTTATCTTCGCACTCGGCGTATTCTTTGGCTTCGCTGCTCTTCTCGTTAAGCACATGCTCAATGAGATTTTCAGGAAGTCTGTCAGCGAGGAAACTGCTTTCCCGTGCGGCTTCTATCGCCTCATCAAGAGTAGCGGGCAGACGTTCTGTCAGCTCGGCTATATTGTCGGGCGAAAGGTCAGTCGCGGAGCAAAGCTCTGCCCCCGAAAGCGCACCCTCCAGCGCCGCGTAGATTATCAGTCCCAGCGCGAAGTACGGGTTGCAGGTGTTATCAGGCGAGCGCAGTATCATGGCGTTCTCGTCAGTGTTTATCATCGGCACTCTTATCAGCTGTGCGAAATTCTCGTGCGACCATGTGATATACTTAGGTGCGCGGGAATTTCCCAGTCTGCTGTACGAACTTGTCGTTGAATTTAGAAACAGCGTTATCTCCCGCACATGTTCCAGAATGCCTGCTATCATGGATTTTGCTTCATTCCCCAGATCGTCCAGACGCGGCTTGAAAATATTCTCAGTGCCTTTCCTGCACTGGAGCATTATGTGCAGACCCGAACCGGGTCTGTCGCAGAGGGGCTTGGGCATGAATGTTGCATACAGCCCGTTCCTGTCAGCCACCGATTTTACCACGTTCTTGAAAGTCACCAGATTGTCGGCGGCATTCAGCGCGTTCGAGTACTGGAAATCTATCTCATTCTGCCCAGGACCGCTCTCATGCCGCGAACTTTCGGGGTAAATATCCATCTGTTCCAGCGTCAGGCAGATGTCACGGCGCAGGTTCTCGCCCTTGTCAGCGGGAGCAATATCGCAGTAGCCCGCATGGTCATGGGGTATCTTCGTGATATGCCCGTTGTCGTTCTTCTCAAACACGTAAAACTCGCAGGAAGTCCCTATCCTGAAATTATAGCCTTTTCCTCTGGCATACTCCACCGCATTTTTCAGGAAAGTCCTGCCGTCCCCCTCAAACACAGTGCCGTCGGTATACTTTATCGTACAGAAAAACCTTACCACCCTGCCCTGCTGAGGTCTCCACGGCAGAAGCGCCAGCGTATCAGGGTCGGGAAATAGGATCAGATCGGTGCTTGAAAAATTCATAAATCCGCTGAGTTTTGAGGCATCGAACAGCAGCCCCTTGCTGAATATCTCCGACAGTTCCGACGCAGGCACGGAAACGCTTTTCAGCGCCCCGAAAATATCGCAGAACATCAGTTTGATAAACTTGACATCATTCTCCTCCACAAACTGGAGAACTTCCCTTTCGGTATATTTCATTTTCTAACCTCCTAAAAGTACCCCACAAGATGTATCCCCAGCGCCAGCAACGCTATCGGCAGTGTACTGAACACTATATTTGCAAATTTATATGCTCCCCCATCGGGTATCTTCTTTTTTATCATCAGCGCACCCAGCGCGGTCTCTGCCAGCAGTAACGCGCCTGCGGCTATCCTCAGCCCGTACAGTCTGTCTGCTAACGCATCAACGAAGTATTCGTCGTTCAGCGCAAGCACCTCTCTCAGCTGAGTTTTTTCGTGCCCGCCGAAAGCCGCCGCCCTGCCCTCTATCTCTTCGGGCATATCCTCAGCAAAGTCTTTTGCCGCCCTCACGAATATCCTGCCGCCGTCAGAAGTCTGCACGCGGTAGTAATACTCCTTCCCCGTCGGTATATAGCGGCAGAAGGTATTTCTCAGCTCAAAATCAGCGTCCTCGTCACGCCCGTCAGCCTTAAAGCGCACATGCCCGTAATGCGGCGCATCAGCGATCTCACCTATCGGCACTTCTGTACGTATCAGCAGACCCAGCGCCCCGCTGACAATACACACCAGCGCCGCCAGCACAGCCGCCGCGCACCATATCCTGCTGTGAGCGGCTGCTTTCTCTATCAGCGATCTATTATCCATCGTATTCTTCTTTCAGCTTGAATTACTTTGATAAACTTCAAAATTATTATAGCACATTTTCTCACGCAATTCAAGTGCAAAAAAACAGACAACGACCCCATTTTTCAGCGCCGTTGCCTGTATGTTTATCAATTAGTAGTTCTGCTCGCAGATATATGTGCCTGTTGCGGTGTTGTAAGCAACACTGTAACCATGTGCGCCGTTTTCTGTGAAGAAGTAGTAGTAAGCATAGTCGCCATCTTCTGTTCTGAACTGGCTGCCTGTGATCTCGCCATTGATGTCACCTGCAACTGCATCACGTACTACACTTTCCAGATCCGATATATCAATTTCAGCCGCACTGCTGTCATCAGCCTGTGATGACGAACTGCTGTCTGCACTGCTTGACGAGTCAACGATGATGACTGTCACAGCACTGCTGTCACTGTCAGCCGATGATGACTCAGATGAATCGGCAGATCTCTGCGAATCTGTGCTTACATCGCTCTGCGACTCTGTCTCAGTACCGCTCTCGCCGTTTGCCGCACTTTCTGTAACAGAAGATGTCGGCTCGGTCTGTGCGGGTACTGCCGCGCTTTCGGTGGGCTGTGCCTCTGCTTCGGACTGTTCCTCGCCGCCCTCAGCCGAACTCTCCTCAGCCGCCTGACTTGCCGCAGGCTGTGCTGCCACCGCACTGTTAGCCGCTGTTTCGCCGCCCTTTTTGCCGAAAAGCCTCATGCCGATCAGTATAGCCGCGATAACGACGATCAGCACGCATACCGTAATGACTGCCGTGATAACGAACAGGCGCTTTCTTGCGGCGCTCTCCTCGTCCTCGTTATCATACTCTTCTTCGCCCTCGCCGTAATCATAACCGTTTTCATCATCATAATCATCGAAGCCGCTGTCCGAGAACACATCATCTGCCCCCGCATCAGCTATGACAGCGCCCTTGCCGCCCGCTTCATTATCCGACTCAGGCAGTACAAATTTCTTTGTCTTGCCGTCATCTCCGCTCACCACAGGCTCAGACGGGGTCATATTGCCGTCCTCATCTATAAGCAGATTGTGGCAGTACTTGCACAGCACCGCTTCGCCCGACAGCTCCTTGCCGCAGTACGGACATTTTTTAGTTTTCATTATATTACCATTCCCCTCAATTATATACTAAAATAACGCCCCCGCAGAGGCACACTATAATGATAGCACAAATCCCTGCAAAAATCAACCTTTTATAACAAAAAAATCTTAGTTTTTTAACAGAACGTCAAATCACACAAAATTGTCATTTTTTTCGTCTGATTTTCGCAAAAGAGTACAACAAAATACACTTTTCGAGCCTGTGCGTCACACTTGTCAGCTCTTTCTGCGCCTTATCTGTATGCCGCCCAGATTTGAGCCGAGCGATTCGCTGATATTCCTGTTGTCGCGCTTATTCTGCTGTTTTTTCTTATCTTTGCCGCCGCGCTTTCTTTCGGGCTTTGGTGCTGCGGGCTTTGAGGGGTCGAGCATGGTCAGCGAAACTCTGCCACGTTCCATATCAACGTCCAGCACCCACACCTTTACCACATCACCGACTTTAACGGCTTCCAGCGGGTGTTTGATGAACTTGTCGCTCATCTGCGAGATATGCACCAGACCGTCCTCATGCACGCCAATATCCACAAAAGCGCCGAAGTCGATAACATTTCTTACAGTTCCCATCAGCTCCATGCCCGGTGTAAGGTCTTTCAGCTCCATCACGTCGCCGCTTCTCATCAGCGGAGGAGGCAGCTCGTCACGGGGGTCACGTCCCGGCTTTTCCAGCTCCTTGACAATATCTGTCAGTGTGGGCAGACCTGTATCCAGCTCCTTCGCCAGCGCCGAAAGGTCAATATTTTTCATAGCTTCGGTGAGCTTTTCGGTGTTGCCCACTTCGCTCTCGTCTATGCCGCACTTATCCAGCAGAGCCTTAGCCGCCGCATAGCTTTCGGGGTGTATGCCCGTGTTGTCGAATGGGTTCTTGGCTTCGGGCACACGCAGGAAGCCTGCGCACTGCTCGTAAGCCTTTGCGCCCAGCTTCTTTACCTTGAGAAGCTGTTTCCTGTCGGTGAAAGCGCCGTTCTCTTCGCGGTAAAGCACGATATTCTTAGCCACTGCCGAATTAATGCCTGCTATGTATGAAAGCAGAGAGTATGACGCAGTATTCACATCAACGCCCACCGAGTTAACGCAGTCCTCGACAACGCCTTTGAGGGCATCGTCCATGCGCGCCTTAGGCATATCGTGCTGATACTGACCAACGCCTATCGCCTTAGGGTCTATCTTTACCAGTTCTGCCAGCGGGTCCTGCAAACGCCTTGCGATGGACACCGCAGACCTCAGCGAAACATCGTAATCGGGGAACTCTTCCGCCGCCAGCTTGGAAGCCGAGTACACCGATGCGCCCGCTTCCGATACGACCATGTAGCTCACCTTGCCGTCCATGCCGCGTATCATGTCAGCCGTGAACTGTTCTGTCTCACGGGTGGCAGTGCCGTTGCCGATGGATATGGTGGTAACGCCGTACTTCTTTATCATATTGGTCAGCACCTTGTTGGCTTCTTCCCTGCGGCGCTCGCTCTGTGTCAGGTAGACTATCGTTGTGTCAAGCACCTTGCCTGTTTCATCAACGACCGCACACTTACAGCCGTGAGCATATCCGGGATCAAGACCCAGTGTCACGGTATTCTTGACAGGAGGTGCCATGAGAAGCTGGCGCAGGTTCGAGGCGAACACCTTTATAGCGCCTTCCTGCGCGTTCTGCGAAAGTTCAGCCCTTATCTCGCGCTCAACACTGGGGGCGATAAGTCTTGTGAAGCTGTCCTCACAAGCCGCCGCCACCAGTTTGCCGCAGGCGGAGTCGTTCTGCACATACTGCGCTCTGCATATCTCTTCGCCCATACCTTCGGGGATGCTTATGCTGACTTTCAGCGCACCCTCCTTCTCGCCTCTGTCCAGCGCCAGTACGCGGTGTCCTGCTGTCTTTTCAACGCCCTCGCTGTACTCGAAGTAATTCTTGTAAACGGGGTCTGAATCCTCAGCCGCCGCAACAGAAACTATCTTGCCCGACTTGTTGTAGGCTTCACGCAGTTTCTTTCTCAGTTCAGCATTGTCGGAAACGTCCTCCGCGATTATATCCATAGCGCCCTGTACAGCGGCGGCGGCATCTTCAACGCCCTTTTCCTCGCTGACAAAAGCCTCTGCTTCGGCGTTGGGGTCGGTATCCTCAGCCTGTGCCATGATAAGCACAGCCAGCGGTTCAAGCCCCTTCTCCCTCGCAACGGAAGCGCGGGTCTTTCTCTTGGGCTTGTATGGTCTGTAAATATCCTCTACCTCCACCAGTGTAACAGCCTTTTCGATGGCGGCAGCTATCTCATCGGTCATTTTTTCCTGCTCGGTTATAGCATTTGTGACTTCTTCCTTGCGCTTTTCGAGATTGCGCAGATAAGTCAGCCTGTCGAACAGCTCACGTATCACCTGGTCATCCAGCGAACCTGTGACTTCCTTACGGTAACGTGCAACGAAAGGTATTGTCATACCCTCGTCCAGCAGTGCAACTGTATTGTCCACCTGTTCCTGTCTCAGGCTGAATTCCTGCGCGAGCATTTTGTTTATTTCCATTATCTTACTCTCCTTTATTTACTAAGCATAATGTTTTTCCGTTCATCTCTGAAGTTTTATTATAACACATCTCCGCAATTTTTGCAAGCAAAAAAAATCCCCCTTTACAGGGAGATTTTCGTAAAGTTTAATATGACTCTCCCTTTGGCACACCAACTAAAAATGCGGTGAACAAAAGGATAATTGAGCGCCCCATATCTTTCCCCCGCCTGCGGCGGGGGAAAGATAACCGCCAACTGTATTTGGTTCCCGATATAACATAGTTTATTTTGGTGTATCAGCGGGATAACCACAAAGTTTAATTAAGTTTTCTTATGCCTTTGACATGTGCCGCCACCATAACAACATCGGTCACATTCACCTTGTTGTCGCCGTTCACATCGGCATTTATCGAATCGTCCAGCTTCCTTATGCCCTTGACATGTGCCGCCAGCTTGACTATATCGTTGACCATTATCTGACCGTCACCGTTCATGTCGCCCTTGACGAATGTGGGTGCAGGCTCATCTTCGGCATCGGTGGTGCTGTCGTCAGGCTCACCCGGCTCATCGGGAACATTCGGCTCGTCGGGTATCACGGGCTTGACCTCCAGTGGGAAGAACTCTGCGTGATCGAACTTGGCTGCCAGCTTCTCGGCATACGAGCCCTCATAGCCGCACACCATTACAATGCCGCAGTTTTCGGCTTTAGCGGAGTCCATAAAATCGAACGCCTTTGAAGCGAACCTCACCTGATCGCCCAGCAGTGTAAGCTCAGCAAAAGAAGTATTTCCCGCAAACGCGCATGTACCCACTGTCTCAACTCCCGCAGGTATCGTCAGTCGCATAAGGCTGGGGCAGTTGTTGAACGAATAGTAGCCGATGCTTGTCAGGCTCTCGGGCAGGTTTATCTCCCTCAGTGCCGAGCAGTCAGCAAACGAATATATGCCTATACTGTTCACGCCCTCCAGCAGAGTAATATCATTAAGGCTGAGACAGCCCTGGAATACTGACAGCCCAATATCGGTGATACTGCCGGGCACGGTCAGCGAACGTAGTGATGTACAGCACTTGAATGCTTCATCGCCCAGCGAAGTAACGCTGTCAGGTATCTCCACCGTTTTCAGGCTCTTGCAGGATATGAACGCGCCCTCACCTATGCTCGTCACACTGTAAGGTATTATCATCTCGGTTATGCCCGTGCAGTAATAGAAAGCCCTTTTACCTATCGTCTTTACCTTTTCGGATATGCTTATGCCCGATATGCGGCTGTTGTCGTTAAAGGCGTTGTCGCAGATGTATGTAACACCGTCAGGCACATTCACATGACCCGTGCAAGCCTTGCCGTCTACCAGCATGCCGTTTACAACAACGCAGGGATCTTCAGCCTGCCTGTCTGCCAGCCATTTAGTACCCATGAAAGCGTCGCCGCCTATATAGGAAAGGCTCTTTGGTATGGTTATCTTTTCCAGTGCATCACAGCTCTTGAAAGCGTCATAATCCAGAGTTTCGAGAGCATCGGGCAGCTTTATGCTCTTCAGTCCGTGACAGCACCCGAATGCGAACGAGCCTATCGTTGTCACGCTCTTAGGTATGCTGACTTCCGTGATGCCCACGCACACTGCGAAAGCGCTGTCACCGATGGTCTTTACGCCCTCGGGGATATACACCCTGCCTGTGCATTTCTGACCGTCGATGATGACATCGTTGACTACTACCAGATCGCTCACAGCCTGCTTTTTGCTGAGCCACTTCGTACCGCTGAACACCTTGCCGCCGAAATCGGTCACACCTGCGGGTATGCTCACATCAGTAAGCTCGGTGCAGTTGTTGAATGCCCCGTAGTCTATGCTTCTGAGGCTTTCGGGAAAGGCAACGCTTTTAAGCGAAGTGCAGTCGCTGAAAGCATAACTGCCTATAAAATCCAGCCCCTCAGAGAAATTTATCTGCCTGAGCGACGTGCATGATGCAAATGCATTCGACTCGATGACCTCAACGCTTGACGGTATGGTTATGCTTGTAATATCTGTCCTGTTTCTGAAAGAGTACATAGCTATGCTCGTAACAGCCATGCCGTCTATCTCCGACGGTATGACGATATTCGCATCACTGCCCTTGTAGCCCTTTATTGCCACCGTATCAAGGCTTGTCCTCATGTATGTGAAACCGTCGGCTTCCTCAGCGCTTGCCGTCACCGATGTTCTCACTGTATTTTCAGCCGCAGGCAGTGCCGCACCGCCGAATACGAAAACCAACGCCAGTAATCCTGATATTATCTTTTTGTTCATATTTTTACTCATAGTCGATCCCCCATTTGCGTTGCCTTGATGTGAACTACCTCAAAAAAGATAGAGCGAGTGTCCCTCGCCCTCTGTAATTCTGCCTTTTCAAAATAACAGCGCTTGTAATTAATTTACAATATATGTGAAGTACACATATCGTTTGCTATGTATAAATTATACACCCTTTCGTCATAAATGTCAAGCGTTTTCAAAGCAATTCAAATTATTTTTATTTTTTAGCAATTTGCCGCCAATAGAATGCAAGCTCCCAATTTTGATATGTATTGCTGATATTGCAGACGATATGCAGCCAAATTGGGACAATGCAAAAAAAATCGGGCAGCTTAACACTGCCCGACACATTATATCCTTATCCCGCCGATACAAAACGGCTGTTTTCGCACCGCTCCCCCGCCTTCCGAGAAAAGCAGTACCGCCATGATCGCTGTCTACTCTTTCATGCAGATCTCAGCTATGGCATTTGCATACATGTTGAGATTGTATCTGAAAGTTTCCATAGTAATATGCTCGTCATCACCGTGCATGTGATTGTCCTCATCGGGGAACTCCGCGCCGAAAGCCACTGCGCCCTCAGTGTTGTGAACGTAGGTTATGCCGCCCTCAGCGATGCAGTAGCCCTTTTCGCCCTTGACACGTTCATACACCCGCAGCAGCGACTGCACGAACTCGCTGTTCTCGTCAACATAGTGAGGTTCCATACCCTCGATGGTATCTATGGCGAAGCCCGCATCTGTCAGCGCTTTTGTGATGATGCCGCTTATCTCCGCATAATTCCTGTCTATGGGGAAGCGTATGTCAGCGCCGCCGCAAAGTCTGCCGTTTTCGGTCTTTAAGATGGTCAGTGCGCAGGTCATTCTGCCCGACACCTTATCCTCAAAGCCCAGCCCGCAGGCAGTGCCGTCAAACTCGCCGTGCGGGAACAGCTTTTTCAGCCCGCCCAGCAAAGCGTTTCCGCCGTCATAGCCGCTCAGGAACTTTGTTATGGCGTTATCGCCGTTCTCGGGGCGCGAACCGTGTGCCGAACGGCCTGTGACCTGCTTGTTTTCGCCGTTTTTGAAAGCTATCTCCATTCTGTCGGGGATAGCATTCAAAGCCATGCCTGCGCTGATGGAATTTATCTCGCTGTCCTCAAAAGGCGCTGAGAAAGTCAGGTGTACCAAGCCCTTTTCGCAGTTCAGCACAGGGAAAGAGCCGTCGGGCGTAAATACGTTAGGCGGGAATTTCTCGCATTTTTCGTAGTATTCCATGTCCTTGCAGCCGTTTTCCTCGTTGCCGCCGAAGATAACACGGAAATTCCTCATGGGCAGACCCATTTCTCTTATTGCCTTTACCGCCCATATCACAGCAGCAGCAGGACCTTTATCGTCTATCGTGCCCCTGCCGTACAGCACGCCGTCATCAACAGTCAGCCTGAACGGGTCATACTTCCAGTTACTGCTGACAGGCACGGTATCGAGGTGCGCCAGTATTCCAAGCACAGGTTCTTCGCCGTCAATAAAGTCGCCGCGCACCGCGTAGTTATCGAAGTTTTTTGTAGCCATCCCTATCTCCGCGAGTTTCCTTTCGCCCCACGCCAGCGCATTTGCAGAACCTTCGCCAAACGGCTGTACCTCTGCATTTTCATCGCCAATGCTTTTTATCGAGATGACCTCATCGAGATCAGCGAGTATCTCCTGCATATGCTCATCAAAATACGCCGCAAATTTAGCGGCAAGTTCGTTCTTGTCCATAATGATCGCCTTTCTATCCTATCAGTCTGTAAAGCCTTATCGCGGCAAGCGCCGCAGTTATCTTATCTCCCACGCATGACCCTTAGGGTGCTTGGCGGGAGGTCTTTTATTGGTCAGTGTCAGCAGCATTATCTGCGACGGGTTATTTATGCGGAATTTTCCCAGTCCCGAAGTGACAGCCATAACGGTATCGCCCGACTTATAGATGCCTTTTGTATACTTCGGGAAGAACTTCCTCTCGGTGGAAAGCACACCGCCTATCACGGGAAGTCTTACTATGCCGCCGTGCAGATGTCCCGAAAATACGAAATCTGCGCCCCACTCTTCATAAGCATCTAAGAACAGCGGGTTATGGGCTATCAGCAGTGAGCATACTTTCTCATCTCGTCTGCCGATATACCTTGCTACGGTATCGCCGTCAGGCACAGGCAGGTCATGGAAAGAGCCGTCCTTATTAATGAAATATTTCAGCGGCAGCTGAAGCCCGTAGACATTCAGTCTTTCGCCGCCCTCGCAGATAACAGCTATCTCGTTCCTGAGAGCGTGTATGCCCAGACTTTTCAGCTTATGGAACAGAGCGTCCATAAGGTCGGGGTCGTAGGGTTCATGGTTGCCTGCGGCGTAGTAGGTGGGCGCGATGTCGTTCAGCGCCTGCATGAGCTTCACCTTGCCGCCCAGTTCGGTCTCGGTGCGGCTGTAAAGGTCTCCCGCAAGGATTATATAGTCAGGCTGAGCCGCCTGCACCGAGTCCAGCAGGAAGCAGTAATCCTTCCCGAACTTTTTGCGGTGCAGGTCAGCCAGCAGTAAGATCTTTTTGCCGTCAAAAACATCGGGCAGTTTTCGGCTGTACATGGTACCCTCATCAACTATGAGCTGTCTGTTGCCCAGCAGAGCATTAACACCTGTCAGCAGCGCACCCGCCGCCAACAATGCAGTTTTCCATTTCATATTTTACCTCTGTTTTCGGTTTATCCCAATTTGGCTGTGTATTTAATACAAAAAAACAGCCATTTT
This sequence comes from uncultured Ruminococcus sp., assembly GCF_902762735.1. Classification (GTDB taxonomy): domain Bacteria; phylum Bacillota; class Clostridia; order Oscillospirales; family Ruminococcaceae; genus Hominimerdicola. The sequence continues at coordinate 53,815 of NZ_CACWPP010000019.1, forward strand.
GTATCATCAGCAATACACATCAAAATTGGGAGTTCGGTTTTTATCACTGTTGCGTTATTTGTATGTATCGGCGCATTTCAATGCCGTCAAAGACGGCAGCCCGCGCCTGTTCATGCTTTCGGCTTTGCGTGCATCTTATTAGCTTTGCGCAATTGCGTGATGGGGTCGGCAGTTCTCTTTTTATGGGGGTGTTCCCCTCCCTCCCGCCCGCGTATTATTGTGCCTTGAATATTGACACTCTATCGCGGGGGACTGCCACGCGACTGTGTCGGCGTGTACGACCGCCGAAGGCGCTTCGCTGTTTAACGCCAGCAAAGCTGTCGCGCTAGAGAACGCGGGCAATTCGCGCCCGCACACAGGGAGCGGTGTTCGCGGGAAATGAGTACGCTCTTTTCTTAGCGAATTGCCCGCTTGTTTTTATCGAGGGTCTTGTCCTCTTTCCGTCGGGAGAATTGTTCGCCCAAATAGATAGCACGTATCGTTGCTTTGCCGTTCCCCGATGCGAGAGGCTCTGCCCCTCGCGCTCCCCGCCACCCTGTATACCAAATCTTTGATTTGGTATATGCGAAGAGGGTGGACGAAAAGCTCGACTCGCGCATAGCTTTGTGTTCTTTCGCAGCTTCGTTGGCGGCACAGCATTCTCCAATGCATGTCAATAATTATGCATTATGAATTATGAATTGTTTAAGTTTGTCCATCGCCCACTGAGCATGCTTGTATCCATGCTCGTATAGCTTTTTCAGCTTGTCCCTGTCACCCTCGATGCGGTCAACGCCAAAGGTCGTTTTCGGCGTGAAAACAAATACTTTCCCCGCCCTCGACAATTCCATTATCTCGTCAACGCATTTATTGTAGCGTTCTGCCCTGCTCCCCATCGCCCGCGCAAATTCGGGGTGTTTCGCATATCGCTTCATGCACAGCTTTGTCAGACTGTCAGTCTGCTTGCGGTAGTCTCTCGGGCGCGTGAGTATGACGATATTCTTGTCACACCCCATCTCGATCGCTTTGCGGTAAGGTATCGGGTCAGCGATGCCGCCGTCAAGATACTTCTCGCCGTTTATCTCTATCTCGGGGAACAGCATGGGAAGCGCACAGCTCGCCCTCAGTTTCTGCCATGTCCTGTCTTTTTCATCAACAGGAAGATATTCAGCCCTGCCCGTGCGGACATTCGTGACAACTGCGTAAAATTCACCCTTGTACTGCCCGAAAGTCTCATAATCAAAGGGCAGCAGCTTATTGGGAATGGTATCGTAGTCGTAATCAAGATTGTAATAACTGCGGTTTTTGGGGTCAAACAGATGTTTCACGCCCATATACTCGGGCGTAGGCATGAACTCGGTGGCAAGGCGGTAATTTCTGCCGCGCTGTTTTGATGCATAACTAACGCCAAAAGCCGAACCTGCCGACACACCGAATATCTTATCAGCCATTATACCGTTATCCAGCAGTGCATCAAGTATCCCGCAGGAGTAGACCGTCCTGCTCGCGCCGCCTTCCAAAGTCAATCCCAGCATCTGCTCACCTCACCAGACTTTCCGCCGCCGACTCAATGTCAGGTACGGCTTCTATCTTGTACTTTCTGCCCATATCCCTGAAAACGCCTGTAAGTTCGTCCATAGTATTCTGTGTGGCGTTATCGTCTTCGATAAGTGCGATAACATTCATGTTCATTTTATCCACCGAGAAAATATCTTTTATCTCGTCAATAGTTATCTCGCTTCCCTTATAGAGGAAAGTGCTGCCCGAGACCTTGATATTTTCATACACTGCCGTATCAGATGACTCGTTTTCAGTGGAAGAAGCGCTGCGGGAAGAGCTTTCAGAACTATCATCAGCAGCAGATATGAGGGGCTTATCGACACCGCCTTTATGTTCTTTTCTGCCAAGTCCGTCAAACAAGCCGAGCAATTCCGCAAGCAGCAGTGCCACTATCGCGATAAGTATGAGCAGAATGATAGTAGCCATTCTGCTGTTTTTCTTTTTTTTCTGATATTTTTTCTGCATTTCGGCATCTTCGCGGAACATTCTTTCGACATCTTTTTCGATGCTCATAGCGGGGACCTCCAGTCTAAGCAAGGCAGTTTTTTAAGCAACTGCACATCACATTTTTATTATAGCACATTATTCTTCAAAAGTAAAGTGAGGGCGATAATTGATTGACTTTAGTTCAGCGGTATGATATAATTAAAATAAGAAAGCCGAGCTTAACAATCCATAATTATTGACATACATCGGGAAAGCAGTCTGCAAGCGAAACAGAGAATTAGTTGAGCGAACAAAGAAAACGACGGAAAGAGGACGTTTCCCTGCCCGCGTGATATTAGCTCGACAGCTTTGCCGGCGTTATACAGCTTTGCCGGCGTTATACAGCGATAGAATGTCAATAGTTCAAGGCACAAGACCCTGCGGGTGGGCGGGCGGGCAGTCACCCCAAAGAAGAGAACCGCCGACACGCAAACGCAGTTTCACAAAGCAAATAAGCGGCACACATATACCGCGTATGGCGTGCGGCGCAAGACTGTTTCGGCGCGACACCCGCCGTCCGAACGAGATCTCCGCATGAACTAAAAATCAAACACCCAATAAAACTAAGGAGGATAAACACATGTTCAAAGACACCAAAAACTACACAGTAGGCGTTATCGGCGCTATGAAAGCCGAGATAGATGCCCTCAAGCCAAAGCTGGAAAACGGAGGTACTGCCACCGTCAGCGGCATCGAATTTGTATACGGCGAACTTTTCGGCATGAATGTCGTAGCAGCTGTATGCGGTATCGGCAAAGTTTTCGCCGCCATATGTGCTGAAGCTATGATAGTCACTTTCAAGCCCGATGTCATCATAAATGCGGGTGTCGGCGGTTCGCTGACCGACAAGCTGGATATAGGCGATGCAGGCATAGCAACAGCTGTTGTTCAGCACGATATGGATACTACTCCTCTGGGCGACCCTAAGGGGCTTATATCGGGCATAAACAAAGTCTACTTCGACTGCGCCGATGAATGCGTTTCACTGCTGACAGAAGCCGCCGCCGAACACGGCATCAACTGTGCTAAGGGCGTTATAGCTTCGGGCGACTGCTTTGTTAACAGCGCCGTTAAGCGCGATGAACTCAGGAACGATTTCAGCGCCATAGTCTGCGAGATGGAGAGCGGTGCGATAGGACATGTCTGCTATGTCAACGGCACTCCTTTCGGCGTACTGAGGACCATCTCCGACAACGGCGATGACGAGTCCCACAACGACTATGCCGTTTCGCTGAAAAAAGCCGCCGCCGCTGAACTGGAGATACTTGACAGCTTCCTCAGAAAGCTGGGCGAAAAGCATTCCCGATAACACATATCCCCGAAGCGCCTTGCAGTGCTTCGGGGATATTTTGTATGCTGTTGCTTTGCAGTGCCCTCTTTTTAGCTTGTCAGATCTGCATTTGCGGGCTGGCGGTTCTCTTCTTTGGGGCGACTGCCCGCCCACCCACCCGCAGGGTCTCGTGCCTTGAACTATTGACATTCTATCGCTTTGGAGCGGCGGTCAAACGCCTGCGGAAGTTTGCCGTTTTTATCGCTTTGACTCGGCTCTGCTCTGTCTGCGTCATTATTTGCTTATTTTTCGCTTTTTCAGCTTTTCCACGACCGTGTCTTTCAGGAAAAATCCCGCTACTCCCAATACTACCGCCGCACCTATCAGACATATGACAGGCACAGCGTTGCCGTCAATGGCGTTGCTGCCCAGTAAAGTTGACATAAGAATCGCGGGCAGTCGGCAGGGCATAACATAAAGGAAGAAATCTTTCCTCTTCACAGGAGTCAGCGGAACGATATAAGATATGACATCTTTCGGTATCCCAGGGATAAGGTATAATATCACCAAAACCCTTATGAGACTTTTCTCGTCCTGCAAAAACTTGAATTTCTTCATCACTTTGTCGTCCACAAAGGCTTCCACCAGCGGTCTGCCAAAGCGCTTGACCATAAGGAATATCGCCAGCGTTCCCAGCAAAGTCCCCGCAAAACTCAGCAGACAGCCCATGTGCCACCCGAACAGCACTCCCCCGATTATCTGCACGGGCGGTATCACCGCGATAATTACCTGTAACGCCTGTATCAGCGTGAATATCGCCATCGCCTCAATGCCCGAATATCGCGTTTCCAGCATTTCTTTCAGCTTTTCCATGCCTGCTTCGGTGCGCAGTTCCTTGATAAGGGGGATGCACGCGATAGTCACCCCCGCCAGCAGAAGCAGTATCACCACCACCGTAACTATCTGCACCTTCCGCTTGTTTCGGCGGCGATGCCGTTCGCGCAGTTCATCAGCTTTAGTTTCTATCTCTTCTTTAATGTGTTCTATCTCGTTGGTAAGTTTGTGTTCTTTCATTTTGTGTCACCGTTTCTATTCTGTTTATAGCGATCCGCCTTAAAATTCAGACAAGATCCGGTCACAAAACCCATAGATCCCAGCTTTTGCGACCGGATCTTGTGAATTTAAACAGTTGGATCGCTATAAGAGTAATTGACATGCACGATGCAGCCGCACCCTCGTCCCGCTATTTTCTGCGCAGTATCTTCTTCCTGAACCAGCTTATATACACATCTACCACAAGGCTCAGGAATTTATCGTATACCAGAAAGCAGACCTCAGCTTCGCCCCACAGCAAGGGCAGAGAGTATTTTCCGAAAAACTCCGTCCCCTCCAGCATATCCACCGCAGGGAACAACAGCTTGAAAAGGTTGTAATATATGACTATCGCCGCGTTGAATACCGCCAGCTTCACCAGCCACACCACAGCTTTGTTTTTCATCTTTGCAAGCCAAAACTGCAATATCGGATAATATCCCATGAATAATATGAACAGCAGTGAAGCCTCGAAATTCGGCGTGATGAATATACACAGCAGGCTGACCGCACAGTATGTCGCGATAGCCCAGCGGCTGTCTGTCTCGACTATCATCACCACCATCAGCACTCCCGCAAACACAGGTATCGAATAACTCAATCCCGGCAGAAATGAACTGCAAAACATCAGCAGCAGGCAGACTGCCGAACATATCCCTCCCAGCGCCACTCGAAACGCCGTTCTGCCATAAGCGCGTTTTTTGTTATTTTCAGCGTCGGGCAAGGGGCACACTCTCCTCATGTATAATATTGGCATACCGCTGATGATTATGCACCATACATCTCGACAGTGAGAACTGTCTGACCATGCCGCATAAAGTCAGTTTCTGTCATACATATGATAACATATCAATGTGTATTTTCTGTGATACGGCACGCCCTCAGAAAACAAAAAACGGACAGGACTGCACGTCCTGCCCGTCATAATGTTTTAAGCCTCGTAGTTCTCGTCAGCCGCAGGTCTTGAACTGCTTGCGGTATCATCGCCGATAACGATCACAGTTTCGCTCTCAGCCTTGCTTTCGCTGCCGCTCTCTTCCTCGCTGCTCTCGTCCTCACTGCTCTCATCAGCCGCGGGAGCTGTACCCACTGCACCCGGCAGATAGTTCTCGTAGACCATTATAGTATCTTCGGTAGCTATCAGGTCGCCGTCAGACTTGGTAGTGATGCAGATATACTCCTTGCCGCCGTACTCAACGACTGTTGCCAGGCAGTACATCGACTCATCAGTGAAGCCCGTCTTGCCGCCCTCCAGCTTCGCGTCCTCCTCACCGTCCTGGTCAGCGTCGATAAAGTAGCCGCCGAAACGTGCGTGAAGTATGCTGTCAAGCTCAATGCCGTCCTCAAACTCCTGTGTGGGCTTGGTCGTCCACTTCTCAGCGAACATCACCTTTCGGCAGACATCATTCTGTAAGCAAGCCCTTGTTATGACCGCCATATCCTGTGCGGTGGTGTAGTGCTGTTTATCATGCAGACCGCTGGCGTTGACAAAGTTCGTGTCAGCCAGCCCCAGCTCAGCCGCCTTGTCGTTCATCATCTTCACGAATTCCTTCTCACTGCCCGCTATGGCATTTGCAAGACCCAGTGTGCCGTCAGCACCGCTCGGCAGTATCGCCGCATACATCAGGTCCTCCATAGTAGCCTCATCGCCTGCCACATAGCCTGCGCGTGAAGCATTTTCTTCTATCAGCGGATCAATGTCATTGTCAGTGAACTTGTACTTAGCCTGCATATCGGTGATATTCTCGGCAGCCACCAGCAGTGTCATCAGCTTTGTCAGCGATGCGGGATATATCTTCTTGTCATATTTGAGACCTGCCAGTATCTCGTTGCTCTCAGCGTCCAGCAGGACAGCTGTGCTGAATGTGGAATCCTTCAGGTTTATTACCTGATAACTGCTTGAAATGGCAGGTATCATCGAAGGCTTCACCTCAGGCACATCCACCACTATCTCCTCTTCCGCAGTGGTGTCCTCTTCGGGAGTTGTCTCCTCAGTGCTGTAACCCGACGGCATCGGTGCTGAAACACTGTCGTTGGGCTTTATCGTCTTGCGCCCCGTAACGACCATGAGCGCACAGCTCACCGCCACAATTATGATCATTACCAGCACAGCGACTATCGCCGCGCCGCCCTTACGGTTGGTGTTCTTCATTTCTCCTTACCATTCCTTTCAGATTTATATGTCAGCATTATTGATTTCCTCATTATTTGCCGCTTTTGCCGCCGCAATAGTGTCATAGCAGTACGAAAGAATATCCTTTCTTGTAACTATGCCTATAAATATCCCTCTGTCGTCTATCACGGGAACAAAGTTCTGCTCCATGCTCAGCAGTATCAGCTCCTCCACCGTAGCCGAAACGTTCACGGGACGCATCTTCACCTTTGCAGGTATCTTTTCCAGCGGATAATTCTCCATCTCGCGTATGTCATACATGCCGCGCTCGACCATGAACCTGAGAAAATCACCCTCAGATATGGTCTTTACGAACCGCCCCTCCCTGTTTATGACAGGCACAGCGGAATAGCCGTGATTTTTCATCTTCTCCAGCGTCTGTCTCGCGGTAAAATCGTCGTATATATATTCAATGCACGCTTTAGGGTGCAGTAATTTCAAGATATTCATTATGTCTAACCTCAGCGTCCGTCAGGCATCATATCCGTAGGTGTATACCAGAGAAGTGAAGTCCTCATAAGATATGTTCCTGAGCTTGTCATCTCCGAAGCCCGCCTCAGCCAGCTCATCGGCAGTCACGTTCGCCGTCACAAATATAGCCTGACAGTAGCCCAGTTTCTGCTCGGCAGTCATGCTGTCAAAATCGACAAAATCTTTGATAAACGCCGTGTCGAACACCGTCCTGTCAAGTTCGTGTGTCTCGCCGTCGCTGGCAGTCAGCTCACCGCCCGCGCCGTACATTATATCCCTGACCAGCCTGGTCTCGGTCATGCCCTCGTCGCCGTTTTCCTCTTCCACCATATACCTTGTGGTGTATTTAACAGGCAGACCCGTCTGCTTGTCAAAATAAAAGTCCATCACGGTTATATAAGTGCCGCCCGTGTAAGTATATTCCTCAGCCTCATAGACCGCCGCTTCATTAGGGTCTATATTAGTATCGGTCGCAGGAAGGCGCTGTTCCACCACCGTTTCAATTAGCGTTTCGGGCTTGCCCTGCGTCCGCTTGCGGAAGATGCCGCAGACACTGTCAAAATCATAAGCCTCACCGTTTACCGATATACAGCCGTTTGTGCCAATATCGCCTGTCTGCACCTCATAATAATCGTCACCATCGACCACCCTGTAAATATCGGTCTCGATGCCGTCAGGGTCGGTGTATGTCAGTCTCAGACTGTACTGCGAGCTTTGGAACATGTCATACGCCTGCATGATGAACTGCCCGTCAACGGCAGTCAGCGCAGGTTCGGCATTATCCTCTCCGTCAGTGGCAGATTCATCATTACTGCTTTCCTCTGCCGCAGAACTTGTCATTATTTCATTGTTTTCAGCTGACTTGCTGCTGTCTTTATTTTTCTTATCACCGCAGGAAGCACAGCACAGCACCAGCGCCGCGGCTGTCAGAACAGCGGCTGATCTATATGCTTTCATTTTCTATCATTGTTCCTTTCATGGACATTTCACAGGCACAGCCTGTCCACAGCTGTACATCATTTATTATACACCCCGTTAACCTTGATGTCAAGTGAAATTTTAAAGCAAAACCGCAGGATATTTTAGTAAATAAGCATAGTACAGCCCACACCGCACGGCTATCAGTCCGAAATATCGGATAAGAGAAGCACACATGCACCGTGCGGAACATCTGCACAGAAACAGCATACACAAGGCGATGCCCGCGCATGACCTGTCAGCGCTGTGACCTCCCCATTCGTCCCCGCCGCAGAATTTTTCCCTGTATGCTGTGCTTTCGCAGTCTCGCGGCATTATTGAGCGAAACGCAAAACATTCGCGAAAAAATCACATACTATACCCGCGCCCGCATACCGTCGGGCGATGCCCGTGCATGACCTGTCAGCGCTGTGACCTCCCCATTCGTCCCGCCGCAGAATTTTTCCCTGTATGCTGTGCTTTCGCAGTCTCTCCGCGATATGTATCTCGCGGCAATATGTGCTTTATTTTGACAATATTATTGTGCGAAACGCCGAAATGCTCGGGAAAAGTCGATTTTTTCAAAAAAAGTGAAAAAAGCACTTGCATTTTTTCTGAAATTGAGTTATTATATTAAAGCACCCTTTCGAGAGGGTGGGCAAAGAGGTGAATTTTGTGGAAAAAAAGACTGTTGATGAGCTGATAGAAAGTCTGCCGAAGAAGGACAGGTACGGCATCAGCGATCTGGTCGATCTTGTAACTGTCCTGCGTGATAAAGACAAGGGCTGTCCCTGGGACAAGGTGCAGACACACAGTACGATCAAGAAGGATCTGCTGGAAGAGGTCTACGAAGTGATGGAAGCTATCGACTTTGACTCTCCCGAAATGATGCGTGAAGAGCTGGGCGATGTGCTGCTTCAGGTGATTTTCCATGTGGTGCTTGAACAGGAGCGCGATCATTTTGTGCTTGACGATGTGATCACCGAGCTTTGCCAAAAGCTGATAATCCGTCACCCGCACGTTTTCGGTGATGTGAATGCCGACACGGTGGACAAGGTGCTGACCAACTGGGATTCCATCAAGAAGGAGACCAAGGGTCAGGAGACTTACGCTGACACGTTAAAGAGCGTGCCTAAGAACTTCCCTGCTCTTATGAGGGCGCAGAAGCTGGGCAAGCGTGCCGCAAGGGCAGGCATTGACTTTGAGAAGAGCGAGGAGGACGGCACTGAGCTTGACATGTACGCGGCAATAAGGTCGGCGCTGAGCAAGGTCCAGGCGGCTGATGAAAAGGGCGAAGATGTTTCAGCCGAGATAGGCAGTCTGCTGATGCTGTGTGCTAATCTGGCGCGTCGGCTTGACTGTGATGCTGAGGAATGTCTGGCTGACAGCTGTAACAAATTTGTCAGCAGGTTCGAGGATCTTGAACAGAAAAGCGTTGAGATCTCCGAGCAGCCCGCAAGTGAGCTTTACTCGTACTGATATGAGGGAATTAATGAATAAGCAATTATTCGTTAAATCGGCTGTGCAGTATAAGGCATAAGCCGTGGATAAAATTTTTGGAGGTTTTTAAAAATGAACAAGGCAGAACTTATCAATGTTATCGCTGAAAAGGGCGGCTATTCCAAGAAGGAAGCAGACAAGGCTCTGGCATCTGTACTGGATTCTATCACTGATGCACTGGAGAAGGGTGAGAAGGTAACTCTCGTTGGTTTCGGCACTTTCGAGGTTAGAGACAGAGCAGCTAAGGTAGCTATGAACCCTCTTACAAAAGCTCCTGTTGACGTTCCTGCAAGAAAAGTACCCGCTTTCAAGGCTGGCAGCGCTCTCAAGGCAGCAGTTGACAAGAAGTAATATATTGCTGAGATCAAGGCGGGCAGTCAACTGTCCGCCTTTACTGTTATGCGGGGAGCGCCCCCCGCTCTGATGAACGGAGGAACTATGAGATTAGACAAATACCTGAAAGTTACAAGGCTTATCAAGCGCCGCACTGTTGCCAACGAAGCCTGCGATGAAGGCAGGATAATCGTCAACGGCAAAGCGGCAAGGGCTTCCTATGATGTCAAGGTGGGAGATATTATCGAGATAGGATTAGGTCAGCGCCCCATCAAGGTAAAGGTGCTGAACGTGACCGAATACGCCACCAAAGAGAATGCCGCAGATAATTATGAAGTAATATCGTAACACATGCCCGACTTCTTATGAGGTCGGGCTTTTTTTGGCGTACTCGGCTGTATCTGCTGCCCCCGCCCCTGCTGATGGGCATGGTGTGCATCTTTATCGCTTGGTGAACTTGCATTTTCAGGCTGGAAGTTCTCTTCTTTGGGGTGGTCGCCCTCCCGCCCACCCGCGAAGTTTTGTGCCTTGAACTTTGACATGCTTATCCGTTGAACTGCTGACCATGCCGCGAAAGTTCGCCGTTCCGACTAAGCAACTGCGCCACGACCGCCGAAGACGCAATCGCTATTCGGCTGGCACACGCGGGCAATTCGCCGCCCGCACATGGGGAGTGCTGTTCGCGGGAATTGAGTACGCGCTTTTCTTTGCGAATTGCCCGCTTTTGGCTTGCTTTGGTCGAATGCTTTGACCTCTTTCCGTCAACGCTTTGTTCGCCCAAACGGATAGCACGTATCGTTGCTTTGCCGTTCCCCGATGCGAGAGGCTCTGCCCCTCGCGCTCCCCGCAAGCCTGCTGGCGCGAGGCTTGACCGCGCGCTTTGCTTTGTGTTTTTGCTACGCTTTGCTGGCGGCAAAGTTTCGCAAAAACGGCATACTCCAATGCCTGCCAATAATTATGAATTATGAATTATGAATTAAATCAAGCCTTGACTTTTCGGAGCAAGCGTATTATAATGAACAAAATAAGGAAGGCAGGTGACTTTATGCACGATATATGGAATCCCTGGCATGGCTGTGTAAAAAAGAGTGAGGGCTGTGAACATTGCTATATGTATTTTCTCGATAAGCAAAGAGGTCTCGACGGCTCAAAAATTTTCCGCACAAAAGCAGGTTTCGATTACCCCCTCCATAAGGATAGGAAAGGAAGTTATAAGGTGAAATGCGGCGAGCAGATAAGGGTCTGCATGACTTCCGATTTCTTCCTCCCCGAAGCCGATGGGTGGCGCGATGAAGCATGGGAGATAATGCGGCGGCGCAGTGATGTCATATTTTTCCTGCTGACAAAGCGTCCCGAAAGAGTCGCTGACTGCCTGCCCGATGGCTGGGGCGACGGCTGGGAAAATGTTTTCTTCAATGTGTCGGCAGAAAATCAGCGCCGCGCTGACGAGCGCATACCCATCCTGCTGAGTCTGCCTTTCAAGCACAAGGGGGTCATGTGTGCGCCCTTCATCGGGCAGGTCAGCCTGCGGAAATACCTCGAAGCGGGGCAGATAGAACAGGTCTTGTGCGACGGCGAAAACTATGACGGCGCACGTCCCTGTCGGTATGAATGGGTGAAGCTGTTACACGATGAGTGCGAAGAGTTTGACGTGAAATTCGTCTTTTGCGGTACAGGCAGACGCTTCATAAAGGACGGCAGACTGTACTCCATCGAGGGGAGCGGTCTGCAAAGCGAACAGGCGCACAAATCGGGGCTGAGTGTGGCGGGCAAGCCGATATTTTTCGACCTGCGGGACGGTTTCGGTCTGCCGATAGATGAAAAGTACCGTTACAAGCCGAAATTCCGTGAGCGCTGTGAGAAATGCGGCATGCGCCCCTCCTGCAACGGCTGTTCCGACTGCGGCAAGTGCGAAAAGCCTGACGGCAAGGATTTTCAGAACAGGTAGGGGGCTTATCATGCTTATAAAGAACGGTCTTGTGCTGACCGAAAGCGGCTTTGAAAAGCTGACGATACTCACTGACGGCGGGAAAATTTCGGGCATTCTGCCCGCTGATGCTATGGTGAAATATTCGGGCGAGGTGCTTGATGCGGCGGGCAGCTATGTTCTGCCCGCTTTGACAGATGTGCATTTTCACGGCTGTGCGGGACACGACTTCTGCGAGGGCACAGCGGAAGCGTTCTCAAAAATAGCCGAGTACGAATTTTCGCAGGGGGTGGGGACTGTCTGCCCTGCCACCATGACACTTCCCGATGAAACGCTGACCGCCATACTGAAAAGCGCGGCGGCTTACGCGAAAGTTCAGCCGAAAAGCGGCGCGGCAGAACTGGTGGGCGTTCATCTGGAAGGACCTTTCATCAGCCGCGCAAAAGCGGGTGCGCAGAATGCCGCCCACATTCAGCCGCCCTCTGCGGAAAAGCTGAAACGCTGGCAGGCGGCGGCTGAGGGGCTTATAAGGCTTGTCACCATCGCCCCCGAGATCGAGGGTGCGGCAGAGTGCATTCGCGCCTGTGCGGGCGATATGCGTTTCTCGCTGGGTCACACCCAATGCGGCTATGACGAAGCGGCGGCGGCGTTTGAAGCGGGTGCTGACCATGTGACCCATCTTTACAACGCCATGCCGCCGTTCACCCACCGTTTCCCCGCGCTGATAGGTGCGGCGGCAGACAGGTCATTTGACGGGAAGAGGGTCTATGCTGAGGTCATCTGTGACGGCGTACACCTGTCAAAAAGCGCGGTGCGGGCGGCGTTTTCGCTGTTCGGGGCTGACGGCGTGGTGCTTATCAGCGACAGCATGGAAGCCACAGGCATGCCCGACGGCGAATATCAGCTGGGCGGGCAGAAAGTCATAAAAAGGGGCAGTCATGCCACCCTGACAGACGGAACTCTTGCGGGCAGTGTGACAAGTCTGTACGGCTGTCTGCTGAAAGCGGTGGAGTACGGCATACCCCTTGAAACAGCGGCAAAAGCGGCGACTGTCAACCCATGCCGCTCGGTGGGCATAGACGGCTTTTACGGCAGTATCGAAGTCGGCAAAGCGGCAAGGTTTCTCCTGCTTGACATTTCCGACCTCAGCATACGCAAAGTGATATGAAAAAACTCCGTACCTGCGTTGGTACGGAGTTTTTGCTATCTGTTGCCTATCGTTATTTTTCAGGCTCGCTCTCATGGAACTCTGTCCATTTAACATCTGAATCTGATGCCTGCCACCATTCTGTTTCAGCCGATGGGTACTGACCTATCATACCGCTTTCATCATCGCGCACCTGCACGAAAAAGTCATAGCCGCCCAGATAGCCCACATAGACTCTCCGTGTGACATCAACGCCATATGACGACATGTATTCGTTGACGCACCTCTCGCCCTCTTTGTCATATGCGGCATCAGGGTCTATCAGCAGACCGTCAGCAGTGTTCAGCGCACCGAAAATACCGCTCTCAAAGCACTCTTCGATCGGTGTGCCCTCTGCTTCTTTTTCGGCTAAAAACTCAGCCACAAGGTTGTAAGCTGTCTTTGCTTCGCCGTTAAGGGTCTTTAAGTTACTGATCTTTTTTTTGAGCGCTGCCAAAGGGGCAGACTCCTGAACGCTTTGCGAACTCTGTGACCTTACGGGGTAATACCCCACCACCCCGCCGTCGGGGTTCTCAGCCGATACCGTCAGTTCGCCTGCGGTGTCGATGTCTACATGCACGATAACGCCTTCATAATTCCATTTAAGCTCTTCATTTATATTTATATCGCCCTTTTCAGCCGAAGCCCTGCGCGAAACAGTCAGACCCTCAGCAGAATACGCCTGCGGGAAGCCGCCGCCTGTCACGGTGGTTATCATGTCAGTGCCGTTTTCGCACTCCGTCTCGGCTATGTACTCTGCCGCGCTGTTGTAGGCAGTCTTTGCGATGGAATTCAGTGCTTTAAGGTCAAAGTTCGCAGGCTCAGGCTCAAAATCAAAGAACTCTGTCCATTTTACCTCAGATGCCTGCGCCTCAGTCGCCTTTGCGGGGTACTGACCTATCAGACCGCTCTTTTCATCGCGCACCTGCACAAAGAAGTCTTCATCACCGAAACGCCCCACATAGACAGTCAGTGCGCCGTCAAAGTACTGTGCAAGTTCTCTGTTGACAATTCTCTCAAACTCGTTTTCGTGACTGCCGCCAAAAGCTATCGGCAGACCGTCAGCAGTGTTAAGCACACCGAAAGCACCGCTCTCAAAGCACTCATTGAGCGGTATGCCCATTGTTTCATTGTCAGCTATAAATTCAGCCGCCATGTTGAAAGCATACTTAGCCGCCTTGTTGAGTTCATCAAGTCCGACCTCAGGTGCGTCCTGCACATCGAACGGTCTGAATTTTGTCCACTCAGCGCTGTCATTTGCCTGTGTCCTGTCGGGGTACTGACCGATAAGGCCGTACTTGCCGCGCACCTGTATGAACGGCATTTCTTCGCCCTCATCAGTGAAATAGCCCATGTATACCTCAGCATCGGGCAGATCTGCAAGAACTTCTGTCAGCAGTTTGTCGCCCACAGCATCAGCGCCGTCAGCGATCTTAAAACCGCCCTCAGCCCGCGCTTTCGGGAAAAAGCTGTCGAGCTTGTCAAGTTCGCCGTTTAGCTCGCAGTTTTCACGTATCATATCCATCGCCATGTAAGCGTCCTTTGCGGCGGCGTTGACTTCATCAGCCTTGCCCTCTTCAGAAAGCAGATACTCCGTCCAGACCACATTTTTCTCATCTTCTGCCGTTATGGGTGACGGGTACTGACCGATACAGCCGCTTTCATCGCGCACCTGCACAAAAGCGCCTTTTTCGCCCAGCCTTCCCACATATACTATAACATCGCCATAGCCTATACTTGTGAGGTCATTGTTGACCTTTTGTTCGCTGTATACACTGTACTGCCTGTCCTCACCCAGCACAAGCCCGTCAGGATTATTGAGCCAGCCCAGCATGCCGTCAGCAAAGATCTGCTCGGGCAGAATGCCGTACTCACTGTTTTCCTCAAAAAATCTCATCACGCTGTCGTGAGCCGCCTTAGCTATGCTGTTCACATTATTTACCTGCTCACTGCCAAAAGCGGCAGTACCATTTGCGCCCGCCGAGACTTCCGTGCGTTCAGCGAGCTTTTCAGCGCTGTTATCCTCCATGCTTCCGCAGCCTGTCATCAGGCAGACCAGTGCGGCTGTCAATATGATAATATTCCTGTTCATTTTTTGCCTCCGTTACACATTATCCTATATGGTATCCCTTTAGCACACCACTGCAAAATATCTTTATCAATGGAGAAAGATAACCGCCAACTGTATTTGGTTCCCGATATAACATCGTTTATTTTGGTGTATCAGCGGGATGATCACATTTTTTTCAGGGACTTGCATTTCCCCTGATATAATAATAACCCAATATGCAGTTTTTGTCAACAGTTTTTTCATAATTATTACCATTTTTATCGCAGCCGATTTGTGCAAACAACTGTTTTTTCCATAAACTCATACATATTTTATTAATTGTTGTACAAAAACGTGCAACTTTTGCCCCCTCTTCGGCTGTTAGTGAGAGCGCTCTTCACAAACGGCAAATTTTTTTCAGGAGGCATAAACATGAGACCACTTTATGAGATCTTAAAAGCAGAAAAGGGCATACCCGTCAGCGACACGGAAACCATGTTCTACGGCGCGATGAACAGCTGCAAAGTCAAAGGCTACACAGGCACACTGCCCGTCAGTCTCCCCACATCGGGCAATACGATGGAGGCTTACAGGATATACGGCAACACAGTGGAGATGCCCGAAAACTATGTCAACATGGCTGATATGGTGCTTAACTTCGGTTCAAGCGCAAAGCTGATGTTTGACGATGACGGCTGGCTGACCACCTACACATCGGGCGACAACCGCGGCTGGTCGCAGGATAAGGCTAACTTGCAGTCGATACCGCTGAAAGCAGGCACTTACACCGCAACAGTGCTTTTCAGCGAGTTCACAGGCAACAAGAACAGCTCAATGGCAATAGGCATCGTTAACGGAAGCACTGTATTCAGGCTGTCCGACGGCACACTGCTCGCCCGCGAGCGTTATTCAAAGACATTTACCCTTGAAAACGACTGCAATATCTGGCTGATGATAAAGCCATTTGAGGGGCATGTCAAAGTGATGATAACCGCAGGCAGCACACCGCCTGCCATCTATGTGCCATACGGCTCTCCCGCCGCTGAAAGCACAGGCATACCAACGGAGGACGGCGAACCTGCGGGCTATAAACTTCCCGTAATAACAGCAGAGATACCCCAAAACATGCTCCCGCCCGTAAAAAAATGGGCAGAAGGCTCAATAGTTAACGGCGTTATCAAACCATACGAATCCTACACAGATACCCGATACACAGAAAAAGCCATCCCCGTCACCGCAGGCACAAGGTACAGGTTCAGGGTCTACCAGAACAACGGCGGCGCTTCGGGCTACTGGTTCAGCCTTTCGTGGTACGATGCAAATGACACGTACATTTCGGAAAACGCCCAGTTCAGCAGGGCTTTGATGTATGTGACCCCTCCACAGCTTGCGGCAAAGCTCAGGGTAAGCATACGCACCTACGGGCACGAGACCGCATGGGCTGAATTTTTCCCCGCAGACCGCAGCATCACTGCCACAAATATCTATCTCGGCGATAAAAAACTGGAGGCTGACGAATTTGCCGACAGCGCCACAGGCATGATATTCAGAAAGAGCGGCGATGTCCTTGTGCCGACAGCACCGCCCGCTCCCCTGCCCGATATACCCACCTGCCGCAGGAAAACAGAGTTCTCCTGCGAAAGCATAGTCCCGCCCGATCATGTAGCATTCACTCTCTGACACACTGCTTTGCTCGCGTCAGAAATATATCCGACGCGTGCAGGTCATCGCACAGCAGGTAAAGCGACAGAAAATACATGCCGCCCCCGCACACCACCGCCGCCGCAGTACACAGCCTGTGCGGTATCATCAGTTTTGTGAGAAGATCAAAGCACAGCCGCGCAGTCACGGCGCACATAACACCCGCGTAGGCGGGCTTTATGTAAGTGCGGCGCAGGTCTATACTGCACCCTGACAGCTTTGCAGTCTCGCGCAAAGCGGCGGCACATACGTAAATACAGCTGATAAGTTCTGCCAGCGCCGCACCCGTCAGCCCCGCAAATGGTATCAGCAGAACGTTAAGCACCAGCTTTATGCCGCCGCTCACCAGCATCATCACCGTCACCCGCGACGGCTTGCCCAGCGCCTGCACCACAGTGAAACACGGCAGTGCTATCCCGAAGAACACCACTGATATACCCAGTACGGCAAGGGGCTGTTCTGCGGCAAGGCATTCAAGCTCCCGCCCTGCAAACAGCGACCTCAGCACTGCCCCCGACAAAGCTGTTATGCCCAGCCCGCACGGAAGCGCGGCGGCGGCAGAAAGAGTCAGCAGATGTTCAAGACAGCGGGCGGCGGCTTTATCATCACCGCGGGCAAGGCTGAACGTCAGCGGCGGCAGAGCGCTTTTGCCCAGCATCGCAGTCAGTGTGGGCACAAGCCCGTAAAGCATCACTGCCAGCCCCTCATACGAGCCGTAGAGAAAGTTCGGCAGTTCATCGGCAGAGATACCGTCAAAGGCAGAAAATGCCGCGGGCGAACGGCTTATCGCATACCGCAGGCACGGTGATATTGTCAGCATATCAAGCATTCCCGTCAGCGTAGTTACCACCGCCGCCAGCGCTATCGAACCTGACAGCCCCAGCAAAGCCCTCACATGATGGCGGCGGCTCTCACATACAGGGTCATGCGCCAGCATATCCGCAGTAACACCGTCCCCCCGCAGGCGCATCACCACAAGCAGTCCCATACACGCAAGCCCCGATGCCAGCGTCGAACCGAGCACCGCACCCGCCGCTATGTAAGGCAGTGCCGCCAGTTCGGCGGCAGAGGGGCTTTCGCATATCCTGCCGAACACCATTTTTTCTGCGGCATAGCTTTCTGCCGCGATGTGCTTTACGTACATCGCGATACCCAGCCCCAGCGCCAGCTTAAAGACAGTTTCTGCTATCTCCGAAAAAGCGGTGGGCAGCATGTTGCCAAGCCCCTCGTGATAGCCGCGCTCGGTGTTCATAATACTGCAAAACACCACCGACGGCGCAAGGCAGATCAGTGCCCACCGCACCTGACTTCCCCCTGCGCCCGATGCCGCCAGCATCACCACACAGCCCGCCGCCAGCATACCCGTCACAGAATACAGCACCATCGCCACTCGCCTCTGCCTCCTGAGATCGGCATACCTGCCCAGTGCTGAATTTTCCGCCGCAAGCCGCGCCATCGCAGAGGGTATGCCCGATACTGCCAGTGCAAAAACAGGCGTGAACAGCGAAAATGCCGCTGAAAAATATCCCATGCCTGTCCCGCCCAGCAGATTTGCCAGCGGCACTTTGTACACAAGCCCCAACGCTTTCGTTATCACCACCATGCCGACAAGTATCGCACTGCCCTTCAAAAAGCCCTGTTTCTTCATATATCACGCCCCCTGTGTGGTTCATTTATATGCTTTTACAATGTGAGATATGCCCGCAAATTGTCTTGACAAATCATGCGGGCTGTTATATAATTGTATGTGGCTTTTTAAAGCCTGAATACAATATTGCTGTCGCTGTTGCATGTTAAGCGCGTTCAGTCAGCGGGAGAACGTTATCAGTCAAAACGGAAATACGGTCATCCCTCTAAAATACCGCTAAAAACAGATCCACAGGTCAGCAATAAAGAGGAGAAAAAAATTAAAAAGAAAGAAACATTAAGACGTTTATCAGGTGCAGTATCAGCTATCGCTGTCATGCTGGGCACTATCATGCCGTCTGCGGCAGAAGCATTCCCGCAGGAATATGATCATTCGCAGGACGAGCAGGTGCGCGTGATAGTCAGACTGAAAGGCGACCCGATACTGGCATCGTGCAGCACCGAACTTGATTCAGATGCCGCTAAGTCCCGTGCGCAGGAGCTTAGGAATGAGCGCATGCAGGTATTCAGCCAATTGCAGGACATCTACCCCGAAGCCGAGATGGAATTGAAATTTGATACGGTGTTCAACGGCTTTGCCTCCACCGTGCCCGAGGGTATGACCGATATGATAAGGAATATCCCCGATGTGTATTCGGTGACGGTATCCGAAGTTACGTACACTCCCGAGCTTTCAGATGCGCTTGAAAATACAGGCACATCTGAATTTATGAACAGCACAGGCATAAGAGGTGAGGGACAGGTCATAGCGGTAATTGATACCGAGCTGGACTACACCCACGAAATGTTTGCGCCGCTGGACGAAAACATCAGCACAGCCATAAGCTACGATGACGTGGCTGAGATAATCAGCAGCGGCGGACTGAGCCGTGACCTTGACCCCGAAAAGGTCTATTACAGCAGTAAGATACCCTTCGCGGCATGCTACGTCGAAAATGAAGACCCCTACGACGTGAGCGATAAGGATGAAAAATCATCATACCACGGCACTCATGTTTCGGGCATAGCGGCAGGCAACACAGTTACATACGACGGCAAAGTTTTAAGCGGATTTGCACCCGATGCTCAGCTTATCTTTTTCGGCGTAGGCAGCAGAGAAAATAAAGGCACTATGGACGAAGCGGCGATACTTGCAGGTCTTGAGGACTCTGTAAAACTTGGCGCTGATGTCATCAACATGAGCTTTAGCAGACACGGGCAGGCACCTATTTATGATACTGTGGTCGAAGAAGTACTGAAGATCATCGACGATGCAGGTATAGTGGTATGCTGTTCGGCGGGCAACGAAAAACAGATCAACACTCAGAACAATTTCAGGTCTCCAGATGACCCTGACCTCAGCACGGTCGGCACACCCGGAATTTTCCCGTCTGTCATCAGCGCAGCTGCGGGTCAATCCGTTCAGCGGTTGAACATGCAGCTCTCATTGCCCGACGGCACTGTGATAAGTTATCGTGAAGACTCAAACGAACTGCTGGAAGGCGAGTACGAATATTTCTACTGCGGCAAGGCTGCTGAGGTGGATATTACGGAGTTAGACCTTAAAGGCAAGCTGGCACTGGTGGACATGGCGGACTGTGATGATGTCGATATGACAGACTCCCGCGCCAAGACCGCAGGCGCAGTCGGTGTGATAATGTTTGACAGCAATATAGATACCATCTTAAACACAGAAGATACTTTTTATTACAGCTTTTTGAGCCACACGAAACACGGTCTGCTCATCAGCACGCAAGATGCGCAGCTGCTCATAGATAACCCTGATAAGCGCGTTGACCTTGATGCGCCTGACACCTACTCTGAATACAATAGGCTCTACCCTTTCTCTTCAATGGGCATACCGCAAAATTTTGAGTTCAAGCCCGAGATAACAGGCATAGGCGGAATGTATTCGGCAAAACGCGGCGGCGGTTATTCATTCCAAAACGGTACTTCGATGGCATCGCCCTGCATCGCAGGCTGTGCGGCACTGACAAACGCCCTGCTCAACAGCCGCGGTACAGACATCAGCGGCAGTGACAGAACAAAACTTATAAAGAATATCCTTATGAACTCAGCTGTACCCATCGTCGATGACGGCTTGCGCATCAGCCCGAGAATGCAGGGCGCGGGAATGGTCAATATTACTGCGATGGAAAACACTAAAGTAATTATGACAGGCAGCAGCGGCAAGGCGGCTGTGGCACTGGGAGAGCTGAATGATAACACTTTCAGTTTCGATGTCACCATAAAGAACATCTCCGATCAAGACGTTGCCTTTAACACCGCAGATGCCTCATTCACCACCGACAAAGCAGAATATGACTACACTTTTAACAGAGAACAGCTCATCACCAGACCCGAAGAGCTGAAAACTTCCGTGACACTGCCCGAGGATATGCTCACCATATCTGCGGGTGATGAAAAGACCGTGACTGTCACAGTCGCTGTCGATGAGGAAAACGCCGCAGCCAAGGACGCTGAGTTCAGAAACGGCTGGTTCATTGACGGCTTCCTGACCCTTTCGGGTGCGGATAACTGCTGTGATATTTCCATTCCTGTCGTGGGCTTCCACGGCGACTGGTATTCAGTGCGCACACTATGGGACGATGTGAACACAGCCCCCGAAAACGGTCTTAAAACCTATGCGGGATCTGATATAGCATTTTATCCGTACTGCGTTTCAATGTCATTATCGCAAATGATCTGCGCTCAGTTGATGAGCTATGATACAAATACGTCCAGGGATGATTATAAAAGCATGTACGCTCAGGCATTAAACCACGAATACTGCCTCTCGCCCAACGGCGATCATATCTCGGATACCCTGCATTACTTCATGTGCCCCCTGCGCGATGCGAATTTCTCAGACGTCAGCATTACCGATAAGGACGGCAGAACTGTCCTGTGCTACAAAGGAACGAGATCGATCGTAAACGATGATAACGAAGAGATAGTCTGCCTCGCGGATATTCCTCTCGAAGACGGCAGCTACCACGTTTCTTTCAGCACATATATTTTTGCCGAAAACAGCGAAGAAAGGAAGCAGCCTCACAGCTTTGACTTCACTGTTGACACAGTTGACCCCAAAATAAGCGATGTGAAGATCACCGAAAGAAACGGCAGAAAGATACTCAGCTTCAAAGCATCAGATGAAAGGCTGGAAGGCTTCTATGTCATCGGAAAAGGAAAAGGCAGTTTGCCGGGCAAAGAGAATAACAATAGTGCGCATCTTATTCACTCAGCGCTGAAAGATCTGTATAAATCGTTTTTGAAAAAAGGCCGTTATTTCCAAAGTAAGACAGACCGCGAGGTGAAATACGAAAACGATCTTATCGAATATATATTATCTGTCATCAAAGACGATAATAATTCCCCAAAAAATGATCTGATAGATGCGATCCCTGCCACCCCCGATGAAAACGGTACGCAGGTGTTCGAGTACGATGTTACCGACTTGAGCGACTATTCGGTAACAGCAGCAGACGCAGGCATGAACACGGCAGTCTACTCACCCGACAGACCGTTGGTACATGAGATACCCGACAGCGTTACACTGAAGATCGGCGATAAGCTGATGCCTGCTGAAACGCCAGAGACCGACGGCAAAACAACTGCACAGGGCTGGCAGATAATGCACTGTGGAAGCGGCGAATGGACAGAACTTAAAAGCACCGATAGGGTAAAGCCTGCCATGAACGGCTCGTTCATACGTTATTACGCCGAATGCAACGGCGAGCGCGGTTACAGCAACCGCATGCGGGTAACGGTCAGCAACGCCTGCCGCATGAACATGGATCTCTACGTAAACGACAGTATCGAATGCAGCACCACTATCACCGCGTGCCACAAAGACTTTGAATATTATTACGCCAACTACGCTCTGAGGATCGAACTTACCGCCGACGGCTATGTTCCCCGCACCATCAGTTTCAGCAAGACAGAAAATAAATCAACAGACCTTTATCTCTGCATGCTCGGTGATCTGAATGGCGACGGCGCAGTGAACGTCACCGACATTTCAAAGGCGGCGGCACACCTCAAAGGCATAAAAAGCCTGAACAGCTACGAACAGAAAGTCGCAGATGTCAAAGCAGACGGCAGGCTGAACGTCACCGACATTTCAAAGATCGCGGCAAAAGTCAAAGGCATCAGCAATTTCTGATATTCCACGATCATACAGTAAATGAGATCTATGTCCTTTACTGTGAAAATGCCCCGAAGCGTTAAAAAGCGCTTCGGGGCATTGTGTTTTTATGATGTTGCAGGCGCGGTAAAGCTCCCCTTTCAGATGCCGAGATACTCAGCTGCGCATTTCTCTGCGCCTTTCTGGTAATGGTAGCCCAGCTTTTCGGCAAGTTCACGCGCAAGCCTTGCAAAAAGCAGGTGAGTGGCTTCTATGGCACTCAAACAGTCGGGATAATAGTAACGCGCGAAGCATTCTTCCAGATCTTCTGCCACGAAAGGGTCAGCCCAGCTGTCAAGAAATCTGCCGTCATGCCATACATCACGCCCGTATATGCACATATGGTACTGTTCTATCACCGTCAGCAGACGCGCTTTGAGATAGCCGTTTATGCACATCACCGCAGACCACATCTCACCTCGCTTCAGCTTTTTGTACGCCCATATGTTATGGAAGTAAAAGTCATTCACAAGGTTCACAAACTCCTCTTCCGTTATCACTTCGCGGCTGACTTTCGGTGAGACATATCGCGGTATCCATATGGTGTAACCGCCCTTGTCGCACAGAAGTGCATACCCGCGATCCATCACCCACTCCGCGACACCGTCTTTCAGGGCTTTGTCAAACTGTTCAGGCGTGAAGATCATCATATCCACATCGCGGTCAGCGCCGTAGATGCACCTGCGTTCTTTCCCCCCGCCAAGCGTGGGTTCAATGAAAGATATTCTCACCTCACCCAGCTTTGCAGGGTATTCGCCCGAATACCAGCTTTCGGGAGAGGCGGTCACTATGATAAGATCAAGGTCGGAGAACTGATCGGCAGGGCTGTTTTCCTGCGTGGAAGAACCTATCGCTATGACAGCGCGAATGTCATCATCTTTTTCGGCAAGCTGACAGAGTTTTGTTTTTATATCTGTGTAACGGTCGGGCATGCGGAACACTCCTTTTCAAATCGTGATAGATACATTATACCGCACCCCGCCCCGCATGTCAACCGCGTTGCCGCAAATGTACAAAAACTCACCCTCCAAAATTCTCAACTGCAAAAAGCTGTAATTTTGTATTGACTTGCATCACCTCATATGCTATAATTTACACCGTGATAAGATACGCTTACGCTGAAAGGAGAGAATTATGAGCAGTACAAGACACGAGGTCTACCGCGAGATAATCGAGAGGGGACTGTATGAGGATTATCTCAGGTTGGCATCATATATGCATTTCACACAGGGCATGTCATATTTCAATTCGGCGCTGGTGATATTACAGCGTCCGGGCGCGGCATGCGTAAAAACAGCGCACGCATGGATGCGCGATCATGGCAGGACGGTCAAGGCAGGTGTCACGCCCATCGTCATTATGAAGATCGGCGGTCCTGTATCGTTCGTGTACGATATATCCGATACGGAGGGCGAACGTGCGCCCGTGAGACTGAAAAATATCATGGAATACCATGCTTTCACCACCCCGCTCGGCAAACTGTATAACGACCTGCAAAAAGTTGTAAAAGCCGCAGGCATATATTACGCCGAAGCCCCGATGGGTTCGGTGATGTTCGGTGAATCACAGTTCTGCCCCGAAGGATATACAGTAGAATACAACGGCAGGCGCAGGACTGCATACTACTCGGTGGTGATAAACAGCACCGCCAATGACTCTCAGAAATCATCAGCGATAATACACGAACTCGCACACATTTTCTGCGGTCATCACCCCTCAGTCAGCAAAGAGTATTCAAAAAAAATGGCTATCCCCCTGCGCCGCACAGTCCCCGACCTAAACACTATGGAATACGAAGCTGAAAAGACCGTTGAATACGTCAGCAAAATGATGGGCATTGAATACGATGCCGACCGCTATCTTAACGGCTACGACATCTCACAGGTGGACAGGTCTTTATCAGAGGTGTATATACTTTATGCCACACAAAAGCTCACCGCCCTTATGACCGATACGGGCATAGATCCCCACTTAGTAACAGAGGACTGATACTTTACTGATTTATCCCAATTTGGTTGTGTATTGTTCCCCGCCTGCGGCGGGGGAAAGATATGGGGCGCTCAATTATCCTTTTATTCACCGCATTTTTAGTAGGTGTGCTAAAGGGATAGTCATAATATAAAAACGGCAGATGCAAGCACATCTGCCGTTTTTTAACTATATCCGCACCATCATATCTTCAGTCCCGCTATGGCATCTGAGATCTTTTTATCAGCCGCATCTTTGCAGTATGCATCGACCTGCGCCCTGTTGCGCTCAGCATGTGTAAGACAGCCTGCACCGCCTATACAGCCCCCTTCACATGCCATGCCCTCGATAAAATTCTCTGCCAGCACATTACGCTTTTTCTTCATCAGCGCTGTCCTGCACGCCTCAATGCCGCTGCATGTGCATGCCGAAAGGTCAAAGCTGTCAAGCCCCTGCTCTTTCAAAGCCTCTGCCACAGCGTCGGACAGTCCCCCGCTCCTCGCGAATATCCTGCCAAAGTACGATGCATCTTCGGGCACATCTTCATCGAGCGTGGTTATGTCAATATCGCGGCTGTCAAACAGCGCCTGCAATTCCTCAAAAGTCAGCACAGCGTCCACATATGGCTTTACCGTTTTCAGCTTTACCTCAGCTTTTTTCGCAGTACACGGTCCTATAAAGACCACCCGCGACGCAGGCTCAACTCCCTTGATGTATCTGGCTATCTCCGCCATAGGTGAAAGATTGTGCGAGATATGCTCCTCCAGCTCGGGGAAAGCCGTCCTTATATACGCCACAAACGCAGGACAGCACGAGCTGGTCAGAAAGCCCTTTTCAGTCAGCTCCTTCGCCTCTGAGTATGCCACCAGGTCAGCACCCAGCGCAGCTTCCACCACCGCCTGGAAGCCCAGCTCTTTCAGCCCCTTTATCACCTGCCCCAGTTTTGCATAAGTGAACTGGCTTGAAACAGACGGCGCTACCACCGCATACATCTTGTATTCACTGCCGCCCATGCTCTTCTTTATCAGGTCTATCACATCAAGCATAAAGGACTTGTCCATTATCGCACCAAACGGACACTGATAAACACACGCGCCGCAGGATATGCACTTATCGTTGTCTATCGCCGCCGCGCCCTCATCATTTATCCTGATAGCTTTTACCTTGCATGCGTTCATGCAGGGGCGCACACGGTTGGTTATGGCTGAATAGGGACAGACTTTCGAGCATCTGCCGCATTCGATGCACTTGCTTTTGTCGATATGAGCCGCATGGTTGTGGTCAAAGGAGATCGCCCCTCTGGGACAGACATCTTCACAGCGGTTCGCAAGACAGCCCCTGCACGAGTCAGTAACTTCATAACCTGCGGCAGGGCATTCATCGCAGGCTATGTCGATAACTTCGATTATGTTGGGATTGTTCTTGTCGCCGCCCATAGCCAGCTTCACACGCTCAGCCAGTATGGCGCGTTCCTTGTAGACACAGCACCGCATAGTCGGCGTTTTGCCTGGTACTATCTTTTTGGGAATATCCAGCATCTCGTCCAGCAGGGAGTTGCTCCATGAAGCCCTCGCCACCTCTCGCAGCACCTTGTATTTCAGATACTGCACCTTTGTATCAAAAACTCTCTTGTTATCCATAAATAAGACCCCTCTTAAATAAAACCCACGCTTTGCAGTACATGACTTTCCCCATCAGATCAGGGGAACAGTACGCAAAACAGCCACTTCACACCATCAGCGAATAATTCAGCAAAGCTCGATCATCAGATGCATAGACCTTTCGGTATTCCTCACCGTCAGCCCACTTCACCAGCCGCTAAACTCTTAACTCAAGCCGCCGCTTTACAGTACATTACTTTCCCCATCAGATCAGGGGGAACAGTACACAAAACAGCCACTTCACACCATCAGCGAATAATTCAGCAAAGCTCAGTCATCAGATGCATAGACCTTTCGGTATTCCTCACCGTCAGCCCACTTCACCAGTCGCTAAACTCTTAACTCAAACCGCCGCTTTGCAGTACATGACTTTCCCCATCAAATCAGGGGGAACAGTACGCAAAACAGCCACTTCACACCATCAGCGAAGCATTCATCAAAGCTCATTCATCAGATGCATAGACCTTTCGGTATTCCTCACCGTCAGCCCACGCCAGCAAAAAATCACGTTCCTTTTCGGCACACTTCACCAGCCTCGAAGCCGCAACTATCGGCATCCACTTCTGAACATACTTCTTGTCCGTACCGCTTTTCTCACAGAAAATGTCAAGGTACATCTCTGCACCCTCCACATCACCGTCAAGACGAAAACAAAGATAAGTACGCGCCGCATCAGCCGAAGCATTACCCTGTGTGGCATGTGACCAGTCCAGCACAGAATATCCGCCGTCATCGGTTATAAGCACATTGGTAGTATCGAGGTCGCCGTGACAGAGCTTGCTGTGCTTTGGCATCGACTCAAGCCGTGCATGCAGGTCATACCTTGTGGTCGCGTTAAGTGAAGTCTGACATATCTTATCGTTCATTTTGTCTTTGAGCTTTCTCAGCATCGGACAACTCTTCGACTGTATCTCGCGCTGAATATCCACCAGTTTCTCAATGTACTCCCGCTTTTTCTCAGGATTTTCCAAAATAAGCTGTGCGAGGGTCTTTCCGCTGACATATTCAGACACTATCGACCATTTGCCGTCAATCATCAGCACCTCCAGCAAGCCTGGCATGCTGACACCTGTTTCCTCCACCAGCGACTGGTTGAGCGCCTCATTCAGCACCTGCGATTTCTTATAACTCTCATTAAATACCTTTATGCACTTATCGCCGTCACGGTAGACTGTTTTGGTGTCCCTCACAGCGATCACATTACTGAGCTCCATTATATATCCTCCTTTAAAATAATTATCCTAATGTCAGACAGCCCATCTGAAAACCTGTCCGCGCAAACTGTCTGAACCTTGTTAACATATTATAACACTATTTTTAATTTCGTGCAATAACCAAATTGGTATATACATGTTATATTTATAGATAAAACGGTCACACTAAAGCAAGTTGTACCGCAAAGCCGCAGTCAGAGTTGTGATTAAAATATAAAAATCCGCACAAATTTGATATAAAGCCATCAAGCTGACACACCAAACCACAGATAATGCCAAGCAAAGTGAACTGCCAAGAATTGTAATAAAAAACAAATAATTGCACAACCATTACCTAAAAACAGCTTTTCGTATAGCTTGCCCATACAGCCAAATTGGGATAAAAACAAAAAAGTCCCGCAAACGAAAGTCTGCGAGACAAATAAAGCAGGGGCACCAAGGATCGAACTCGGGACACGCGGTTTTGGAGACCGCTGCTCTACCAGCTGAGCTATACCCCTAAATATAAAAAAGAATGGACCATCAGGGACTCGAACCCCGGACCCACCGGTTATGAGCCGGTTGCTCTGACCAACTGAGCTAATGGTCCATATACAAAAATGACGCAAACT
>NZ_CACWPP010000020.1 GCF_902762735.1 uncultured Ruminococcus sp.
TCTCAAATTCAATGGCGATGAATAAATTTGACCCTGCAGGGATGTTGATTCCTTGCAGGGTCTTAATTTTTAGGGCGCGGAAAGTTTGACAGTTACGATGCCGCACCGACCTTTACGAAGAACACTCTTTTCTTTGAGGGCAACTACTATCAGATCGGTGA
Organism: uncultured Ruminococcus sp.; assembly: GCF_902762735.1. Classification (GTDB taxonomy): domain Bacteria; phylum Bacillota; class Clostridia; order Oscillospirales; family Ruminococcaceae; genus Hominimerdicola. The sequence goes on from NZ_CACWPP010000020.1 coordinate 162, forward strand.
GGGACACAAAGAGTATCTTGCCGACAAATGGCAGGACGAGGACAACTATCTGTTCACGCTGATGGGCATTGCCCGTGAGCTGAACCACGAAGGCATCACATCGGCAAAGGTCTATCTCGCCGTAGGGCTGCCGATCACATGGGTAAGCAGACAGCGTGAAGACTTCCGCAAGTATATGCTCCAGAAGGAGAGTGTGGACTTCAAGTATGAGGACAAACTCTACTCTGTCCGCATTGTAGGCTGTTCCGTATTTCCGCAGGGCTATGCCGCTGTTGTTCCGTATTTGAAAGACATGGTCGGGCTGAATATGCTTGCCGACATCGGCAACGGCACAGTCAACATCATGAAGATCAGTAACCGCAAGCCGATTACAACCCAAAGCTACACCGAGAAAATGGGAGTGAACCAGTGCGTCAAGGCAGCGTCCAACGCCATAATGAACAAGCTCAGCGTGACCATTGACGAGACGATCATTCAGAATATGATTCGCTACGGCAAAGCTGATATCGACAGCGAGTATGCCGAGGTTCTCAGGCTGGCTATCTCGGAGTATGCTGACGGCATTTTCTCTTTGCTCCGCAAGTATGAGTATGACCCCAAGATGATGAGGCTCTACATCACTGGCGGCGGCGGTAAGCTGGTTCAGAACTTCGGCACTTATGAGCATGACCGTGTGACGATCATCGAGGACATCTGTGCATCGGCTAAGGGTTACGAGGAATTTGCTGTTGCACAGCTTAAAAAGGAGGGCAAGTGATATGGTGAAGATGACCTGTTTCCGTTTCAACCTCGACAATCCCGAACACGCAAAGGCGTGGTATTATCTGCATGATTTCGACAAGGATAAGGTCAAGTCTGGCAACACCGCTGTTGTCAGGGCGGTCAACGAGTATTTTGAACGTATGCAGAAGCTCTCCGATGACCCGTACTTTGAGACCAGACAGCGTGAGGAGCGTTTCGTTCAGCAGATCGTCAATGAAGTCGGCAAGGCGTTTATCGCCGAAATGCCGAAGTTCCTTGCAAGTCTGATGCTGAACCTGAACGCAGGGTATCCGATGCCGACACCGCAGACTGTTGTTTCCTCAGTGACAGAAAGTAATAATAACGCCGAGAGCAGCGATAATGTGGACTATTCTGCCATCGACTTCGGTTTTATCGGTGGTTGATTTACTAATACACACAAACATATATCGGGGAATATTGTTTCGGAAGTGAAATGATATATGATGAAAAAACGAGGTGCATATCGCAAAAATGCCTGATAGCATTTTATGCGTAAAAAGAAATCCTGCAAATATCATGAAGAATTTGCAGGATCGAGCGCCTAACGCCAGTCGGGCGAGGCTCAAATTCGACACGGAGGTCGAAAGTCTTGCAGGAACAAGACGAGAGACCGGCTCGGATTTGCGCCGGGCAGGTAGGACCGATGTAGTGACACATCGGCTACCTGCTCAGAGACGTTCCCCCTCCGAGACCTTCCCCTAAGAGCCGCACAGCGGCAGAAAGGAGCGACAATGGTTAATCGCAAACGCTATCACTCTATTAGTCTGAAGCTGACAGACGAGGAGCTTCAGCTATGGAACACCAAGCATGAAGCAAGCGGTCTGAGCAAGACCGACTATCTGATGCAGGCAATACACAACAGTGAGGTGCGTATTTACTCCATCGAAGAGAGCATCAATCCTCTTATCCATGAGATCAGAAAGATAGGCACAAACCGGGGTCAGCTTGCCTACTTCTCAAACATCGGACAGGACGATAAGGTCAGAGCCGAGATCGGAGCTATTCGCCGTACTAATGATAAGGTCATGGCACAGCTTGCCGACTTCATCAGCGACCCGAAGTTCAGCATAAAGGGCAGTAAATAATGTTCGGAAACGTCAATGTCGATTATCAGCCCTGCAAAACAGCCGTTCAGCTTCAAAAGGCAGCAGACTATATGCTGGGCAGACTGCCTGAGCAGATACGGGACGGAGTGGTAAAGACTGCCCCCAACCTCTATTGGGGCATTAACTGCGACCGTGATAACTATGCCCGTGATGTTCTCATGACAAGGAACCTGTTCGGTAAACGTCCGAACGGCAAGAATAATCTTGCTTTCAAGATGTCAATATCCTTCTCGCCCGATGATAACGACAAGCTCACTTACGATGAGGTGTTTCGTATCGCAAAGGAGTTTGCAGATAAGTATTTTCAGGGATATGAAGTGCTGTTCGCTGTTCATACAGATAAACCGCACAAGCACGTTCACTTCCTGATAGGCAACTGTCATATCGAGACAGGCAGAGCGTACCGCCGCAACCAGCGTGACCTTTATGATATGTGTGAGTTTTTCGGAGAGCAATGCATGAAGCGAGGGCTTACCAATTCCGTCCGCAAGGATTATTTCAATAAAAATCCCGACCGTGACAAGGAGACCTTTGCAGAGATGCAGATGAAAGCCAAAGGCAAGGAAACATTCAAAGATGAACTTCGGGAGGTCATTCGTATCGAGTGCGCCGACCCGAACAACAAGACTTTAGAAGATGTGGTGAATTCCCTCATGAAGCATTATCATGTGGAGTGCCGTGTCAAGGGCAACACCATATCCTACCGTCACCCGAATTTCACCGACAAAAGCGGTAAACTTGTCTCGGTCAGGGGCAGTAAGCTGGGCGATAAATATACAGTGAAAGGAATATTACATGAGCTTGAACAGATACGGCGAGGACGGTCAGATCGAGACCTCGCAGCAACAGCCGTTATCACCGAAACCGGACGAAGAAGTGATAATATCAGAGAGGACAGGCAAGCCGGAGATCAGGAAAAAGCTCCAAGAGCCGACAGCCGTTCCGCAGGCAGAATCCAAACAGCAGACCGCACCTCAGAAGTCACCGCCGCCCTCACAGGCGAAGCCCAAGAAGCAGGAAAAATTCTTCTTCACACGGGAGATGCTTCACAGGGAGGAACAGCGGGTCAAGAATCAGAGCAAACCAAAACGCAAGCAGGAGGTAACAGTAGTGGAAAACAAGAAAGCAGCCCGCATTCCGGAGCTGGAAGCAATCGAGACCTGGGCAGCGGAGCTGACGGAGGAGATAGCGGAGACCTCGGACGATGCCAAGAGGGACGAGAGGGTTATGCTCATGGCAACGTCGGTGATAAAGATGTGCCGTCTCTTGAAGAACTTTTCAGAAGTTATGACCGCAGAAATGGCAAAGAGCGCCGAAAGAGAACTCCAGACCCTGAACCTGCAAGACCAGTACACAAAAAGTCTAAGGGCATCAACCGTTGAGGTATCAAGGGACATCTATGACCGTTTCAAGGAGGAGCAGAAAAAGGCTTTTGATGATGTCAAGACCTTTTTCAGCGATAGCTGCGATGAAATGGAAAAGAAGCTCAACACCTGCACTGAGAACGTGAATCTGGCAACAGCGAGTGCAGGCAGAGCTTCAAAACGTATCAGCAAGTCGGTGAAGCGTTTCTGTACGGTCAAGACCATTGGCGATGTTCTGTACTATGTCGCACCTGTTGCGGTGGTGATAGATGTGCTGCTGAGATTATTCAATTTTATTTGATGCTTCGGCTTTATCGGTGTCCTCATCTTCCTCATTATCTTCTGTAAAAGCATTGGGATTAAGGGAAAACACTTCATCGTCATCAAACAGATCGTCGCCATCATCAAGGTCATCATCGTAATCATCTTCATCATCAAACAGATATTTCAGCGGAGTGGTTTCCATAATATCAGAATTAACATCTAATGCGAAATTAAACACCCAATCGAGCTTGGATTCGATAAAGTCGGATTCTCTCTTATACCGTCTCAGATAAATACGAAAAGCTTTGTCTAATTCGATTTTTGCAAATTTATCTTCCTTTTTCAGAATATGACACAAACCGAGAATATATAGGGCATCGGCATAGGTTTCACAGCTGACGATATGAAGATTATGTATACCTCTGACTGCTTTGGTTGCCTCGGCAAGAGCATCATCAGTATGGTCTGTCAGCAACAGCATATATGCGTAGCGAGCGATCACTTTACATTTATCAATCAGACCGCCTTCGTCAAGTTCAAGCTGTTCATAAAGCTCAATGCTTTTCTTATAGTAATCGTGAGCAGCAGGCACATTATCTTTGATGTGAGATTCAAACAGATAATACGCATAATTGCCTGCCGCTTCTGCTTTCAGGCGGTTATCATCAAGAGACATTATTACATCGAGTGCTTTTTTCTGGTATTCTACGGCATTGTCAAAATCTCCGTTTTCGGATTCAACGGCGGCCTTTTCCAAATCGAGTATAGCGTTTTGCTGTTTAGAAAATGTGAACTTTCGGAATAGTCCGAGCAGTCCGAGGCTATGACTTAGCTCTTCCATTCTGTCGATGTCGTGCATACGCCATAGGCATTTAAAAGCATCATGTGAAAAATCAAATGCTTCATTTTGGGGCTGTATGGTGCTTGACTCTGCGAATGTATAAACCATTTCCCTGATGTCTCCAAATCCATCAAGCAGTATTTCATTATTGGCGGCAGCTCGGATATTATCTATCAAAGCCATACATTTATCCTTATCTGGACGGAGATCACTCCAGACAATGGTGGAGATCAGATCGGTCATCATGACCGTTCCCTGTCTTGAACCTGTGATAAGTTCGGCATCAACAAGCTCATCAATTAACGTAGTATTTTTCAAGCCAAATAGCTTGGCAGCAGTGGTTTTCTTTACGAAATTACGGGTAGCACACATCATCATACAAAGGACATTTCTGTGCTGTTCCGACAAATCATGCAACCCAAACAGCTTGCTTATCAACCCGAAATATGAGCCTTTCATCAGCTGACCGTCCTTGGTAATGGTAACACTCTGCTCAATATCTCGTATATAACCGGCTAAGTATTGGGAATCAAGGTGTTCTGCGGTATATGCCCCCTTCTGCAATAATTTTGCAGTCATTTCAATAAGCAATGGAATACGGGCTGTACCGTGAATTATACCTGCAAGCCAGCGTTCTTCTTCGGGAGCATAATCATAATACTGCTTTATGAGCCGAAGACCGTCCTGAACAGCATAGCCCTTTACAATGAATCTGACAACGCCATCGTAGTTACGATGTGAAGTGAAAACGATGCGACATTTAAGATTCAGGAGATCGTTGACACATTCATCATCTTCAATGCCCACATTGAAATTGTCGATAACGATCAGTGTCTTTTCATCAAGAGAGCGAAGCAGTCGGAGATTTTCCTTATAGCGCTCATGTTCATCGGTGTCAGAAAGAACCTCTGAATCGGCTTTCATATTAGCTATGATAGAGCGCAGACTGCCGTTATAGATATAGTATCCGATGTTGGCATACTCAGCTTGATACACTTGTATATACATACGGATAAGTTCACTTTTGCCTATACCCGGAAGTCCTGTTATAAAAACGTTCTTGTCAGCTTTAATGACAGAATGTAGTTCCTCAACCATACCTTCATAACCGCAGTATTGAGGACACGGCGGAATGAATTTGCAATTAGAAAACATCGTATCACGCTCCATAGGCAGATCGGGATTGAAATAGGATTTTACGGCATATTCCTTGCCGTCATTTATCTTGGTATATGGACGTTCAAGTGATATGCGGACACATTCATAGATGAGTTGGGCAAGCTCATCATCATTTCGGTATTGAGGACTGAAATGGATTGCGACCCTTTTGCGGTATGCAACGGACAACAGATTATCCTTTATCAGAAGTTTGAAAAGCGTACCCTGCAAATTGTCCTTATCAAGCACCAATTCCAGATAGTTTCCAATATCGTTTATCAGATTTGAGGTGTTGCCGTTCAAAAAATAGTATTCAACAATTTCGGCTGGTGGTATCCGCCCCCGTGTCGAATATTTTGAGGTATTCTGGCGGTTGAAATACACCATGTTTTCCTTTGTCAGATATGAAGCAAAGATCATTTCAAGGAATGCCTTGTAGCTATCCACGGAGGAACGTATCATATGCGTGAATAAAACATCGGAAACCTCAGCAAAATCACAGTACATTTAATCACCTCTAAATCAATAATACACCAATTTACATTATAACACAAAGCTATATCAAAATCAAGTGTCAGGAGGTCACAAAATGACAATATTCGATGAAGTAAAGGAGCTTGTCGATGTACCGACGGCAGCTCGATGTTATGGTGTCGAGGTACACCGAGGAAACATGGCACTTTGCCCATTCCACAGGGAGCGCCATCCGTCCTGCAAGCTCTATGCCGACCATTATTACTGCTTCGGATGTCAGGCACACGGTGATGTTATCAAGCTGGTGCAGGAGCTTTTCGGGTTGAAACCTATTGAAGCCGTGAAGCAGATCAACAGTGATTTCGCTCTCGGTCTGGACTTGGACAAGCCACCGGATATGGAGAAAGTCAACAGACGGCGCAGGGAGATCGCCGAACGGAAAGCGGAGAAAGCAAGGGTGGAGCATATGTATGATGTTCTGCTGAGGTACTTTACCTTGCTGGACAAGTACAAAATGCGCTATGCTCCGCAAACTCCCGATGAGGAAACAGACAAGCGTTTCGTGTACGCTTTGCAGAATATCGGCTATGCGGAGTATATGCTTGAAACGTTCAATCGTTTCGACAAAGAGCAACAGGAAGAAATAAAAACGGAGGTAGACAGGATTGAACGAGAATACAAACGATGTATCGAAGAATGGGGAGAATGGTGAGGTCATCGAGGAGACCGCTGTCGATACACAGCGGGAAGCCGTCAACGATACAACCACCGAAGAAGCTCCTGCACCCGAAGCTCCGACAAAAAAGAAAAAGGAGCGTGAACTGCCCGACTGGATGCTTGACAAGACCACTGTCAATGAACTGATATTCAGCCGTATGTTCTTGGGACAGCACCCGATGAAGTGCATCAAGGGCGTGTTCTATGACTATGACGGTGTGGTCGATGAGAACGAACTTGGAAATGAGATATACAATATCCTGATGAAAGCCGTATGGTTCGGCTTGCCGAAAAAGGTAAGCAATATTATTGATTCGCTCCGCCACTACTGTTATAGCGAGCCTCTGCCGCCCGATTTGAATTATATCCACCTTAATAATGGCAAACTCGACCTGAACGGAAATTTTCATCCCGACAAGGAATTTTGTCTGAACAGGCTGAATATCGACTATGATCCGACGATATGGCAGGGAGCGTATTATCCGGAACGGTTTCTGCAATTTCTATATGAACTGCTGTACCCCGAAGATATTGCAGCTTTGCAGGAATATCTCGGCTATCTGCTGATACCCTCCACAAAGGGACAGAAAATGATGTTCCTTATTGGACAGGGCAGCGAGGGCAAGAGCCGAATTGCCGTTGTTCTGAATGATATGTTCGGCAAGAATATGATCACGGGCAATATCCATCGCATTGAGACTGACCGTTTTTTTCGATATAACCTGAAAGACCGTCTGCTCATGGTCGATGACGATATGCAAATGTCAGCCCTGCCGTCTACGGGATACCTAAAGAATCTTGTTACAGCCGAGATACCGATCGATGTTGAAGCCAAAGGGAAACAGAGCGAACAGGCACTTTTATATACAAGGCTCTTATGTTTCGGCAATGGTAATCCAAAGGCATTATATGACAGGAGCAAAGGCTTTTCACGAAGAATGATCATTCTAACAACACAGACACCGCCCGAAAGCCGAGTCATTGATCCGCATATTGCAGATAAGTTTCTTGCGGAAAGGAATAAAATATTCTGTTGGATGTTTGATGGTCTCCGAAGGCTTATTGAGAACCGCTACCGCTTCACTATCTCGGAAAGAGCAAAGCAGAATGTCAGGGAAACGATGCAGGACAACTGCAATATCACGGAGTTTCTGGAAGATACTGACAGAGTGATGTATGGAGAAAATTACCGTGTTACATCATCAAAACTTTACGATTGCTACACCCGTTGGTGTGAAGATAATGCGCTGACAAGTCTGAAACGGGATACATTTGTCACTTGGGTAAAGCAGAATGCGGACGAGTTTCATATCAAGTATTCAACACATATCCCCAATGACGGAAAGAACGTCAGGGGCTTCACAGGTATCACGCTTGCACATCTGTATTAAAGAGCAAGTGTAAGAACAGGCGTACAGGCGTACCAATGGCGTAAATGCGTGCTTTTATCCGTCCCGACAGGCGTACATCGGACGGCTCATGGCGTACCTGGTACGCTGTCTGTACGGCATTTGGTACGCCTAAAACGGCGTAATATCGGGCTTGGTACGCCTGTACGCCATCATATTCAGTCGAACCCATAATCTATATGTGCAAAATCAACCGGGGAAAACCCTTTTGAAAGTCAAAATTGCGGCGCATATCCAGACTTTGTTCAAAACAGTTGACTTTCAGCACTTTAAAGTGTAACATTAAAGCTAAGGGTGATCCCCGACGGTCAACGGAGGGAGATCGCATGGAAAACAATATCAAGCTATACGGTCAGGCAGAATACAATTACGCTGTCAGCAGGGAGATTCTTGGTATTCTTGTGAACAAGGATATTATTACCGAAGAACAGCGTCAGCGTATTGATGCCCTTAACCGCAAAATGATCTTTGATACATACCCGTCTGTCGATGACTGCGGTATGGACACACTATTCTCAGGAGGTACAGGAAATGCTAAAAACACCCGAACTTGCGATGAATACAAGGCGGAATCTTATCACGGTATGTAACGGCAGGAAGATGAAATGGCACAGCCGACAGGAAGCTTAGGCTTATTTTCTGGAAGCTATGATGTCCTCAGACGGTGAGGAACATGAGCGTTATGAGTGTGTATATATTCAGCTTCTGAATGGGCTTAGTTATTGTTCGGACGAGGACTGAACTACTAAAATGCGGAACAGGCGATTTGCCTGTTCCGTAAAAATTATAAGGTCATCTGTTTTATCCAAACGGAGAGGAGAGTTTACATGGCAAAAATAGCGATGATACCGAAAATATCTCGTAAACAGGGCAAAAAAGTCCGTGTTGCCGCCTATTGCAGAGTGTCTACCGATCATAAAGATCAGGTCAATTCCTACGATGCACAGGTGAGGTATTTTTCGGGGCTTTACAGTAATTCTCAAACGGAAGTGCTTGTTGATATATACGCTGATGAGGGCATCAGCGGAACAAGTGTGGAGAAACGTGCAGAGTTCGGCAGGCTTATGGAAGACTGTCGGGCAGGCAAAATAGACCGTGTGATAACCAAATCTATCAGCCGTTTTGCAAGGAATACAAAGGATTGTCTGCAATATATCAGGGAGCTGAAAAGCCTCGGTATTACGGTGTATTTTGAGAAAGAGAACATTGACACGGCAAGACTGTCCGATGAAATGATGATAACGGTCATGGGAGGGCTTGCGCAGGAAGAGTCACAGTCTATTTCCAATAATGTTAGGTGGACTTTTCAGAGAGCAATGGCAAGCGGAACACTGCGTCATGCTCGTATACCCTATGGATATTTAAAAGACGATGAAACAGGAAACCTTGTGATAGACCCCGAAAAAGCCAAGATCGTCCGCAGGATATTCGATATGTACATCGGCGGAATGGGGATAAAGAGGATAGCTGTGCAGTTGAATGAAGAAGGTATTCCCTCGCCGACAGGTATCCAATGGAATAACATCACCATCAACAAAATGCTCAGACAGGAAAAGTATATCGGTGATACCTTGTGGCAGAAAACGTACTCTGAATTTATGGGCAAGAAGTATCAGACGAATTATGGTCAGCAGACGAAATATTATCTTCGTGATACGCACCCTGCCATTATCAGCCGTGAGATTTTTGCAAAGGCAGCGGAGATGAAGTTAAAGTCTGCTGCCCCAAAGGGTTCATCAATTGACTCTATCTTTAAGAAAAAGCTGTTTTGTGGAAAGTGCGGTCACATTTATTCTTCGTCGAATTATAGGAATAACCTATCCTGGTCTTGCGCCAAAAGGTATGGTATTGCTGATCAGTGCGATAACATCACAGTGCGTGATGAAACGCTTAATGTTGCATTCAGAGCAATGTGTGACAAATTACACATTCACGGGACGGAGATATTTGGGAAGTGTTTAGATAATTTACAAAGGCTTCGCAAAGCGCAGGAAGGCGGGACTACTGAGGATAAAAAGATACTTAGTGAGATTGCCGAGCTAAAGGAGAAAAAGCACCGATTAAGCAAGCTCCTTACAAAACATTTTATAGAGCCTGAACAGTATTCAGAACAGGTATTTGAGATAGACGGTCAGATAAGGGCATTGACGAGGGGCATGGATAAAGCTCCTGCTAAAAAAGATGAACTACGAATGAGGATAGAGGGGCTTGCGGAGATTTTCAAACGTTATGATGGAAGTGTAAGATCACAGACTGAGATACTTGACACAGTTGTAGAAAAGATCATCATTTGTGATGACGGCACGATCAGGTTCAAAATGCTTGCAGGACTGGAATTTACGGAAAGGTTAAGTGGGTATAATGGGGAGTAAAATGCTGTATGGCTACAAAATAGAAAACGGAGAAGTTATCATTGATGAAGAAAGTGCCGACATTGTACGCCGTATATTTAATGACCGTATAAACGGCATTACCGGACCTAAGATCGGAGCAGCATTGTATGCAGAAAAAATACCGCATTTTAGTGACAGCGAGAAAAAAACAGGCGATAAGGTGATGTCGATACTGAGAAACGAGAGATACTTCGGTGAATATGGTTATCCCCCTATCGTTTCAAAGGAGACCTTTCAGCAGGCTCGTGACAGTATGTGCAGAAAAGTTTTCGGAAAGCCATTACCTGCACATAAAATCATAAAGGGAATGTCATTCTGTACCGTATGCGGTATGCATATGGGACACAACTATAATGGAACAGGAGTTGCAAAATGGCATTGCTGTACAAAAGGCTGTGTGAATTTTATGCCTGTCATAACAGAGGAAGAATATTTGTCCGCTATACGTTCAATTCTGAACAGTGTTATTAAAAGCCCCAAACTGTTGAATGTCAAGTCGGTACTTACGGAATATGTTCCGAGTGGTAGTATCAAGGTGCATGAAGAAAATCTTAATGCAATGCTTTCCGTCGAGCCAATTGAAGCCGAGAAGATTCTTTCAGAAATCTTTACCCTTGCATCGGAACAGTATGCTTGCTGTACTTACGACCTTACCCCATACGTTACAGCCGATTTGAAAAATACCGCAAAAAAACACGAGCAGTCCGATGATGTTAACTTGGAGTTATTACAGCAGATTGCTGAAAAGATTGTTGTTGATGCCGATAAGAACATATCCGTTATTTTCAAAAACGGCAAGAAGATAACATATAAGGAGAGCGATACTGATGAGCCGTAATATCCCGACAGCAGACAATGTTACTGTAATTCCTGCATTATCCCCCGCCGAGATCAAGGAGAGAAAATTCAAGCAAATAAGGGTAGCTGCCTATTGCAGAGTATCTACCGATCATGAGGAGCAGCAGAATAGTTATCAGGTACAGATAGCCTACTACACCGATTTGATAAACTCAAATCCCGAATGGACACTTGCAGGCATTTTCGCAGACGAGGGCATCAGTGGAACTCAGACAAAGAACCGCACTCAGTTCAATAAGATGATACGAAAATGCAAACAGAAAAAGATAGACCTTGTATTATGCAAGTCTATCAGCCGTTTCGCCCGTAATACGGTTGACTGTCTTGAATATATCCGTGAGTTGAAGCTGCTGGGCATCGGAGTTATCTTTGAAAAAGAAAACATCAACACCATGACGATGAACAGCGAATTTATCATATCGCTGTATGGCTCATTTGCACAAGCCGAAAGCGAAAGCATAAGCAAGAACGTCACATGGGGCGTTGATAAATCTTTCAAAGAAGGGAAGGTAAAATATTCCCTTGATAAGATGCTTGGCTACCGCAGAGGTGACGACGGCAAGCCCATTATTGTGGAGGAAGAAGCCGAGATAGTCAGATATATCTACAAGCTGTATCTTGACGGACTCAGCCTGAAACGTATCGCAAGAAGGCTACGTGATGAGGGTGTCAAGAAATGGAACGGCACAACGGACTGGACGGCGGTCACGGTCTACGGCATACTCAAAAATGAAAAATATGCAGGTGATGCGGTCTTGCAGAAAACTTATACGGTGGACTGTATTCTGCATAAACAGGTGAAGAACAACGGCGAAAAAGACAAGTATATCGTGTATGACTGCCACCCTGCCATCATCGGGCGTGATACTTATAACCGTGTTCAGCAGGAGCTTGCAAGGCGCGGCTCGATAAGAAAAAGAAGCGACAAGACCGAGACAGAACAAGGGCATTATGCAAGTAAGTATGCTTTAAGCGATATACTTATCTGCGGAGAGTGCGGTACAGCATATCGCCGTGTCACATGGACTTCTCACGGACATAAGCTCATCGTATGGCGGTGCATCAGCAGACTCGACCACGGCAGTAAGTACTGTAAGAACTCACCATCTATAAATGAGGAAAAGCTCCAGACCGCTATTGTCGATGCACTCAATAGGGTATATGCTGACGGTGAGAAGTTGATGGAAGAAATGAAGCGTAACCTCATGCTCGTTATGACCGATAAGGATATAGCAAAATCGGAAATTGACAAAATGGAGATGCGGCTTCGTGAGATAGCCAAAGCAAGAAAAGGACTTGTCAGCCTTATCACAAGCGGTACGGTCGATGAGGATTCGCTTGATAAGGATTTTCAGGATCTCATCAATGAAGAGAAATTCTTGAAAGAGCAGATCGCAGACAGAAAGAGCCGTTCAAAGCTCAGTGATGAAAAACGCTATCATTTGATGTCCGCATTTGAGGAGCTTCAAAAGGCAAAGTTTCAAATGACCGAATACGATGATGTGACTGTCAGAAAGGTCATAGAGTGTATCAGGGTGCTGTCCAAGACCGAGGTACAGATCATTTTCAAGGGCGGATTTGAGATGAATATAACGGTTGATACATGATGAAATTGCCCACCAAGCCATTATAGACTTGGTGGGCATCGGTTTAATTGTTGTCATCGAGCATTGCTGCATAACGTGCCTGATCGTCTTTGGGGATTTCTAAGGTATCCATTGCCTGCTGTGCTGTCAGTTTCAGATTTTTCATCATTTTTTTGATGCTTTCGAGCAATGACAGCTCTTTGCCCTTTTCAACACCAGTTAATTCAATCGCCATACCGAGATTACACATTTCAAGCACCTGTCCTATTAGTTTGTAGAACCGAGCATAGCGGCATAATGTGCCTGATCGTCCTTTGGAACTTTTAATGCGTCCATCGCCTGCTGTGCAGTCAGATGAAGCGTTTCCATAAGATTTTTGATATTCTGGAGGGTAGTTGCCTCAGTTCCCTGAGTAAATCCTCTTTTTACACCCTTTAATTCAACAGCCATACCGAGATTACACATTTCAAGCACCTCCTCCTCGATTTCCTTTGTCATGGGGATATTGAATTCGCTTTCAAGTATCTGCTTTCTCTTTTCGACACTCTCTGTTGTGGACAGAAGCGTGCTCAAAAGACGTATGATACTATTATCACCTTTCATACCCTTATCATTCAGGGATATGATAATGATCTTCATTTTGTCATAGTTCTCGACAGGTTCATTGACCTGACCGATAGTCTTTGTCGGTTTCAGACCATACTCCACGATGGAATTTGCGTTATCACCGCTTGGGCTGGGACATATCCATATGGTATATACCTTCTGTATCTTGTCATAATCGGAGCGCTCAAAGACCGTTCCTTTCTGACGAGAGATCAGGCGGGCGGCGTAGTAGACACCTCTTGTCACGATAGCATAGGACATTTTTGTATCGACCTGTATCTCGATGTTGATGACAAGCCGAACGACCTTGCTTGTTTTAGGGATAATGGCATCAAATACCAGATCGTAACGGACTAAGCCCTCGCTGTCTGAATTGTCCTCGCTATCAGAGCCAACGATCGCCGAATCGGCATCGGGAACGTCCTGGTCAACAGATACCTCATTCACCTTGACTTCGCCGGCAAAACAGTTTTTCTCAATATATTTTATATCGTATCCCTCAAACTCTTCGACACATTCTTTCAGTATCTCGGCGAGTATGATACGATGTTTTATCAGCTTCTTGGCAACTGCATCGAGCTTGGCACGGGTATCGGAAGCATCAATGCTGCTGGCAAGACTTGTAGGAACGGAAGCCATTGGAATCATCTCCTTCTTTCCTATACTAATTATATCATATGAGCAATAAAATGTCAATGCCGAGTTTTCGGGCGATCGGGTATAATTACGGCATTATAGCGATCTGCCTTAACATTCAGACAAGATCCATATATCCGAGCTTTTGCGACCGGCTCTTGTGAATTTAAACAGTTGGATCGCTATAAAAAGAGCAAGTGTCGAACAAGGCGTACAGGCGTACCAATGGCGTAAATGCGCGCTTTTGCCCGTCCCGACAAGCGTACCGAACGGCGTACAGCGGACGGCAGTAAAATTCTGACAGTCCTGTTGAAGCAGGGGCTTCACAGGCATCACGATTAAAGAGCAAGTTCCGAACAAGGCGTACAGGCGTACCGATGGCGTAAATGCGCGCTTTTGCCCGTCCCGACAAGCGTACCGAACAGCTCATGGCGTACAGGTACGGCTGAATGTACGGCATTTGGTACGCCCAAAACGGCGTAATATCGGGCTTGGTACGCCTGTACGCCGTTCCGGTAAGTTGCATCTATATTATGTATGTGCAAGCTCAAACCGAAAGAACAGCCATTTTGTTTCATCGGCAATTCACATCAAGATCGGGAGTTGAATGATATTACGATCACGGCTAAGTTTAAGACTGGGGAGGTATCGGGCGGCGGGGATTTAGCCGAACCGTTCCCCAGACCGCAGAGAAACGTTCGGGGATTTTTTTGCGGGGCAGCAAAACAGCTCCCCCCGACCCTTGCATTTATCTGCGCTTTATGGTATAATATATAGTATCCCGTTTTGGCTGTGTATCCAGCCGTTTTGTATCAAAGCTATACAAATCAAAATCGGGAGCATATAGTAATATATTTTAGTGAGGTGTACTTGAATGACAGAGTTAAAAGAATACAGAGGTCATATCCGCAACTGGCGCGGGCTTTGTGAAGAGCTGGGCGTTGATGCGGGACTGGCACGCGCTGAACGTGAACGTGCGATCATCGTCAAGGCATATGAAAAGTGGGGCAGGGAAGTCGCTGACCATCTTTACGGCATGTTCGCTTTCGCCATAGAGAACGATGGTGAGATCTTCTGCGTGCGCGATCAGTTCGGCACTAAGCCTTTTTACTATTACGAAACGGCTGACGGCAAACTGCTGTACGGCACAACTATCCGCCGCATTATGGAGCAGGAGGGCTTCGTCAAAGAGCTGAACGAGAAGATGCTCCAGATATACATGTCGCTGACTTACGTTGCGGGCGAAGATACTTTCTTTAAGGGTGTCAAAAAGCTGATGCCCGGTCACTGTCTTGTCCACAAGAACGGCAAGACCGAGATCACCCGCTACTGGCACCCCGAATTTCATGCAGATGAAAGCAAGTCCCTTGATGAGTGGGCTGACGAGATACACACAACTATTCAGAAGATAATGCCCGAAGTCAAAGAGGACGGCGAAACTGCCGAGAGCTTCCTGTCGGGCGGTGTTGACTCTTCTTACGTGCTGGCGATGTCCGATGCACAGGTGACGGATTCCTGCGGCTATGATGACGAGCGTTTCGACGAATCGGGTCTTGCAAAAAAGACTGCTGACATTCTCGGCAGAAAGAACAACCGCTGTAAGATCACTCCCGAACAGTATTTTGACATTGTACCATATGTTATGTATAATATGGAACAGCCTCTGGGCGATGCTTCCGCGATCGTGTTCGCCATCGCCTGCAAAGCAACTGCCCAGCATACAAAGCTCTGCTATTCGGGCGAAGGCTCGGACGAATTTTTCGGCGGCTACAACATGTACAGAAATGCTGAACGCTACGGCGATAACCTCAAAACTTTCTATGTCGGCAATACCAATATTATGAAAGAGGACGAGAAACAGCGCATTTTGAAGCACTATGACCCGAATTATCTGCCGATAGATCTGGTAAAGTATATTTATGATGAAACTGAGGGGCTTGACCCGCTGACAAAAATGTCAGATGTTGATATTCAGATCTGGCTCGAGGGCGATATTTATCTGAATGTTGACAAGATGAGCGAGGCGGCGGGTCTGGAGATCAGAATGCCCCTGACCGACCGCCGCATATTTGATATAGCTTCCCGCATGCCGTCACGTTTCAAGGTGAATGCTGAGCAGAACAAGGTCGCTTTCCGTACTGCGGCGGCTAAAGTACTGCCCGAAGAGATAGCGTTCCGCAAGAAGCTGGGCTTCATCGTGCCTATCCGCATCTGGCTGGCTGATGAGCGTTACAATGCTGATGTCCGCGCGAAGTTCAGCAGTGATATGGCGGCAAAATTCTTTGACCTTGATGAGATCAATGCCATATTTGCGGACTATATCGGCGGAAATTCCGATAACTGGCGCAAGATCTGGACGATATACACATTCCTTGTGTGGTACGAGGAGTATTTTGTGAAGAGATAGAAAAAATCCCAATTTGGCTGTGTATCGTTCCTCCGCCGAAAGCGGGGGAATGATATGGGGCGCTCAATTATCCTTTTGTTCATCACGTTTTTAGCAGGTGTGCTAAAGGGATAGGAAAATCAATTTGTATAAGATTTTTAAATGTTTTGTGAACAGTTTGCAAACAAGCAGGCTGTTCACGGGCTATTGCCCGAAATCAAGGGGTTTCAGAGCTTAAAAATTTTTTTGAGAAATTTCAAAAAAACTCTTGACAAATCACCTCCCTTATGCTATAATAAATACTGTCATCGGGGTGTGGCGCAGGTGGTAGCGCGCTACCTTGGGGTGGTAGAGGCCGTGGGTTCAAGTCCCGTCACTCCGACTAGACAAAAAAAGAAAACCGTCCGATAGCGGGCGGTTTTCTATTATTCGAGGTGTGGCTCAGCTTGGTAGAGCGCTACGTTCGGGACGTAGAAGTCGCGTGTTCAAATCACGTCACCTCGACTATGAGCGTGAGCAGTCCTGCGGGACTGCTTTTTTATTGAGCATGAGGGACAACTATGAAGATCGTTTGCAAAAGATGCCTGCTGGCAGAACTTGACCGCGATGCCTATACAGATAAGCTGATGGAGTACATAGCCGCTGTACCCGAAGACAAGCGCGTTGACGAAAATGAATATCAGCGCAGACTGGAACTCTGCCGAAGCTGTGAGCAGCTCGCAAACGGTATGTGCGCTGTCTGTGGGTGTTATGTGGAACTCAGAGCGCTGAAACCAAACTCTTACTGTCCCGGTCAGGGGAAGTTCTGGTGACTGTCAGTTAACAATTGAAACTAACGGTTGACAATTCTGTGAAAATATGCTATAATGTATACCATCAACGGAAATGAGGTAAACAATATGGATAATAACAGAAGTGCAGAAGTATTCATGTCCACGAAAGATATTGCGCTGACGGGCATGTTTGCCGTGCTGATCGCGGTATGCTCGTGGGTATCTGTCCCGACTGCTGTGCCTTTCACACTGCAAACGTTTGCTGTGTTCTGCGCGTTGGGAATGCTGGGCGGAAAGCGCGGGTCTTTCGCGGTGATCGTCTACATGATGCTGGGCGCTGTGGGCTTGCCCGTGTTTGCTAATTTCAAGGGCGGCATAGGCGTACTGCTGGGTCCCACAGGCGGCTACATTCTGGGCTTCCTGCTGATGGCAGGGCTTTACTGGCTGGCAGAAAAGCTCTTCGGCGACCATATTATCATCAAAGTCATTTCAATGACAGTCGGACTTGCGCTGTGCTATTTCTTCGGTACAGTCTGGTTCGTCAGGGTGTTTTCTGCGTCAAACGGTGAGATGACGCTGTATAAAGCGCTTCAGATGTGTGTTATCCCGTTCGTTGTCTGGGATATTATAAAGATGGCACTGGCGCTCGCACTCACTGCAACGGTCAGAAAAAGGATAAAGATATGAGATGAGACCCGCATGTGCGGGTCTTTTTTTGGTTGACATATACAGCGGCAGGTGGTATAATTATCATGTGCAAATTTTTGCCGAAATTCGGCTGTGCTTTTTTAGGAGGTTCGTAATGGCTAAAAAGAAAAAAGTCAAGCGCAGTAATATCCCGCTGCTTGTGATATTGCTGCTGATAACGGGTGCGTGCAGTGCGGCGGCTTTTTACGGGTATATGAAGAACCGTCCTGCTGAGAATGATACCGCTTTGCCGCAGACTGTAAAGCAGGAGAGCGAAAAACCATCTGTTTCAGACGATGGGCAGGGAAGCAGTGCTGAGGAGAATGCTTCTTCCCAAAACACCGATGATACGCAAATGCCGAAGGACGCTCCCGCCGAAAAGCCGTCGGATAACGCTGTGCAGGCAGATGTGAAGTCAGATGCAAAGCAGGATAAGTCTGATACAGCCGAAGCCGCTGTAAGTGACGATGCCCGCATCAATGAACTTGTTGCAAATATGACACTGCATGACAAGATATGTCAGATGTTCATAGTTACGCCCGAAAGCCTTACGGGGTACAGCCTTGTGACCGAATCGGGACTTGCGACGCTTGAAAGTCTGAAAAAATATCCCGTCGGCGGGCTGATATATTTTTCTGAAAACCTTGAAAGCAAAGATCAGGCAAAAACAATGATCTCCGCGACACAGGAAAGCAATTCCGAAGTTTCCGATATACCGCTTTTCATATCTGTCGATGAAGAGGGCGGCGTAGTCGCAAGGTGCGCCGAAAAGCTGGGAACGACCGAGTTCAGTCCCATGTATACCTACCGCGCCGAAGGTGTTGACAAAGCATACAGCAACGCCTATACCATCGCACAGGATATTGCCTCGCTGGGCTTCAATCTGGACTTCGCACCTGTTGCGGATACATGGTCAAATCCCGATAATTCGGTGATCGGTACTCGTGCTTACAGCGATGATTTTTCCGAAACTGCTGAGCTGGTGGCATCTGCGGTAAAGGGGTTCAGCGATGGCGGCGTTGCCTGCACGATAAAGCATTTTCCGGGTCACGGCGACACGGCGGAGGACTCGCATATCGGCATGGCATGTTCCTACAAGACCATAGCTGAACTTGAAAAGCAGGAGTATCTCGCTTTCGAGAGCGGTATTGCCGCAGGCGCTGACATGGTGATGGTAGGGCATATCACAATGGTCAATGTGGATAATATGCCTGCATCGCTCTCAAAAACATTTATAACTGATGAACTGAGAAACAAACTCGGGTTTGACGGCATAATAATCACCGATGCACTGGGCATGGGCGCACTTTCAAATTATTACAGCAGTGATGAGATCGCTGTTGAAGTGGTCAGGGCGGGCGGAGATATACTGCTGATGCCCGCAGATCTGTCTCGGGCGGTAACAGGTATAGAAAACGCTGTTGCAAGCGGCGAGATCACCGAACAGCGCATCAATGAAAGCGTCGTAAGGATACTCGAACTTAAAAAGAAGAGAGGTATCCTCTGACAGGGATAGTATATAGTATCGGAACGTCTGCGCTTGCAGGCGTTTTTTGTTCGTTCCTCGTTGACAAGAGCGCGTAAATATGTTATAATAATTAGATGATAAACTATGACTTGTGAAAGGAAAAATACCATGACTCCACAGGATAAAATAAGAAATTTCTGCATTATAGCACATATAGATCACGGCAAATCCACGCTGGCTGACCGTATCCTCGAACTGACCGAAACGGTCGAACTGCGTGAGATGGAAGATCAGCTGCTGGATAATATGGATATTGAGCGTGAACGCGGCATAACCATCAAGGCGCGTGCCGTCAGGCTGACTTATCATGCAGATGACGGCGAGGACTATTATTTCAATCTTATCGACACTCCCGGTCACGTTGACTTCAATTATGAGGTCAGCCGTTCGCTGGCGGCTTGTGAGGGTGCAGTGCTGATAGTCGATGCTTCACAGGGCATTGAGGCGCAGACACTGGCAAACACATATCTCGCCATTGAGCATGACCTCGAAGTTCTGCCTGTCATCAATAAGATAGACCTGCCCTCTGCTGACCCCGACCGCGCATGCAGCGAGGTCGAGAATGTCATCGGTATCCCCGCGATGGACGCACCGCGCATCTCCGCAAAGATGGGCACAAACATCAAGGAGGTGCTTGAAAGGATAGTCACCGATATACCTGCACCAAAGGGAGATGATGATGCGCCGCTGAAAGCGCTGATATTCGACAGCTACTACGACCAGTACAAGGGCGTTATCATCTATGTGCGCGTTATGGAGGGTCATATAAAGGCAGGCGACACCATTCGCCTGATGGCGGCTGAGGCTGAGTTCCAGACCGTTGAGGTGGGCTATATGGGCGCTAAGGAGCTTGTGCCTGTGGGTGAACTCCATGCAGGCGAAGTCGGCTATATAACAGCCTCCATAAAGGATATTGGAGATACCCGTGTGGGCGACACTGTGACCAATGCAGAGCGTCCGTGTGCTGAGTCTCTGCCCGGATATAAGAAAGTCAACCCGATGGTATTCAGCGGCATCTATCCCGCCGACGGTGCAAAATACGGCGACCTGAGAGATGCGCTGGAAAAGCTGATGCTCAACGATGCCTCGCTGTCTTTTGAGCCTGAAACTTCCATCGCACTGGGCTTCGGCTTCAGATGCGGCTTTCTGGGACTTCTCCATATGGAGATAATCCAGGAACGCCTTGAAAGGGAGTATAACCTCGACCTTATCACCACAGCGCCGTCTGTTATATACAAGGTCACGCTTACGAGCGGTGAGACAAAATATATCGACAACCCGACTAATTTCCCCGATCCGGGTACTATTTCCTCTGCGGAAGAGCCTGTGGTGAATGCGCATATCTACACTCCGTCGGAATTTGTGGGCAATATAATGGAACTCTGTCAGGACAGGCGAGGAACATTCATGGATATGCAGTACATCGACGAGAACCGTGTCGATCTGCATTATGTTCTTCCGCTTAACGAGATAGTATACGATTTCTTTGATGCGCTGAAATCACGCACAAGGGGCTATGCGTCATTTGACTATGAGCTGAAAGGCTATGCGCCGTCAAAACTGGTCAAGCTGGACGTTCTGCTGAACGGTGAGATAGTCGATGCACTGTCATTCATCGTACATGAAGATAAAGCATACGCACGCGGCAGAAGGCTCACCGAAAAGCTGAAAGAGAATATACCGAGACAGCTGTTTGAAGTGCCTGTACAGGCGGCGATAGGCGGCAAGATAATCGCCCGTGAGACCATCAAGGCGCTTCGCAAAGACGTTCTGGCTAAGTGCTATGGCGGTGACATAACCCGTAAGAAGAAACTGCTGGAGAAGCAGAAAGAGGGTAAAAAGCGTATGAGACAGCTTGGAACGGTAGCTGTTCCGCAGGAAGCGTTTATGAGTGTGCTGAAGCTCGACGACTAAAGGGAAGTGAGCGTTTATGGAAGCCTTGATAATACTGGCGATAATCATTGTACTGCTTATCATCGCGGGCGTTTCGGCAGAAGCTGTAATGCTCGGCATACTGGGACTGATGGCGCTGGGTATGCTGCTGCTGACAGTGTTTTTTGCATTCTGCATATTAAGGCTGATAAGATGTGAGAAAACCGAAGGTAAACTGGCAAAAGTCGAATATCACCCTAAGCTGGGCTACGGCACACCGCATTATGAGGTGGACGGCGAGGTCTATGCAAATGTTTTTCCCTGTGAGGTCGTGATGAAAAAACGGCTTTATACTGTGGGAAGAGTATGCAGGCTGAGGTTTGATAAAAAGCGCAGAAAAGTCTTTGACGGAAACGCCGTCATCAGTTCGGCGGCAGGGCTGTTTTTGAGCGGCGGCTCACTATTTATGATATTGTCGCAGATCATTTCAATGTTCGGCGGCACACAAATCACATTATTCAGATAGATAAAAAGAGGGAATACAATGCTGGATCTGAGGAGATCAATGAAACTGGCGATAGGCTTCGGGCTTACGGGCGCGGTGCTGATGCCGATATTCTACGAAATATATGCGAATGTCGCAGGCGGACTTGCACTGATAATGGTGCTGGGCTGGGTGCTGTTTGCAGGTGTCAAGTTTTCAGCACTGACATTTAAAGAAGCTGTCATCGGCATCACCTGTACCATCGCATACAGCGGGATACTCGGCTTTGTGTGCTATTTTTTCATACACCCTGCGGTAATGGGCATGCTGTTGAAGCGCTCGGTGTATTTTCAGCTCGATATAAAAGCGCAGATGCTGTTTGTGGCGTACTGCTTTGTCATTTTTATGGGCATGTATCTTGTCTGGCTGATAAGGTTCTGCGGACGCAAAACGGCAGAGAAGTTCCGCAGCAACAGCGAAAAAGCAGGAGAATACATAGAAAACGCCTTTGACGATAAGGAGAACTGATGTGTTAGGTGTTTATATCCATGTACCTTTCTGCCTGAGAAAATGCCCTTATTGCAGTTTTTATTCTGTGAGATTTGATGAGGGTACGGCTGAAAAATATGTTGATGCGGTATGCCGCAATATATCACGATATGCAGGACGCGGGCTGATCGCTGACACTCTTTATTTCGGGGGCGGAACGCCTTCGGTATTGTCACCCGAACAGGTCGCGCGGATAGTCGAAAAATGCCGACAAGTGTTTTTGCTTGACAATGCTGAGATCACGCTGGAAGCAAATCCATGCTCTGTCAGCGAGAAAAAACTGTATGAACTCAGGCGCATCGGCGTAAACAGGCTTTCTTTCGGGATACAGTCATCGAACGATCAAAGGCTTGACTTTCTCGGCAGACTGCACGACTGGAAAACAGCTGTAACAGCGGTGAAAAACGCTTATAATGCGGGGTTTGAAAACATCTCGGGTGATATAATGCTCGGCGCGGCAGGAGAGGATACCGAAAGCCTGAGAACTACCATAGATCAGCTTTGCGGTCTGCCTTTAAAGCACATCTCGGCATATATGCTGAAAGTCGAAGAGGGTACGCCGTTCTTTAGTGACAAGTATATCAACTTGATAGCTGATGATGAGCTTATGAGCGACCTTTACCTCACTGCGGTGGAGTCACTTGAACAGCATGGATTTAAACAGTATGAGATCTCAAATTTTGCCAAAGACGGCTATCAGTCAAGGCATAATAACAAGTACTGGCTGGGTGAGGAATATCTCGGCTTCGGACCTGCGGCGCATTCTTTTTTTGAAGGCAGGCGCTTCTGCTGTCCGCCTGATATAGGCGGTTTTATCGGGAACAGCTCTCAGCACTGTGAAGTGACCGAATCAGCTCCCGATAAGGCAGAAGAATACATTATGCTTGGTTTGCGGCTGTGTAAAGGCATTTCACTTGATAGGGTGGGAGAGCTTTTTTCCGGGTCGGCGGCTGACAGGGTACGCGCACTTGCGAAGATGTATGCATCACATGGGCTTGCTTATCTTGATAATGACATCATAAGCCTTACACCTAAAGGTTTTCTGGTCTCCAACAGCATCATAAGCGAGTTTATTGATAAGTGTTATGATGGAAAATGACCAAAGGACAGTTTTGAGATCCTGCACGGCTGTGTTTGTTATTTGAGTAATGAGTGTCGGGACTGTCAGACTGTGCAGAAGGTGCTTTTTATCAGCAGAATCCCAATTTGGTTGTGTATTGTTCCCCCCGCCGAAGGCGGGGGAACAATACGAAAGAACAGCCATTTTGTATCATCAGCAATACACATCAAAATTGGGAGTCAGCAGAAAGGATAATTATGAGAGCTTTTAAAACTATGGTCTTTATAACTGCTTTTGCCGCTCTGCTAGGGCTTTCCTCGTGTGCAGAGAAAAAGAAGCAGGAAGAGATCGCTGTGCCGATACTGGAAGCCAAAAGCGTCCAATATAAGACCAAGACCGCTGAAATACGCGATATTTCGCAGAAGTACGAGCAACCCGGCTTTTATGGGTATCCATATTCAAAATCGGTGAAGTTTTCTGTAAGCGGACAGATAAAGACTATTGAAGTCGAGTCGCCGTGTGAGGTCACTGAGGGTCAGCTCCTTTGCACACTTTATACGGATGATGTGCAGGAGGAGATCGAAAAGGAAGAGATCAGGCTGAATCAGGTCAAAAGTACCATAGATACGCTTTACGAAAATGAAGCTGATGCAGACCAGATCACTATGGCACAGTATGATGTGCAGATCGAACAGATGCGATATGACAGGCTCGTAAAAAGCCTTGAGGATTATAATGTTTACGCTCCCTGCGACGGCGAATTTACGATGGAAACGGGCAGATTTCCATATAATGTAAACAGTCGGGTCGATCGCGGCGCGACTTTTGGGCATACTATTGACAGAAGTGAGAAATATCTGTGCGTTGAAGTCTATGACAACAAACTCTCAAATGTTAATTTCGGCACTTCTGTAAGACTGGAGCAGGGCGCACAGTCCTCGACGGGTACAGTAACCGACATCGTTTTTAACGATAACGGAGATTTCTCATCTTATACATATGTAATAACGCCTGACAATAAAGATGAACTGCTGGATTTTGGCGATATTACGGTGGTTTTTGATATTTATTCAAGGCTTGATACGGTCGTGATACCCAAAAAGGCTGTCAAGGAGCTGGGCGGAAGGACTTTCGTTTACCTCCTTATCGACGGTGTAAAGGTCGAGCAGGATATTGAGCTTGGCATTGAAGATAACAATGACGTTGAAGTGGTCTCGGGGCTGAGCGGCGGCGAAGAGCTGATAATGAACTGATACAGAAATATTTTTTATGACTAGCCCTTTAGCACACCACCGCAGGCGTGGGGAAAGATAACCGCCATATTCAATTCCCGATATAACATCGTTTTTTTGGGTGTGTCAGCGGGATAACCATAATATTTTTTGATAATTCTGTATGACAATTCTGATTATGGTTATGCAAATATACGAAATTTTAAAAAGCGCTTGATTTTTGGGACGAATTGGTGTAAAATAATATTATATGGTGCTTGTGTTTATATAGAGAATCACAGCACCTTATTGACTGCAAAACGATGGCTGGGAGGAATTTTGGTAAAATGAAGGAATTTTTATCAAACATCTGGGTCAAAAGAGCAGTCGGTGTGTTCAATTTGGTCTACTTTGCTGTAATTGGATTGCTGACATTTGCTACTTTTTTGTATGACCTTGAATTTACTGAAGGACAGGAACAGTCCTTCTTTACGATCTATGTTGCCGCAAGTGTTATCTTCCTTGTGCTGATGATCTATTCGCG
Source organism: uncultured Ruminococcus sp. (assembly GCF_902762735.1). GTDB lineage: Bacteria > Bacillota > Clostridia > Oscillospirales > Ruminococcaceae > Hominimerdicola. The sequence goes on from NZ_CACWPP010000020.1 coordinate 25,451, forward strand.
CGATGTAATGGTAACAAAGATAATAAGCGTGCTGCTTCTGCTGGTGGTATTCTGTTTACTGCTGTTTAACATGTATAACTGGATACTGGTCATTCCGCCGCTGGTGGTCGCACTTATAATGTTTTTTGTGGCAGGTACGCATGAAACTGTCAAGGTGGTCATGGGTACTATCTATCTTCTGATGTATGTACTCGGTCTGGTCGCATATTTCGTTTTCAACCTGCTGTTCGGCGGCACATCTACCCTTACCGAGCTTAATGCTAATATGGACAGAGACAGCGAAGTTTTCAGGACATACGCGGCTCAGTATACTAAGATATGCGATGTTACGAGAGATAATAATGTACTTTCTCCCAACGGTGAATACAGGATCGTCCTTTATGATGTACAGAACAGTGATAAGGGCGGTGTGAATATCTGCGTTGTTCCCAACGGTCAGGACGTTACACTGAGGTTCTTTACACTGAAACAGAAGGGTATCAAAAAGACCATATCCAACAAGGGCATAAGAGGTACAGTTCCCGATGTGGGCTGGACTAAGGAAGATGATGGAACGCTGGTAGTGCTTTACAGACTTTCACCTGAATCTGAATTGAAGAAAACTTCGGTTACAGTAATGCCTGACAAGCAGTATCTGGAATTCCTTGGTATTTCATAAAAACATATGCGGTGCAGTTTTTCTGCGCCGCATTTTTTGTCAAACATCAAACGAACTGCATAGTATGATACTGAACTTACAGCGATACGCCTTAAAATTCAGTCACAAATGGATCGCTGTAAAAGAAAGGAAGAATACTATGATCGGTTTGATATGGACTGCCTGCGGAACAGGCTTTACATTTCTTATGACGGCACTTGGCGCGGCAGTGGTGCTTTTCATGCTGAGTGATGATTTCAGTGACAAGACCAGACGGGCTTTTCTCGGCTTTGCGGCAGGCGTGATGATAGCGGCTTCTGTATGGAGTTTGCTGATACCTGCGATAGATGAAGCCGAAAAGCTGGGCAAAAAAGGCTGGATACCCGCAGCAGGCGGATTTGCGTGCGGTGTGGCTTTTCTGATGCTGCTCGATAAACTTCTGCCGTTTTTTCACCCCGAACCTGACCGCGCTGAGGGTGTCAGCAGAGGACTCAGGCACACGGCTATGCTTGTGTTTGCAATAACACTGCACAATATTCCCGAAGGTATGGCTGTCGGTCTTGCATTTGCAGTGGCGGCTAATAATGGCGACCCTGCTATGTTTGCCGCAGCAGTTGCGCTTGCCGTTGGCATGGGCATACAGAATTTTCCTGAGGGCGCTGCGATCTCTATACCTCTCAGACAGCACGGAATGGGACGTTTCAAGGCGTTCCTCTGCGGCGCGGCATCGGGTATCGTTGAACCTGTATTTGGTCTGCTGACGGTGCTTGTGGCAGGCACGGTGGAAGCTATTTTGCCGTGGATGCTTGCTTTCGCCGCAGGCGCGATGCTTTACGTTGTCGCTGATGAACTTATCCCCGAAGCACACCTTGAAAACTCACGGACGGGTACTATCAGTGTGATGATAGGGTTTATGCTGATGATGACCCTTGATGTTGCTCTTTGAACTCAGGAAGTCTCTTTTCTCCCAATTTTGATGTGTATTGCTGATGATACAAAATGGCTGTTCTTTCGTATTGTTCCCCCGCCTTCGGAGTGGGAACGATACACAGCCAAATTGGGATCCTCTTTTTGGAGACTGCCTGATGCTTTGTTACGGAAATGTTGTTAAAGGGTAAAAATTCACTGCGCTGTATTGACGGGGGAGCGGGCGTGTGGTATAATATAGTTTGACAGTTCGTTTGCGCCATCCTGTCATTAAACAAAACCAGGGCATATATGAGATATTTTTGGCAGACTTTCGGGTCATGCTGTTCTTTTGATGCGCCTGTTATTACAGACGCATTTTTTGTTTTCGGAGGGAGTTAAATGTACAGATTAAAAACATCAGCGACGTTTGACAGCGCACATTTTCTGGCGGGATATGATGGGAAATGTGCCAATATACACGGTCATTGTTGGCGTATCGAGGCTGAATTTTCAGGCGGAAAGCTCACTGCCGACGGACAGGAGAGAGGTATGCTGATGGATTTTTCGGTCATAAAAAAAGCAGTGCGCGGCTTGGCAGACAGCTTTGACCATACGTTTATTTTTGAAGAGGGTTCTTTAAAGGAAACGACCTTGCGGGCGCTTAAAGAAGAGGGATTCAGCCTTACACCCGTGCCTTTCAGACCGACAGCCGAAAACTTTGCAAAGTGCTTTTTTGAAATGCTGGCAGATGACGGTCTGCCCGTTACAGTGGTAAGGGTCTATGAAACGCAGGATAACTGTGCTGAGTTTGAGGTGGATTGATGGAGAGCAAATTCAGTTTGGCTGAACATTTCATCAGCATAAACGGCGAAGGTCAGCGGGCAGGAGAGCTGGCGCTTTTTCTGCGTTTTACAGGCTGCAATCTGAGATGTGCATGGTGCGATACTCTGTGGGCTGTTGACTATGATGCTCCGCATGAAGATGTCAGCCTTGATGAACTTCTCGGCATAGCACGGCAGGCTTACGGACAGGGCGTGAAGAACGTTACGCTGACAGGCGGCGAGCCGCTCCTGCAAAAAGATATTGCGGGGCTTATCAAAGAACTTTTGAATATCGGGCTGAGGGTCGAGATAGAGACAAACGGTGCTGTTGATATTTCACCTTTTATTTGTGACGGCAGACCTGTTTTTACTATGGACTACAAACTGCCGTCAAGCGGCATGGAAAAGACTATGATGACAGCTAATCTTGCGCTTCTGACAGAAAGTGATACGCTGAAATTTGTATGCGCCTCCCATAAAGACCTTGACAGGGCTTATGAGATAATACAAGAATATGCTCCCGTATGCAGGGTCTATCTCAGCCCTGTGTTCGGTAATATTGAACCTGCTGAAATGGTGGAGTTTATGAAAGATAAACAGCTTGGCGAAGTAAGACTGCAATTGCAGCTGCACAAGTTTATCTGGGATCCGCAGAAGAGAGGAGTCTGACTGATGGACAGAGAAAAGATCGAATATCATATCAGAGGTCTGCTGGAAGCGATCGGTGAAGACCCTCAGCGGGAAGGTCTGCGCGAGACTCCCGAAAGGGTGGCGCGTATGCTGGAAGAAGTGCTTGAGGGCGTTAACTACTCAAACCATGAGATAGCACAAATGTTCTCTAAAACTTTTACAGCGGAGGAGAACAGTGCTGATGAAGCTGTGGTAATGAAAAATATAACAGTGTTCAGTTATTGTGAACATCATATGGCACTTATGTATGACATGACCGTTAATGTGGGGTATATCCCGCATGGCAGAGTGCTTGGGCTGAGCAAGATAGCAAGGATCTGCGATATGGCAGCTAAAAGGCTCCAGCTTCAGGAAAGGCTGGGCAGAGACATAGCCGAGATAATATCGGAAGCGGCGGGTACACCCGATGTGGGGGTGAAAATAGTCGGCTCACACAGCTGTATGACAGCACGCGGCATAAACAACGTTTCCGCAAGGACCGAAACAAGGACGTATCTCGGGCAGTTCAAAGAACGTCAGGAGCTTAAAGATCTTTTGACCTGAGGGGGATAATTATGAAAGCATTGGTATTGTTCAGCGGCGGACTTGACAGCAGTACTTGTCTGGCGCTGGCTGTTGAAAAATATGGCGCTGAAAACGTGCTGGCTCTGTCAATATACTATGGACAGAAGCATGACAAGGAGATCAGTTCATCTGAACGTGTGGCGATGCACTATGGCGTAAAACATCAGAAGCTCGATCTGGCAAAGATATTTGAAGGCTCTGACTGCACTCTCCTGAAAGGTGCTGACGGCGATATTCCGAAAGAAAGCTATGCAGAACAGCTGGCTGAGAGTGATGGTAAGCCTGTTTCGACTTACGTGCCTTTCAGAAACGGTCTCTTCCTGTCGTCTGCGGCAAGCATAGCACTTTCACACGGCTGTGAGGTCATATATTACGGCGCTCATAGTGATGATGCGGCAGGTAACGCTTATCCCGACTGTTCAGAAAAATTTAACCGTGCCATGAATGAGGCTGTCTTTCTTGGCAGCGGCGAACAGCTCAGGATAGAAGCGCCTTTCGTTTCACTGACTAAAGCTGACGTTGTAAAAAAAGGCACAGAACTTGGCGTGCCTTTTGAACTGACATGGAGCTGCTATGAGGGCGGAGACAAGCCCTGCGGCGTTTGCGGCACCTGCCGTGACAGGATAGCGGCGTTTAAGGCGAACGGTCTGACTGACCCGCTGATGAAAGGAGAATGAATGTGACAGGCAGAAAAGATGATGAAAAGGGAAGCATATCTTTGCTCGGTAAGGCAGGCACAAAGTACAGCAAGGACTACTCGCCCGAAGTATTGGAAACTTTCCCCAACAAACACCCGAACAGAGATTATTTTGTGAAGTTCAATTGTCCTGAATTCACTTCGCTTTGTCCAATAACGGGACAGCCTGATTTTGCAACGATCTATATATCTTACGTGCCCGATGTTAAGATGGTCGAGAGCAAATCGCTTAAACTGTATCTGTTCAGCTTCCGTGACCACGGTGATTTCCACGAGGACTGTGTAAACATAATAATGAATGATCTTATAAAGCTGATGGAACCCCGTTATATCGAGGTCTGGGGCAAGTTCCTGCCGCGCGGCGGAATATCTATCGACCCATACTGCAATTATGGCAGACCCGGTACTAAATGGGAAAATGTCGCATGGGAAAGACTTACTCACCACGACCTTTACCCCGAAACTGTCAATAACAGATGATAAAACAAAGTACTTCTGTACGGTCAGCTTTAATAATTTGGTTATGAATATCATTATCAGTCTGCCGCAGGGTCATATCCCGATGACAAACACCGTCTGCCTGAAGCCGCAGCGACGCTTTTTCAGCAGCTTCATTCCTGCCCTCTCGATCTCTCTTGTGATCGTTTCATCGCTGTACATAGCCGTTCCCGCAGACTTGTGAACAGAGTCTGCATACATTGAATTGTACGCCAGGATAAGCCTGCCTCTCGGCTTGGTGATGCGTCTGATCTCCGCTAAGACCTTCTGTGAGTCCTGCCAGAAATAGCAGGTGTCGGTAGTTATCACAGCATCAAAGCTGCCGTCTTGAAAATCTGTTTTTGCACAGTCGCAGAGGGACAGCTTTGCCTTTCTGGTCAGCCGTTTCATTGCTGTATTCAGCATATCCTCCGAAATGTCAATGCCGAAAAGCTCCGCACCTGAATAACTTCGGCTTATCATTTCAAGCTGCGAGCCTGTTCCGAAGCCTATCTCCAGAATACGCTGCACACCGCCCAGCTCCTGCAGGACAGCCCTGTGCATCTTTCTGTTTGAGACTGTCATAATCCTGCCCAGAGCCCTGCCGAAAGCCCCTGTGGGCTTGCCGAATTGTGAGATAAATCTATTCATTTTATCACGTCCTGTTTTTCAGACTGTACCTGAAATCGCACATATCTCCGCCCTCGGCAAGGGTCTTGGTGCGTACAAGGTCAGCTCCCATCATATCCGCTATGATGTGGTCGAGCCTGCACATATATTTAGCCAGCGCGGGGCAGCCCTCGTCCTTGCATAGCTTGCAGATGCCGCATTCGGTATAGTTGTAGCCCAGGTCATACTCCGAACATTTCGGCAGAACCTCCACCGCCCAGTTGTTTTCGTTTTTCACACTGCTGTTCCTCATTTTTTCTCCCTGTCCCACCACAGGCGGTAGTCGCAGCACTCGTCACCCTCTGCCACCGACTTGGTGCGGCGGTACTGAATGTGCCGAAAGCCCGTCATATAGACCTTATCCATAGCGCATATCGTCTGACAGACTTCGGGCATTCCGATCCTCTTTGCCAGCTCGTGGATAGGGCAGCTAAGGACATCGACCTGCGAGGCGGTCTTTGTCACCGCAAGTCCCTGCCTTGTGTAGCCCAGCTTTTCGCTGCTCATGTAATCGCTTATGCTGCCGATATTTTTCCAGATAATGTACGGAGCCCACGGCAGCATAGTGATAGTATGTATCAGCTTTCTCATGCGCTCACCGGTCTTTGTGCCGTAATTCCTGAGCATATCCATAGCAGGAAAACACGGCTGCCGCTTACGCAGCGCAAGATATACCGCAGCCGCAGGGAACAGCATATCTGCGTTGCCGTATTTATCATCGGCGGAGTATTTTTCATAAAGGTGCCTGTTCACACGCTCGGCAAGCGCCCATATCCTGTGCGCCTCGTCATGGCCGAACCGAGTTTCAAGGTCTTTGTAAAGCCCCTTGTAAATAATTGAACTGCTGATAGTTTTCATATTTCCCCTCCTGTGGACTACACAGCCGACTTTTCATCGACCGACACTATCCACTTGCAGATGGTGTCCATCACTTGCCATTCTTTTTTGTCAGCAGATGCGACTGCACAGCGCAGAATATAGGGTAAAGCAGCAATCTTGCCGCCTGCTGCCTGTTGTTCCAGCCTCTGTTATGCCAGCCTGCACAGTCCTTGGTCTCGGGGTAAAAGCGCTGATACCAGCCGCTGGTCATACACAGGAACTGGTCGAGAACGATGATGTCAAAGGCCTTTTCCACATACAGAAATGCCGCCAGCCGTTTGAAGGCTTCTCCAAAGCTGAGATCTTCCCGCCTGATCTCATCAGCGTTTTTCTTCATGCAGCGGATAAAACACCCTAAGAATAGCAGTGTGAGGATATGCCCGAGCATCTGCCTTTTCTTTGAGGGTGCAGGGTGATCTTTTCCGGCTTCGTATATGTCCTTCGGGAGAAATCTCAGTACCAGCTTCGGCGGTGCAAGGCACGGCAGAACAATCACGAGCAGAGACATCATTACGCTGACCATGAGCGAACGTTTTACTGTTTGTTTCATTTCTTCCTTAACCTCCATATCACAGCTGTCGGATCAGCAGTTCACCAAGCTCTGACTGGCAACGCATACATTTTGATAGTTAGGTATTGCTAACCCTATTTCAAGTATATCACATTCTATCTCAAACGTCAATATTTTGCAGAAAAAAAGAAGCCGGTCTCCCGACTTCTTTTTACGCTATTCTTCGTCCCTGATCGTCTTTACTCCAAAGACAAAGTAGATAATGTGACACACCCAAACCACCGCAAGGATAATGCAGGGCACACGGATGCCCTTCCTTGCCATAATGAAAAAGCCAAAGCCCATAAGCAGCGTGACGGTGGTGATTATGCTGACCTTTGTTTTGAGGAGCATTCCACGCCTTTCCACGTAGCTTTGCAAATGCTTTTTGTAAAGCACGGTGTTTACGAACCGGTTATGCAGCCGCTCGGAGCTGTTGGCAAAGCAGAAGGCTGTCGCTAAGTAAAACGGCACCGTCGGCAGTATCGGCAGCACCACCCCCACCGTTCCGAGGGCAAGGCAGATGCAGCCGAGGGTTATGAAAACTATCTTTTTTATCGACATTAAAACTCCAATTCTATGCAGAGGTTCAGCTCATTCTTCCGTTCTCCGCGCTGTAAGAAACGTCGCAGATACGCATTGTCGAAGGCCTGTGACTGACAAGCACCACTGTCTTGTCCTCGCCTTTGTCAAGGAGCAATCTGAGAATGACCGCTTCGTTCAGGCTGTCAAGGTTGCTTGTCGGCTCGTCAAGAAGCATCAGCGGAGCGTTATGCAAAAATGCCCTCGCAAGACCTATCCTCTGACGTTCACCGCCCGAAAGGGTCTCGCCAAGCTCGCCCACCTGCGTTTCGTAGCCGTTGGGCAGGACCATGATAAAATCGTGGATAGCCGCCTTTTTACAGGCCTCGACAACCTCCTCGCGGGTGGCATCAAGCTTTGCGATCTTCACATTGTACTCGATAGTTTCGTGGAAAAGCTGGGTGTCCTGCGTAACGAAGCTCTCGCAGCTGCGGAGCGACCTTGTGTTGATGCTGTTAATGTTGGTATCTGAGATCTTTATCTCGCCGCTGCCCGTTTTCCAGAAGCGCATAAGCAGCTTTAAGAACGTGGATTTTCCGCTGCCCGACTTACCGACAATGCCCGTGACAGCACCCTTTTCAATGCCGAGAGTGAAATCGTCAAGGATAGCTTCCGTGCCGTAGGAGAACGTTACATTCTCAGCCCTTGCACCGTTGAACGAAACATCACTGCCGTCAGTTATTTCATCGGTGACGGGCTGTTCATCGAGAATATCAAGCACTCGGTTACCCGAGGCAAGAGTGTTCTGCAAAACACTTCCGAGGTTTGCAAGCGCCACCACCGGTCCGAAGCTAGACATCATAGCGATTACGCTTATCACAAGCTGAGAAAAGCTGATACTATCAGCGCTGTAAAGAGCAATGCCCGCAAACAGCATAACAAGGTCGAAAACAAGTATCACGCTGTTTGTTATCGCAGCGTTCAGCCCGATGCTTTCGGACATTTTCTCCTGCTTTTCAGCAAGGTGATCGGCACGCTTTTTAAGCTGTGAGATACGATGCTCACCTGCATTGTACTGTATCGTTTCATCAAGCCCACGCAGGTTCTCAAGCACGAAAGCTGAAAGCTGTCCCGAGCCTGCTTTGTACTCGTCTGCATTACTGCCGCTGCGCTTGAAAATGATTATCGGCACGATGATGCCCACGCAGATATACGCACACAGAGCGATCATTCCGAGTACAATGTTTTGGACAGATATGAACACTGTCATTATGACTGTCATAACCGCTGCAATGCAGATCGGGCTGACAGTGTGGGCGTAAAAGACCTCTAAAAGCTCGATGTCGGAGGTTATCACAGAGATAAGATCGCCCTTGTCATGCCCCTCCAATTTTGCAGGGCAGAGACGGCGCAGAGCCTTGAAAACCCTGTCACGGATAAGCGCTAAAAGCGTGAATGCGATATAGTGGTTGAGGTACTGCTCCGTGCAGCGGAAAAACGCCCGTAATACAGCCAGAAGCACGACCCCCACAAAGACGGCTTTAAGGCTGAACGGGGTTTCAAATTTTAATATATCAAGGAGAGCATAGCCGCCCATGATCGTGATAAATTCAGCACAGATAAAACCGCACACCCCAAGAAAAACCGCTAGGCACATGAAGCCTGCCAACGGCTTTACAAGGCGTATCATTCTTGACATAATGCCTATTGCTGAACGTTTTTTCGCAGCATTATTCATAGCTGTTTGCCCCCTTTCCGATGCTTTCGAGAGAGCGCTGTGTGCGCCACAGGTCTGCATATTTTCCGTCCGAACTTTCGGACAGTTCCTTATGAGCTCCATGCTCGGCAAGACTGCCGCTGTCGAGGACATATATGCTGTCAGCGTCCTTGACATTGGCAAGGCGGTGCGAGATCATGATAACTGTTTTGGTCTTTGCCAGCTCGTAGATCATCTCGATTATTTCAGCCTCGCTGTCCGCATCTACGGAGCTTGTGGCTTCATCGAAGATGTATATCGGCGTGTCGTGGAGGAGAGCCCTTGCCAAAGCGAGCCGCTGTCTCTGACCGCCTGAAAGGTTGCCGCCGTTCTCTGTAAGGAGGGTGTCAAGCCCCTGTTCGCTGTTCAGAAAATCGGATAGCTTTGTTTTGCGGAGGGCTGCCTGCATATCATCATCAGTCGCATTGAAGCTGCCGATCTGCAAATTCTCACGCACCGTTCCCTTGAACAGATAGCTGTTGTGTGAGATGTATGTCACCGACTGCATAAGGCTTGCTTCACTGATCTCGGAAAGCTCTGTGCCGCCTATCTTCACACTGCCGTAGTAGCCCTTGTTCCTGCCCATAAGTATGCCTGCAACGGTGGATTTACCGCAGCCCGACTCGCCGCATATTGCGGTTAATTTATTCATATCGAAGTGCATATCCACACCGTGGAGGACTTCTCTTTCGTCATCGTAGGAATACCGCAGACCTGATATATCAATTGTACAGTTTTCAGGACTTATCGTCTTTTCCCTCTGTTCTGGTTCGGGGAGATCGAGTATCCTGAAAAGCCTGTCGCTGGCGGTCATGCCGTTCATTGCAACATGGAAAAAGCTGCCCAGCTTTCGCATTGGGATAAAGAAATCCGCCGAGAGCATTATTATCACAAAGCAGCCTGCAAAGCCGATATTGCCCTTGTTGAACTCGCTTGCGGCAAGCACAACGCCCAGCGCCGCACCGCCGTATGCGATCAAGTCCATTATGGTGACGGAGTTTAGCTGCATGGTCAGCACCTTCATTGTGATGCGTCTGAAATGCTCGCTCTCCTGCCGCATTTTCTTGGCGGTATGCTCGTCCGCCTGATATATCTTCAGCGTTGTCATGCCTTGCAGGTTTTCGAGAAAGGTATCTCCCAGAGCGGCATACTGCCCCCAGTATTTGCCGAGGAGCTTTTTGGCGATCTTCTGCACGCCCATTATAGCTCCCGGTATCAGCGGCACGCATATCAGCAGCACCACAGCCGCCTTAATGCTCACAAAGGACAGCACTCCGAACAGCGTCAGCGGAGCGAGAAACGCATAGAAAAACTGCGAGAGGAACTGCCCGTAGTAGGTCTCCAGCTGGTCAACGCCTTCGACGGAAAGCTGCACGATCTCCGAGGTCGGTACGCTCTCACGGTAGCTTGTGCCGAGCCGCAGGAGCTTTCGGAAGATAAGCTCACGCAGATTTTTCTTCACCGACCTTGATGACAGATAGCTGCACCGCTCCTGCAAGCGTGAGCAGACAAAGCGTATCACAAGCGAGCAGACCGCCGCCGTCATCGCAAAAGCATAGTCGCCCGTACTTGCTGACTTGGTTATCATTTTTTCCAGCAGATTTGCAATACCGAACATCATCACAATGTTTGATGCAAGGCTCACCCACTGGGCGGCAACGTTTCCGAAGATGTATTTCTTCGAGTCACCCATTTCCTGTATCAGTCTCTTTTTTATCATAAAATTCCCCCTAGATCGGCAGCACAAAGGGCTTGCCGTCCACCTCAGTCAGCCTAAGCGCAACACCGTAAACATCTTTGATAAGCTGCTCCGAAATGACCTGCTCGGGCTCGCCCTGTGTGATGATCAGCCCGTCCTTCATAGCGATTATCTCGTCCGAATAGTAAAGCGACTGGTCGATGTCGTGCAGCACCATTATCACAGTTATATTATACTGCGTTTTCAGCCGTTTGACAAGCCGCAAAATTTCAAGCTGATAGCGAATATCAAGATAGGTAGTCGGCTCTTCGAGGAACAGTATTTTTGTATCCTGTGCCAGAGCTATTGTTATCCACACCCTCTGCTTTTGTCCGCCCGAAAGCGTTGATACGGCTTTGTCCTTGAACTTTGCAGTGTTGGTTATTTCAAGTGCCTGTGTGATCTTCTGCTCGTTCTCCTCGCTGTTTTCGGGAAGCCCGAAGCCCCTGTGCGGAGTGCGTCCGTAGCCTACAAGCTTTTCAACAGATATATCATCGGGAGCAGTATTGTACCGGTGAACGATAGCCACACGCTTTGCATAATCACGCAGCTTTATGTCAGAAATATCCGTTGAGTCCAGCCTTATGTTTCCGCCTGCGATACGCAGATTTTTTGTCATAAGATTGAAAAGCGTGGATTTTCCGCAGCCGTTCGCACCGATGAGTGTGGTGATCTTTCCCTCCGAAATATTTACCGAAAGGTCACGGATAACGTGGTTGTCACCGTATGAAAAGTTCAGCTTTTCTATTTCAAAAACATTACCCATTTTTCTTCACCGTCCTTCTCAGAAGAATGATAAAGAAAGGAGCAACCGCCACCGACATTATGACCGATGCGCTTATCTCGTATGGCTGTGCGGTAGTCTTTCCCAGCGTGTCAGCAAGCAGGAATGTAAATGCTCCGAGTATCATCGTGTAGGGGATAAGCATCCTGTGTCCGCTTCCCACAAGCAGCCTTGCTATGTGAGGAACGATAAGCTCCAAAAAGCTGATAGGCCCGATAACTGCGGTGGAGATCGACGCTGGCAGGCAGGCTGCAAAGCTGATGAAAAGTCCGGAGCAGTTTACATTTATGCCGAGAGAGCAGACTGTTTTGTCCTCCAGACTTAACAGGTCACACCGCTTTGAAACACAGGTCGAAAGCACAAGACCCACCACCGCATATGGCTTCATATATCGCTTTCTTCTGAGCGATATGCTCGTCGAGATAAGGTATCTGACCACGCACGATTCCTGCAACAATGTTGCTTATGCGGTAGTTGTAGCCGATCTCCTCATGCTGATACCACGCAGCGTCCTCACGGCTCTGAGTAGACCACTTGCGGACTTTATCGGCATCTTCCTTGCTGTCGGTGAGGAACATTCCGCCCGACGAACCTGTGATGATCTTGTTGCCGTTAAACGAAATACAGCCGTAGTCGCCAAAAGTGCCTGTCTGCTTGCCTTTATATGTAGCACCCAGACTCTCGGCAGCGTCCTCAACTATCAGCGCACCGTACTTGTCGCAGACCGCCTTGATCTCGTCGATCTTTCCTGGAGTGCCGTAAAGGTGAGCCACGACCACCAGCTTGACATCGGGATATATCTCAAAGGCCTTTTCAAGAGCGACAGGATCCATGTTCCAGGTGTCGCGCTCGGTGTCGATGAAAACAGCCTCGCCGTCCTCGTAAGCGATCGGGTTGACAGTTGCATCAAAAGTCATATCGGAACAGAATATCTTGTGACCCTGCAAAGTTTCACAGTTGGGCTTAGGCATTCCATACAGCTTTTCGCCAGCCAACTTGACCGCGAGGTGCAACGAAGCAGTTCCGCAGGACAGCCCCACAGCATACTTGCAGCCGACATACTCTGCGATCTGCTTTTCTATCTCGTTGATGTTCGCACCGACTGTACTGACCCAGTTGGTTATTATAGCTTCATCGACCCACTTTTGCTCGTCACCGTGCATGGTGGGAGATGCGAGCCAGATCTTCTTTTCAAAAGGTTTAAGTTCCATCGCATTTCTTCCTTTAAACATTTCGCAAAACGTGCAATCCTGCGAAATATAATATTTACACTTCTAATCTTAATTATTATACTATTTAAAAAAGACAATGTCAAGCCTTTATAAGCATTTTACTACCCTATATTCCTAAAATTGTACATTTTATTAAAAATCGAAGATTTCATCAACAATTTTTTATGAAAATACTGATTCGATTAGAGCAATTATCAAGTGATTTTTCACGCAGATACGTGTATTTTAAGCAAAAATATTTGTTAAATATCAATCTTGCTGGTAAGTTTATGCAAAACGACTAAAGCTGTTCTTCCATATAATACCAGTGTCAATTAGAATAGTATATCAAGAAACAAGTTCAACGGACATTCCATTCATTGTGTGGAGCGTCCGCTGTGGTTATTGTTGACTTGTTGATGTTATGCTGTCAATCTCCGAATAGGCTTTGTCCCAGTCTTTCTGAGGGTCATTGACTATCATGTGGCGAACATTCAAACTGCGCAGTATCTCGAGCTCTCTGTGCTGGCGTTCTTCAAGTGCCGATATATAGCCGTCAAATCCCGAAAGCCGCATAGCCTTTCCGTAAGCGCCGTTGCAGTGATAGTCTATGACACTGTTCAGCCAAGCCGAGCCTCTTTCGGGGACGGCTTTTTCTATCGATTTCCTTATGTCGCCCGAATAAAGATACACGACAAACGGCTCCAGCGGAGCAATTATTTTGCAAATTGAGCTTATATAGTCCGCCGAGGTTTTTGTGTCAAATCCGAAGCGCATCATCGTTTCGCACATGGGGTTTTGGAGCAGAACGCAGTTGAAAACATACCGTTCATGCGGCTCGGCG
>NZ_CACWPP010000021.1 GCF_902762735.1 uncultured Ruminococcus sp.
TAGTGTATTGTTGTGTCAGATTAGCAGCTTGAAAACTGAATAATCACGCTAAATCGCCATTTTGGAGAGCGTATCTGTAATGGATATATTTTGAGAAAAACCACTCCCGCTTTTACATATTCTAAGCAATAATCGGGCAGTTACTGACATCGAAGGAGTGAAAAAATGCCACAAGATCATTACAGCGGCGGACTGACAAGGGAACAGTTCCTTTTTTTTGAGATGCGAGTCGTGGCAGGACTTGCCATGCAGGGAAAAAGCCGTGAAGATATTCTTGCTGAGATATTTGCAGAAAATCTGTTCCAGTTTCCTACCGAACGAATGATAAGGTCTATCACCAATACCTGCTTCAAACGCATAGATGCCCTTGATTCTCCCGAGCTTGTTTCGTATCTTGCAGACGCTTCTGCCGAAGTCGCAAAGCAGATAAATCTGTATGCGATCATGTGCGAGAACAGCATCGTCTATGATTTTATGACCGAGGTGATCGGCGAAAAATACCGCTCACAGGAACTTGATTTTTCCGCTAAGGACGTTAATGTGTTCTTTATGGAGCTTGCCGAAAAAGTCCCTGCGGTGGATAGCTGGAGCGAGTCAACCATAAAGAAGCTCAAACAGGTGTTGGTGCGTTTTCTGGTGGAGTGCGAATACCTTGAAAATTCTCGTTCTGACACGCTTATGCCCGTTTACTTGTATCCCGAGCTTGAAGCAGTGATTCGGGGAAATGGCGATACATCTGCGCTTGCGGCTTTTAATTGTTTTAGTTGAGGTACACACGATGAGTAATATTATAGACCAGCTCAATGAAATAAAAAAACACTTTTCTGATGAAGTTTTTCTGAGCAACAAGGGACTTTCAAACGAGGTAGGAATACACGTTTTTTGCTATGACCCGAAAGACGAAATGACTGTCCGCAGTTTTTTTGCGGATCTGATAAATGCTGAGGGGCAGCCGTTCAGACTGATAGAATGTGATCTGTACAAGATTTTCCTGCAAATATGCGAGGAAAAGCGGATACTGAAAAGCATTCCCAATATGGAAAAAAAGAAAGGCTCGGAGGGACTTCTGAAACAGCTTCAAAAGGCGGTATCGCCCGAAGCATTTGTGGAGAAGATGAAATATGAGCCGCATGAACACGGCGATATTTTGCTGATAACAGGTGTCGGCAAGGTATATCCTTTCATGCGCTCGCACAATATCCTTGACAATATCCAGCATATCTTCTCGGACATTCCCGTGGTGATGCTTTATCCCGGGGCTTATGACGGACAGACGCTTTCGCTGTTCGATGAATTTAACGACGGCAATTATTACCGTGCTTTCAACATGATCTAAAGGAGCAATAAAAATGCGTTTACAGAATATATACAAGGCAGATATCAACCGTGACATCAACGGCGTTATCAAGGTGGCGCAGGACGATGAACAGTCCATCGTGCAGGAGCTTTCGGAGTACATCATCACAAAGGAACTGCGCCGCCATTTCAATACATTTCTCAATCATTATGAGCGCTCGCTTGACACTCCGACTGACAAGATCGGCGTGTGGATCTCAGGCTTTTTCGGAAGCGGTAAATCTCATTTTCTGAAAATTTTGTCCTATCTGCTTTCCAACAAGACAGTCGGCGGCAAAAAGGCTGTGCAGTATTTTTCGGATAAGTTCGATGATCCGATGATGTTCGCCCAGCTCGAAAACTGTGTGAGAGTTCCCACCGAAACGATACTTTTTAATATTGACTCCAAAAGCCCTCTGACGAAGGACAAGACGGCGATACTGCGTGTTTTTGCCAAGGTGTTCTACGAGCATCAGGGCTTTTATGGCAATGATCTGAAAGTCGCAAAGCTGGAGCAGTTTATCGAAAAGAGCGGCAAGACAGAGCAGTTCAGAGAGAGCTTTGAGCGTATCAACGGCGGCACATGGGAGGATTCCCGTGATTCCTTTGCTTTCTTTGAGGACGATATTGTGGAAGCCATGTCCGAAGCCCTCGGTATGAGTGAAACTGCCGCACGAAACTGGTTCAACGGTGAGGAAGAAATTGAGCTTAGTATCGAACAGCTCGTGAAGGAAATTCGTGAGTATATTGACAGCAAGGGCAGGGACTACCGCCTTATGTTCATGATAGATGAAGTCGGTCAGTACATCGGCTCGGACTCTGATCTGATGCTGAATTTGCAGACGATCGTTGAGGAGATCGGCACGAAATGCGGCGGCAGAGTGTGGGTGATGGTGACTTCGCAGGAGGCGATCGACAGCATCACCAAGATCAGCGGTGATGATTTTTCCAAGATACAGGGACGCTTCAATACCCGTCTGAGTCTTAGTTCATCGAGCGTTGATGAGGTTATCAAAAAGCGTATCCTTGCTAAGACCGACAGTGCCCAACAGCTTCTAATTCAGCAGTATGATAATAACGATCAGGTGCTGAAAAATCTGTTTACATTCAACAATGCAGTGCTTGACCTCAAGGGCTATTCAGGTGAGGGCGAATTTGTGGAGACTTATCCCTTTGTGCCCTATCAGTTCAGGCTTATGCAAAACGTACTTGCCGAGATACGCAAGCACGGCAATTCGGGCAAGCACCTTTCGGGCGGTGAGCGTTCCATGCTTTCGGGCTTCCAGGAGGCGGCGCAGGCTATTCAGGACAAGGACGAGTACGCCCTTGTGCCGTTCTATCTTTTCTATGATACGGTGCATACTTTCCTTGAAAGCTCGATCCGCCGTGTGATCGACCGCTGCCAGAATGCTGCCGATAACCATGACGGCATCGAGCAGGCAGATGTGAATATATTAAAGCTGCTGTACCTCGTCCGTTACGTTGATGACATCAAGGCGAATGTGGATAATATCAGTATTTTAATGGCTGATGATATACGAACAGACAAAGTTTCCACGAGGCTGACGATACAGCAGTCCCTTGACAGGCTGGTTTCACAGAACTACGTTTCCCGTGCGGGCGATACATACACTTTCCTGACCGATGATGAGCAAGATATTGCCCGTGAGATCAAGAACACGCCTGTTGACAGTGCTATCATCACGAAGGCTATTTCCGATATTATTTTCGGCAAGCTGTTTGTCAGCAAGAAATTCAAGTACGGCAAGTATGATTTCCCATACGATCAGCGCATTGACGAAACCGTGATCGGTCAGCTGACAGGCTCTATCGCACTGCATTTTATTACTGTTGCTTCGGAGATATATTCCACCGATGATTCCATGTTCCTCATGAGGTCGGCGGCGGATAATGAGGTCATTGTCGTTCTTGCGGAAAGTCAGCCTTATTTCAAGGAGCTGGAAGATGCGATGAAGATCCGCCGCTATGTCAAGAGCAAGAATGTGGCACAGCTCCCCGAAATGATTCAGAGCATTATTCGTAACAGACAAAATCAGGCTTCGGCGCACGAAAAGCGTGCGGAGGAGCTTATCTCGGCGGCAATCGCAGAGGGCAGAATCTATGTCGCAGGCGATAAGCTGACGCTGAAAGTATCGTCTGTGAAAGAGCGTATCGAAAGAGCCATGAGCATTCTCGTGGAGAGCGTTTACACCAAGCTCGGATATGTTCATAAGAATTATGACAGCGATTCGGATATTATAAATATATTAAACGGTGACAAGCAGATGATGCTGGAGGGTGCGGAGTCACCAAACGCAGAGGCTGTCAAGGAGTTGTTCCAGTATTTAGAGATACAGAAAATGAAACAGCTGCCGACTTCAATGGGCGACATTCAGAAGCGTTATCAGGCTATCCCCTACGGCTGGCGTGAGGTGGATATTGCGGCTGTGACGGCGGAGCTTATCGCTGCACAGAAATTGCAGGTCAAGTACGGCGGAGCGGTCATTCAGCTGAACGATAAGAAAATGCCCGATTATCTCCGCAAGCGTACTGAGATAGACAAGGCTATCATAGGGTTCAGAGTTGCGCCCCCGACTGCGCTCATCAAGAAATGCCGTGAATTTTTGAGCGAATATCATAACTGCACGCTCGGTGCTATCCCCGATGACGAGGACGGGCTGATCGCATATATCATAGGAAAATTTGAAACCGAGCGGAACACGCTTAATGAGCTGCTCACAAAAGAATACAGCGCTTTCGGCTACCCCGGCAAAAGCATTGTTGAGGGCGGTGTGAAGCTGTGCGGTGAGCTGCTTTCGCAGAAAAATGATAACATAGCACTGCTGAAAAAGGCTATGGATATGCAGGACGATTTTCTTGACTTTGCAGAGGATATGAGCGATGTCAATACCTTCTTCCGTGTGCAGAAAACGATATTTGACAGCGCAAAAAGGCTCGTTGATTCGGTGCAGGAAGAAAAGGAATATTTTCAGACCGAGGATAAGGCTTTGTCCGATATTTCGAGGATAAAGGATATACTATCGGCGCAAAAGCCGTACAAGAAAATCAGCGAGCTGCCCGAATTGGTGCAGACCGTCCGTGAAGTGTATGCAAGACTTCTCGATCAGAAGCGTGATGAAGTCAAAGCCGAGATACAGGCGGCTATGGGCGAGATACACCAGTCGGCAGACGTAAAGCAGGCTGACATAGTACAGAGGGCTGATGATGCGCTCACCGAAAAGCGCACTGCCGCCGAAAATGCGGACAAGCTGACTTCCCTTGATGCGATGAAAATACAGATCGGCAACATCAGGCAGCAGTATTTACAGAAATTGGCTGTGGTGGCTGAACCGAATGTTGATACAGTCACGGTCAGCAGAAGTACCGTCTGCCACACGATGAAGCTGAAAAACGAAGCCGACATTGACGAGTATCTTGCAGAGGTCAAGAGGACGCTGATGGACAAGCTGAACGGTCATGATGTGCTGCACATTATCTGAGGGAGTATAAAAATATGAACAAGACTGCTATAAAGAATTTCGCTGTCTGGGCGAGAGTTACACTGATAAATGCCGTTACGCAGATGGCGTTTGAATATGATGTTACAGAGAACGGAAAGAACGACCCTGCGCAAGAGTCGGTCAACGGCAGAACGCTTACACCGACGGAGAAAAGCCAGCGGGCGCAGCTGATAACGAATATTCGTCAGAACGGCTTTGCGCAGACCATGGAGGAAGCCGCCTACACATGGTTCAACCGCTTTATTGCGCTGCGGTTCATGGAGGTCAACAATTATCTGCCGTCGCACACCCGCATTTTCTCGGACGAGAGCGGCGCTTTCAAACCCGAAGTCCTCTCCGATGCGGTGAATTTAGAGCTTGACGGGCTCGACAAAGAACTTGTTTTGGAACTGCTGGAAAACCAGGAGAACGAGCGGTTATATAAATATATTATCATCACACAGTGCAATGCGCTGAACGAGGGTCTGCCCGAAATGTTCGAGCAGATCGGCGGCTGGACTGAGCTTTTGTTCCCTCGAAATCTGCTGCGTGAGGACAGCGTTTTAGCGCACATGGTCAGCGATATTCCCGAAGACGACTGGAAAGACCAGGTGCAGATCATCGGGTGGCTGTATCAGTATTATAACACCGAGCCGAAGGACAAGGTTTTCGCCGATTTAAAGAAGAATATCAAGATCTCGGCGGCGGCGATACCTGCGGCAACTCAGCTTTTCACGCCGGACTGGATCGTGCGCTACATGGTGGAAAATTCTCTGGGCAGGCTGTGGGTCGAGGGTCACGGCAAGCCCGATTCCGCCGACTGGAAATACTATCTCGAAGAAGCACAGCAGGAGGAATCCGTCAAGGCGGAGCTTGAAAAACTGCGTGCGGAATACAAGAATATGAAACCCGAACAGATCAAATTCCTTGACCCGTGTATGGGTTCGGGGCATATCCTTGTGTATGCGTTTGACGTGCTGATGGACATTTACACCGCCTGCGGCTGGTCGGAGAGAGATGCGGCTAAGTCCATTCTCCGCCATAATTTGTATGGTCTGGACATCGACCGCCGTGCCTATCAGCTGGCGTATTTTGCGGTGATGATGAAGGCAAGGCAGTACAACCGCCGCATTCTGAGTCCCGAAAACCAGCCGAACCTTGCGAATTTTGCCGACGTCATGGGCGTGGAGCGTGAAATGCTGTCGGGCAGTATCAGGCGGTTTGCGGAGCAGTTCGAGTTCGCCGACACCTACGGCTCGCTGATGACGGTGACTGCGCCTGCGGACATCGACGCCGCCGTTTCGGACTTTTCCCCCACCTTCGGGCTGACCCTGTGGCAGCTTGACATGATGATGAAGATACACAAAATTCTCGGGCAGAAATACGATGTGGTCTGCACCAATCCGCCGTATATGGGCGGCTCGGGAATGAATGCGAGGCTGTCGGATTTTGTGAAGAAGTATTTTCCGGACAGCAAGAGCGACCTGTTTGCGTGCTTTATCGAGAAATGCGGCTCTATGATAAAGCCCAACGGTTTTTATGCGATGATAACACAGCACGCTTGGATGTTCCTGTCAAGCTATGAAAATCTGCGGAAAAAGCTCATGTTCAAATCTACAATAAATATGGCGCACCTCGGTGCAAGAGCATTTGACGAGATAGGCGGCGAGGTCGTGCAGACAACTGCGTTTGTTGATTGCGGAAGAAAGCTCGATAATCATGCCGGAACTTATGTAAGACTTGTTGATATTATAGGCGAAAATGAAAAATGCGTGGGCTTTTTGAGCGGTGAAAAGCGCTTTGCAGCCAAGCAGGAAAACTTCTCCAAGATCCCGGGTATGCCGGTGGCTTATTGGGTGAGTGAGAATTTTGTTAGGGCGTTTGATGAAAAAAGAATTGATAGCTATTTTCTTGCAATAGTTAAGGGTATATTTACAGGAGATAATAAGCGCTTTTTGAGAATGTGGTTTGAAATTCCGAATACTAAATTATATAAGAAATGGATTCCATACAGTAAGGGCGGAGATTTCAGAAGATGGTATGGGAATTTAGAATACGTTATCAATTGGGAAAATGATGCTTTAGAACTACGGAATTTCGAGGGAAGTGGACTGGGGGCTTCAAAATACTTCAAATACAATACTATTGTATGGACGAAGCTATCAAGTTACAAAACTGGTTTTAGAAAAAACCCGAATGGAACATATTTTGATGATGCAAGTCCTGCATTAGTAAGCCAAACAGACGATAATGACTATATATTAGCTTTTCTTAATTCAATTGTATGTTCTGATATTCTTCAAATGCTTTCTCCGACATTGAATTATCAATGTGGAGAGATGAAAAAATTGCCTATGGTAATTAATAAAGACAAAAGAACAAAGGTTGAAGAAATGACAAGAGAAAACGTTGATTTAAGTAAAAGTGACTGGGACAGCTTTGAAACAAGCTGGGATTTTGAGGGGCACCCGTTGGTGTGAGGTGAGAGTATGGCAGGTATGAATGGTTTTAAACATGATTGTGAAAGTATTAAGGAAAATATTTCAGAATTTAAAAAATCAATTGAAGAATCTCCATATGACACAAAAGAGAGACTTGCTATATGGGATTTTTATGTTACTCATAATTTAGCTGGAGACTGTGGGTTACAAATTTCATTAGAAAACTATGGCTGGGATTTAGGTTCAAGTAAAAGACAAAAAATATTAAATCAGATTGAATCAGATTTGATGAGAATAGCGAACATAAGTAAAATGTGTTGCATAAGGGCGAAATCAATAAAAGATACATTAAATGAAAGCGCCATGTCAGGCTTTCATATATGCGTAGATCACCCTCGAATTGTTTTAATGCAAAAATATAGTGTTACAGTTGATGAGAATGAAAATTTGAAATTTGCAGGTGGTGGCGAAAGTAGAATCCATTGTCTTTTTCGACATATAAGAAATTCTTTTGCACATTCAAATACATATTTCTTTGAGAATGAAAACGTTCTTTTGGAAGATAAAGACGGAAGCACAATTACAGCACGGATTCTTATCAATAAACAAACTTTAATAGACTGGATTTCTTATATAGACAAAGAAAAAAAATACTTTTCTATCCAAAGTGAGGAAGATAATAATGGGAACTCTGATTAGTGATAAATACAACCAATGGGAGCAGGAATGCGAAGCCCGTTTCCAAAAGCTAAAGGCGAACGAGGAAGAACTCAACCGCATTTTCATCGACATTTACGGCTTGCAGGACGAGCTGACACCCGAGGTCGAGGACAGGGACGTGACCGTGCGCCGTGCCGACCTCACCCGTGAGATCAAAAGCCTGATAAGCTACGCCGTGGGCTGCCTGTTCGGGCGGTATTCGCTGGACGTCAAGGGGCTTGCCTACGCAGGCGGCGAGTGGGACGACAGCAAGTATAAGACCATTATCCCTGTGAAAGACAACGTTCTGCCGATCTGCGATGACGATTACCTGCCCACCGATCTGACAGGGCTGATCGTGGATTTCGTGGCGAAGGTCTACGGCGAGGACACGCTGGAGGAGAACCTGAAATTTATCGCCGATGCTTTGGGCGGCAAGGGTACGCCCCGTGAGATCATTCGCAATTATCTGCTGACGGGCTTTTATGCCGACCACTGCAAAATTTATCAGAAACGCCCGATCTACTGGCTGTTCAGCTCCGGCAAAAAGCACGCTTTCAAGGCGCTGGTGTATATGCACCGCTGGAAGAAAACCACCGTTGCCACCGTCCGCACAGACTACGTCCACGAATTGCAGGAGCGCTACCGCACACAGCTTTCCATGCTCGGCGAGCAGATGGAGAGCGCCGCGCCCTCCGACCGTGTGAAGCTCAAAAAGCGCCACGAAAAACTCACCGCACAGCTTGACGAGATAAACAAGTACGAGGAGAAAGTCCACCACCTCGCCGATCAGATGATAGACATTGACCTGGACGACGGCGTGAAGGTGAATTATGCGAAATTTGCAGACATACTGGAAAAACTCAAATAAGAAAGGAAGCTTATTATGATAACTTATGGCGATACAAATATACTCGAACATGAGCATATCACTTTGGAAATGATACGCTTTATAAGCAAAAAACTGACTCAGGAACTTAAAAAGGATAACAGTAAGTATGATTCCGCTGATAAGGCATTGATCTTTGCAGCTAATAATTATTTATCGTATAATAAGATTGACAAAAGAATCAACCCGATAATGAGTGACGATGATGCTGCTAATTGCTTTGATGGCTTTTATTCAGCAGTTAGTTCTGATTATCTTGTTTCTATGAAAAAGTCTGATAATGCTGAACTCACTAAGAAACAAGTAGCTGAAAGAGTCGCCTGTGCTTTGTTATTTATCATCTGGAATATACCGTTTAATAATGATCAGGTGAAATATAAGAAGATACCGTTACTTTCATACTCTCTTGATATTCTTACTGGCAGGAGATGCATTACAAAGATAGGTTTCCGTGTTGTTCACCCTGATGATCCTGACGATGAGGTGTATCTTGATCTGCTGAAGCTTGGAAAAGAGATAGTGGAAAACGATGTAATTGAAATGACAATTGGCGCCGGGCTTGATACGGGTTATTGCGCATATCGAATATTCAGGGCGATGGACACAGCGTGTCGTATTGAACCTGATGATAGGCAGGCACCTGAGCGAATAATGGATATTATTAACGAAGATAATTTATAATATATCAGATTTCGGAGAAGAAAAATGACAATTGACACGATAAATCACACCCTCACCGACCGCTTCGCCGCCGAACTTCCCGATTGCTACGAACGCAGGATAATATTTTGGTTCGACTCCGAGCGTGAATTTGAGGGTATGCTTGATGAGCTGGATATTCCCGATGTAAAAATATTAAAGCTGACGGGAGATAATCTCTTCGAGGCAAAAATGATACTCTCCGAGACTGACACGCAGTCGAATTATCTGGTGTACGACCCGCTGTCATACCCAAAGCGTGAAGACAACTGGCTGAGGGACATTCAGCTTTACAGCGAGGAATTCCGTGCTGATCTCATTTCCATGCAGATGGACGAGCTTCACATTCCGCAGACAACACAGCTCCGCAGGGCGATGAAGCACTACACGAAATTCTTTGAGAGCAAGGAACGCACCGGCAAGCTCGCCGTCCTCGGAACGAAATATGAAAACGCAGGACAGCTCCACATTGACATAATGGCGGTGTTATGCGGCACAAAGCATAATACCGTTCACGGCGTGTTGAGGGCGATACTCTGTGATTCGCTGTATAACGAGGACAACGAGTGTCTGGAACAGATTGAAAAGTTCGGCAGTATGCAGGCATTGCAGGAGATGACGGCAAAATACACGGGCTTTGTCGGGAACAAGTTTGATCTGAATGAGCTGGCGGTGCATATTTTTATGACTGCCTTTTCAGCAATTGGTGAGGAAAAAGTCCTTTCGGGGCTGGAGCAGTATATCTCCCCCGAAAATCAGACCGCCTGCTATGCGTTCATAGACGATTGGAACAATTCCGACGATAGTGAAAAGCTCTTTGATATTGCGGAGGATATTTCCGAGCGTATGAAGCTGACGGAGCGTCTTGAAAAGCTGGAAACCGTGAGCTTGCTTTCGTCTGACAGTCTGCCGTGTATTGATGAAGTCATCATCGGCAGATTTATGCAGGAGATAGCTGAAAATGTCATCAAGACGGAAGAAATCCTAAAAGCCGTGGAGAGCCGCCGCACCTCGAAATGGTATGACCGCTATGAGCATTTGTATAACGGATCGTACTACATCGCCAAAATGCAGGAGTTCCATTACGAACATATCGGCGGCTTTCACTTCGGTACATACAAGGAGCTTTGGGACAGCTACACCAAAAATCTGTATGTCATGGACAGCTATTACAGGCGGCTGCATATCTATTTCCGCAAAAGCCTTGTAAGCACATCGGGCACGCTTGACGATCTGTTCAAGAGTGCTGTCATAACTGCCGAGAATATTTATAAGAATTGGTATCTTGCAGAGCTGAACAGCGGCTGGTGTTCGCTGATAAAGGACTATACAGCTGACGGCTTTGCGCTCGAAAATATTTCAGCACAGGCAGATTTTTACAAGAATACAGTTTCACCTATCGCCCGCGACAGCAGAGTATATGTCATCATTTCAGATGCTCTGCGCTATGATGTGGCGGCGGAGTTATCGGAAAAGCTGGTGAGGGAAACAAACGGCACAGCAAAGATAACGGCTATGCTTTCGGCATTCCCGAGCATTACCAAATTCGGAATGGCGGCACTTCTCCCTCATGAGAAATTGTCACTTACGAAGGATATGAAAATATTATGCGATGGTATGCCGACTGACGGCACGGACAACAGGGATAAGATACTGAAAAAAAAGAATCCGAAAAACTGCGCCGTGACCTATGAAACGCTCCTGAAATTAAAGCAGACACAGCGCCGTGAGCTTGTCAGCGGTGCAGATGTTGTGTATATCTATCATAATACGATAGATGCGGTGGGTGATAAGTCCAATACCGAAAATCAGGTATTTGAAGCCTGTACCGATGCGATAGAGGAGCTTAAAAACCTTGTGCGGCTCGTCGTCAATTCCATGAGCGGTTCTAATATTATAATTACGTCAGACCACGGATTTTTGTATACCCATGAGCCCCTTGCCGAAAGCGAAAAGATCAGCACAAGCCTTGTTTCGGGGAATATTTTTGAAACAGGCAGAAGATATATGCTCGCAGACAGTCAGAGCAGTTCCGACATACTTATGAAAATTGCTATGGACGAGTATTCTCCCGACATTGTGGGGTATGCTCCGTATGAAAATATTCGTATCAAAAAGCAGGGCGGCGGAAGCAATTTCGTTCACGGAGGCGTGTCCTTGCAGGAGTGCTGTGTGCCTGTGATCACATTCAAGAATATCTCTAAAAGCTCCAAGAAGTTTGTGGACATCAAAAAAGCACAGGTCAAGCTCATCAGCATGACAAGGAAGATCAGCAACAATATCTTCTCTCTTGACTTCATGCAGACCGAAGCCGTCAGCGGAAAGACTGTTCCTGCCGAGTATGAGGTGTATCTGTGCGATAAAATGTCTACACCTGTGAGTGATGTGCAGACACTGATCGCTGACAAAACAGGCGAGCCGCAGGACAGGGTGACAAAGCTGAGGTTCACACTCAAAAGTGTGGAGTTTGACGGAAATGCTGCGTATTATCTCAATATTGTGGATAAGGAAACAGGCACAGTATCAGAGCATACCGAATTTTCGGTCAAGATCGCATTCGCTAATGATTTCGACTTTTAAGGGATAAACTGATGAAAACAAGAAAATTCAGGCTCAAGGGCGTAACCGGTCGCCCCTGGGTGACGATACAGGGAACAACAAAGCGTGAAGTGCAGGCAAAGCGTGACCGTGAAGCAAAAGAAGCATTTCGCTCAATGGCAGCGGTCGGCTCTATCGGATCAAAGCTCCTGCTTACTCCAGATAAGAAAAAACGCATCTATCGATACAGGACTTTACATAAGCGGAGTATTCCCGATCATAAAGCTGCACAGGAACAGCTTGAAGCGGAAATGAGCATTCCTGTAAGGAACACATTCGGAGGAAATATCATGGACGAATTTGATAGAAAAGTTATAGACGCATTCCCCGGCAAGTCTGTCCGTAAGGATCTGACCTCGCTTATGAAAAAGGGTGCAAATGTCCCTACTTATGTTTTGGAATATTTGCTTGGAATGTATTGTGCAACAGATGATGAAGAAGAAATGAAGATCGGTCTGGAAAAGATCAAAAAGATCCTCAGCGAGAATTATGTCCGCCCCGACCAGAGCGATTATGTAAAATCCAAGATCAAGGAGAACGGTCAGTATACAGTTATCGACAAGGTGACTGTCAGGCTCGACGAAAAAGAGGACAAGTATATTGCCAGCTTCACAAACCTTGACCTCAAGGATTTTGAGGTCAACTCTGATCTTGTGACGCATAATGAAAAACTGCTGGTCGGCGGTATCTGGTGCATCATCAAGATCGAATACGTTGGGCTTGACAGAGAAGATGAAGAGGAAGAATACGAAGAAGATATCTTTGACGGCAATAAAAAGAAGCGTGGCAAAAAGCTGAAAAAGAAGAAGTCCAAGTATGAATCGCCCTTTGCTATCGCTGCCCTGAAGCCTATTCAAATGGCAAATCTTGACCTTGATGAGATCATAGAGACAAGGCGGCAGTTTACAAAAGACGAGTGGATCACACTGCTCCTGCGCTCCGCAGGCTATGAGCCGGATGAATTGAGCGAAAAGCAGAAATTTCACTATCTGCTGCGCTTTGTGCCGTTTATCCAGAAGAACTATAACCTTGTAGAACTCGGACCGAGAGGTACGGGAAAATCTCACGCTTACAGTGAGCTTTCACCCTATTCGATACTCATGAGCAGCGGTCACACGACTGTATCAAATATGTTCTACAATATGGCATCGCACCGTGTGGGACTTGTGGGCAACTGGGACTGCGTGGCTTTCGATGAGGTCGGCGGTATCAAAGGCAGTGATACCGATATGGTGCAGATCATGAAGAACTACATGGCAAACGGCAGCTTTGCAAGGGGAAGCGATTCCATAAGCTCAGACGCTTCTATCGCCTTTGAGGGCAACACGTTCCGCAGCGTCGAGGATATGCTGAGAACGACCAATCTCTTTGAGCCGTTTCCCGAGGGCTTTAATAACGATTCTGCATTCTTTGACAGGATACATTCATATCTTCCCGGCTGGGAAACACCCAAGTTGAGGGCAAGCCTTTTTACAAACAGATACGGGCTTATCTCCGATTGCTTTTCCGAATTCTGCCATGCTATGCGAAAGTATGATTTCACAAATTCCTTCGGTGAGTATTTTGCTCTGAATGATAATTTCAATACCCGTGACGATACGGCGGTAAGGCGCACTTTTTCGGGACTTGCAAAGCTGATCTATCCCGATGAGAAAATGGATAAGGAAGAAGCAAGAGAGCTGCTTGAATATGCGATAGAATGCCGCCGCAGGGTCAAAGAACAGCTGAGAAAAATGAATCCTGCGGAGTTCAGCGATGTGATGCTTGGATATATCGACCTTGACACAAATGAGGAGATATATGTTGACCTCCCCGAGATCGTGACAGGCTCACTTATACCCGAGAGCTTCGGAAAGCCCGGATATGTATATGCGATCGGGCGCTCGGTGGACGGTCGTGTGGGCGTTTATCGTTTTGAAAATAAGCTGATAAAAGGCACAGGCAAACTCAGTTTCCGTAATGTCGAGGGACTTGCAGGCGCACCGAGGAGCGTAAAGGACAGTATCACTGCCGCCTATAATTATTTCGTGCAGAACAGCAGACGGCTTGTGGAAGGCACACCCTTTGATTTTGATTACAGCTTATATTATAACGACCTCCAGAACAGAAATGTCAGCGATGAGGTATCTGTTGCTGAGGTGGTAGGTCTGTTCTCAGCTCTTGCGAACCGTCCTGTTCTGCCTTCTCTTGTGATATGCGGACGTGTGGTAATGTCAGGCGAAACGATGCCTGTTATCACCATGCTTGACGAGATATTTGTATCCGCCGCTAATGCAGGTGCTAAAAAAATACTTCTGCCCGAAAACAGCAGAAGCAATTATGATATGCTTTCCGACAAGCTGAAAAGTGAGATAGCAGCGGACTTTTACAGCACTCCGCTGGAAGCCGCAAAGCTCGCTTTGGGAGTTGACTTCTGATGGCTGAATACAAATGTATTGCCTGCGGAGAGGTAAAGCAGAGCAATAAGGAGTGTATGTGTCCCATATGCGGATATATGATGTTCAAGTCCCCCTATGAACGAAAAGGTATTTTTATATCTGAGATCAGGAAGTTCATAGATACAATTATTGGACAGGACATTGATGTAGAGAAACTGGATTTCGGGAAGCTGAGACAGGATGAGCGAAGGTTTC
Organism: uncultured Ruminococcus sp.; assembly: GCF_902762735.1. Taxonomy (GTDB): domain Bacteria; phylum Bacillota; class Clostridia; order Oscillospirales; family Ruminococcaceae; genus Hominimerdicola. Next base: position 14,795 of record NZ_CACWPP010000021.1, read on the forward strand.
CCGACTATAACAAGATAAGAGATCATGTCACACATTCCGAAAAGACAGAGATATTTCATGAGCGCCTGAAAAACAGTGCCGAACAGATGAAACGGTATTTTCACGAAACGTTCAGTAAAAGCTATTCCGCAAAGAAAGATGCTTTGGGTATGCGGTCAGAGGACACTGCTGCATTTCTGGTAAGAGTTCTATCCGAACTCGGGATAGAGTCTGAGTTTGGCAAGGCTTCTTTCCCGATCATTACAGTCGATTATACGGAATCAGCTGACCGTGAATATACCGAATCTGCCGATGAACTTCTTGACAGGATCGTTATGCTCGCTGACAAGATGTACAAATTCATCAGGAACGGCAATATCTACGGCAGAGCTTATGATAAAGACACTAAGCCTTTCAAATTCAAGGACAAGGAAGAAATCGACTGGCATAAAACCATAGCAGAGCGAATTGCCGCCTGTGATAAGGTCATCGCAAAGAAATATGTTGTGGATATTTTTGACGATGGCAGTGAACAGCTTACCTCCATGCTGAAAGTCACATGGGACGCAGTGTTCGTTCTCATGTCAGCACCGCTGAGAAAAAAGGAGTATACCTATCATTTCAGTGATGCCGCTGACAGCGATAGCATGACGACGGAAGAATGCGATGCACGGCTATCTGCAATATTCGCAGAACGCTTTAGCTCCGTACAAGAGATCATTCACGCAGAAGACTTTCTTGCGGACAAGTCGGAGGACGAGCTGTTCGAGCTTTATAACAAAATGCTCGACCTTGACATTTATCACTATATGTCGGGAACTAAGGGTGATCTTGTGGTCGGCAATTACGAACAGCAGCTTGAAAATCTGATCGGACTTGATTCTGTTAAGACCAATATCCGGAAGATCAAGGCGTATGCGCTCGCCAACAAAGACAGCTCCGAACTGAACCTCCATATGTGCTTTATGGGAAATCCCGGCACTGGCAAGACGGAAGCGGCAAGGATCATCGCAGGCATACTCCATGAAAACGGACTTCTCCGCACAAGCAAAGTTATCGAGACGGACCGAAGCGGACTTGTTGCGGGATATGTGGGACAGACGGCGCTCAAAACTGCCGAAAAGATAGAAGAAGCCATGGGCGGTGTGCTGTTTATTGACGAAGCCTATTCTCTTGTTCAGGGAGGCACAGGCGGTGACTACGGACACGAAGCAGTTTCCACGCTGATAAAGGCTATGGAGGACTATCGGGGCAAGTTCTGTGTCATTCTCGCAGGCTATAAAAATCCGATGCAGGAAATGATCGCAACAAATCAAGGCTTTCAGTCAAGAATACAGTTCACGATAGATTTCCCGAATTATAACCGAAAAGAGCTGGGGCAGATCGCAGAACTTATGCTCAAAAACAGAGGTTATTCCGCAAGCGATGCCGCAAAGGACAGAATGCTGGATATTACAGATCACACAAGAAAAGACCCGAACTTTGCCAACGCCCGTGAGATGAGAAATATCATCGAACAGGTCATCATGTGCCAGAATGTTCGCTGTGCCGGGACAGATGATAAAACACTTGAGATCGTCGATGTAAACACCTACATAAAAGACAGTCATATCAGTTTGCCCACAAGCGGTGACGGCGCAGTTAAGAAGATACTTACCGCCGAGGACGAGCTGGAAGCGCTGATCGGTCTGCGCAGTGTGAAACGAATGATAAAGAAGATCAAGGCGTATGCAAAGCGGAACAAGGACGATCCCGACCTGAATCTGCATATGTGCTTCTGCGGAAACCCGGGAACAGGCAAAACGGAGGTCGCCCGTATACTGTCCCGTATACTATATGAAGCAGGGGTGCTGCCCGAGGCAAAGCTGACTGAAACGGACTCGCAGGGGCTTATCAGCAAATATGTGGGCGATACGGCTTCAAAAACGCTTGCGAAGATCAATGATTCTATGGGCGGCGTGCTGTTCATAGATGAAGCGTATAGTCTAACAAGTGGTGAAGGCGATACCGCAGGCTACGGTGATGAAGCTGTTGCTGTTCTTTTGAAGCAAATGGAGGATAAAAGAGGTCAATTCTGCGTGATACTTGCAGGTTACAAGACCGAAATGGACAAGTTCATCGGTACAAATCCTGGGCTTGCTTCGAGGGTGCAGTTCACCCTTGATTTCCCCGATTACACAAGAGAAGAGCTTTCTGAGATAGCCCGTGCTTTTCTTAGAAAGAAGAAATATGAGATAGAAGACGATGCGCTGAATCTTTTACTTGATATAGCGGAGTATTACAGATCAAGACCGAATTTTGCAAATGCCCGAACGATTCGGAATATTCTGGAACAGGTCATCATGAACCAGAATCTCAGGACGGACGAGGAGGATAGCAGTGATACGACGCTGATACTGAGTGACGTTCAGGATTATATTGATGATGAGGGGGTAGAGCTTGATAATAATGTAAGAAAAAACAGAAGGATAGGATTTTGATAAAAACAAGGAGGTAGTTTTATGAAATTTTATATTGAAAAGGCGCACTTAAATTAGCCGAACTTGATGATGAAACACCTAATGATGTTGTCGTTATTCCCGACACTGTCAAGAAGATCAGCAATAAAGCTTTTCAGAATATTTGGGACATGACATCGGTCATTATACCTGACACTGTAACAGAAATAGGTAAAGAGGCTTTTGAAGGCTGCTCCGACCTGATATCCGTTACGATACCGGCCGGCGTGAAAAAATATGTGATAAAGCTTTTAAAAACTGCCCTAAACTGAAAGCTGTCACTATACCTGACAGCGTAACAGAAATAGGTTATGAAGCTTTTGCAAACTGCTCTGATCTGAGAACGGTCACGCTGCCCGACAGCTTAGAAAACATTGAACCTGAGGCCTTCGCAAAATGTAAAAAACTTGATACCATTAATGTTTCATCGTCATTTACAGCCCTATCCTACGAACAGGTAGAGGATACAAAGTGGTACAAGGATCAAAAGTGTGATCTTGTTATTATTGGAGCTGTGCTTATCCGTTATAAGGGCAAAGCTGATGAAGTTACTATACCCGATGGTGTAAAGGTAATAGGCGAGGAGGCTTTTTATGAATGCAGTACTTTGAGGTCTGTAACGATACCGGGAAGTGTGGTGTGTATAGGTAACAGCGCTTTTGAAAATTGTGAAAAGCTTGCTTCTGTAACAATAGCTGACGGTGTAAAGATCATAGGTTCTTCAGCTTTTCAATTTTGCGAAAAATTGACCGCTCTCACGATACCGGACAGCGTTACGAAAATAGGTTTGTGGGCTTTTGAAAACTGCTCCTCTCTGAGCTCCGTTACGATACCCGACAGCGTTACGGACATGGGTTCTGATGTTTTTGCCCATTGCCACAATCTGGAAACGCTCAATGTGCCGCCAAAATTTACGCTGTGCACACTCAAACAGCTTTACTTTTCAAAATGGAGCGACGACCAAAAAGACGAGTTTGTTATCCTCGGTGCAGCTCTTGTAAAATACAATGGCAATGAGGAAAATGTAACGATACCCGACGGCGTACTGAAAATTGGACATCGTGCATTCTGTAACAGAGACAGGAGTGTGAAAACGGTAACGATACCTGACAGTGTAAAGGAAATAGAGAATGGTGCTTTTGAGTATTGCAGAAATCTTATATCAGTAACAATACCAAACAGTGTGACCAAAATAGGTGCAGGTGCTTTTGGTAAATGTTCAAGCCTGACTTCAGTAACGATACCTGAAAGTGTTACGGAAATAAATGGTGGTACTTTTGATGAATGTACAAGCCTTAAGTCGATCATTATTCCCGACAGTGTAACAAGTATATATAATAATGCATTTGATCACTGCAAAAGTCTGACTTCTGTGGTGCTAGGAGAGGGAATAACTCGCTGTGATATATAATTCAAAGGGTGTTCTTCTCTTGAAAGTATTACGCTGCCCAAGACCTTAAAGACCTTTAAAATGAACGAGGATATAATAAACAACAGCAAACTGTTCTTTAAAACACCAGACGGACTTCCCTCAATAAATAATTCTACTGCAATGAACCTCGTTGCTGAATTTTGGAAAAGATTTGACCCGAAGATCATAGCTGATATATATATCCACAAACATGATGATAAATTCATGAAAATATACAGACGCTACCGCTGGGAGCAGCATATTAATGAGGTAGGTAAATATATCCCCGAGGTACTTGGCAGTCAGCCGGATGAGAAGCTTTGCGCCGCCGCAGCAGATTTCCTGAACTTATATGCACAATGGCTTGAAAGAAAAATCGCCATCAGCATACTTGATGTACTGCGTAAGTCAGACCACTATGAAACAGTACGTTCACTTATTGAAAGCAATGAAGAGATAAAGTTAAAGATCGGAATCCAATAAAAAAAGGTGCAAAACCATAATATTTACTTTGTCCTCAGAAATCAAAAAGCGGGAGGTCATGAAATTATAATTGAGCCTTTTGATAGAAGTGAGGGCAGCGCTTACAGATGCAGTATCCGAGATATATGGGTTCGACAAGAATGATCTCTTTACTGATGATTCTGATAAGAGGATATACATTACAAGCTTTCCAGAGTTGCAGAAAGAAATTGAAAAGGTGAAATGAAGAGTCCATCCCCAAACTTGTGTAAACCTCCAAAGTAGTGTATAATAGAAGAGACACTACTTTGGAGGTTTACACAAATTTTTGGATAGACTCACCATATCATAAATTGTAGCTTTTATGAATATCTATTAAGGACGTAAAAGTTTAATGATACGAGTCCACTGAAAATCTCGAATTATCTTTATAAGATCATGTCGCATCGTTTTCGGTTCGACATCATATTCAGATAGCATTTTATTACATATATCATTTATGCTTCTTTTACCATCACACAACAAGAAGATTTCGCTTGCCGTTCCGTTCAAATATATCATCTTATTTGTGTAATTTGTTACGATGACAAAATCTGAATCAACACGAAATTTCTGGCAAGACCTGCGTGGTATTAAGCTTTGCATCTCATTGAAGATCATATCCATTTATTCAATCTCATCCAGCGAATCAATAATCTGCGAGTCCATGTAGCCATCCTTGTAGGTTTGTTTCGCCTGTGCAACGCTCATTGCAGCACTGGCAACAGCTGATGCTGCACCCAGAACAGCTGCAAGAAACGGAACAGCTCCCACAACTGTATGCTTATCTCCATCAATTTCGACCTCACCTAAGGTGATATCTGTTAATACCGGCGTTGTATAAGTTTTCATAAATATACCTCCGTTCATATTTAGAGCAAAATATCGTCATCAACATAGTTTTTGACAATTACTCCATTATGCTCATAGTACGCTTTAACTTCAGGTCTGTCCCAGCAATCTACACCCTTTGACCTCCAAATCTCGATAAGATCGTCCGAAAGTACATTTCCCAGCACAAAAGGTGTCATACAATCGAGTCGTATGTTTCCGTCCGGTCTGATGATCAATCCACCATTCGGAATTCCGACATTTTGTTCAAATTGCAGTCTTTCATCCAATGAACGTTGAATCTGCATTTTCCCTCTGAAACGGTTAGCATTAAATTCTATTTTTTCTAGCAACAACTCATTTTCTTCTGGACTAAGAACGAGGTAGTCGTTGTCAAACGTCCGTCCGCTCAATGAAATTGTCCCCAAAATCAAATTTCCGGCTCCGAGCGAATATGCCAGATCACACATCTCATCCACATCATTCAAATTTTGAGGCGATACAGAATGCGCAATCGTTAAGGGAAGTCCGGCAGAGGAAACCATAAATGCACCCTTTACAGCTCGTTCCCAACTGCCTATTCTTCGACGAAAAGCATCATGAAAGTCAGCAGTCGCTCCATCGATAGACACTTGAATCCACTTATAGCGGTACTTGATCAGTCTGTCAACGATCTCCCTTGTCAAAAGGAAGCCATTAGTTATCAGAAGAAAATACGTGCCATCATCATGAAGAATATCCATAATATCAAACAGGTCATTTCCAAGTAACAACGGCTCGCCGCCTGAAAGGATACATTCAAAGATACCGCCGTGTTCAACAAGATATTTGCAAAGATTCTTCCATTTTTCAGGGGTCATAGCGTCAGCAACAGAATTATCACGCCCCGAATTATTGTAGCAATGCTTGCAGAAAACATTACATTTCCGAGTAAGCTCAAACTGAAGAAGCAATGGCAGATCGAATCTGTCTGGATACAAACCTGCTGACTGTAGTTTATTGATATTTCTCTTTTGTGCGCTGATCCTTGCTTTGTCCAGCTCGTAATAAGATTCTACTTTCTGCATCAGACGGATTTCGCTCCACATTTTGTACACTTGCCGTTAAAAACAGCCATTTTCCCACATATCGGGCATTTCTTTCCAAGCCCACCCATTCCTCCGTTGGGTGGAACGTAGATTGTATAACCACATTGAGTACATTTTCTACCTGTGGTTGTTTCAAAAAGAGTAAGTTTCCCACACTTTGGACACATTTTACCTGCCATAATATTACCCTCCTATTTTTATAGCCTCTGCGCAAATGGTATATAGTGTTTACCATTCTTTTTTATATTATAACATATAATAAAGAAAATGTCAATCACTATTTACCAAAAATATAATTGGGGTGCTTTTATATGTTTAAGCTAAAAACTGAGGGTGGCAGGAACAACATCACGGGTTATCGTCTGATCGAGATACGGCACAGCAAGAGTTTATCACAGCGTCAGCTTGCAAAGATGATGCAGCTTGCAGGGTATGATGTTGACCACCATTTTATACGCCGCATTGAGAACGGTGAGAGATTCGTCACTGACATTGAGCTTGTTGCTTTGGCAAAGGTGTTGGAGGTCAGTATCAATGACCTTCTGGACGATAGTGAGCCTATCCGTAACCCTGCGACATAAGATATTATTCTTATATATTAGTATATACTATATTTTTATAAAATTAATCATGGTTATCCCTTTAACACACCACAGATAATTTACAAAGCTGTCCAAATAAACAGACCTCAAAACTAAGAAAATATAGTATAATGGTGACAGAAATTGAAGGGAGCTGTCGCTATGTCAAAAAGATTTCCGAAACCAGATATAGTCAGCACAGTGCAGAGAAGTCCCGCCATTACACCTGCCGCACCAAAAGCATTCCTGACAAGCGGATCGGATTTACGATCAAGTGATGGTATCGAATCACGTGCCCTTTCTAGCTCGGTATGAAGCTGATAAAAATTATGATAATACCGATCACCTGTTATTTCAGGCTGTTGAAAATCTTTATATCTTGTTTTAGTACATTTCTGTATTATTTTTTCGATAGATTCGTGATATGCGCTATTGATGTATCTGAAATCTCTGTCACAGTATCCTGAGTTATCCCCGTTGCGTACACGGTTTTCAAGTTCTTTATCTATTGCTTTTTTGAAAAAATAAGGATCACTCGCGTCGGCTTCTTTTTCAAATATCTCAGAACATATCTCATAAATAGAAAGGCATTCAAAAAATGTTGCGCCAAATCCAAAAATATCACTCTCTATGGATATACATCCGTTCACTATAGCAATCCGCCTTAAAATTCAGACAAAATCCAGTCACAAAATCCATAGATCCGAGCTTTTGCGACTGGATTTTGTAAATTTAAATAGTTGGATTGCTATAGTGTGATGGCATATAAATCAAACTACTATATATCTCATTATAGTTGATAGCGTTGCTAAGGTCTTTAAGACACGGAGTAAGCGAGATAGGTTTCAACCTTTCAGGGAATTTGCCTATCTTCTCACTGTTATAATACTTCTGTATATGTTTCCTTGAACGTGCGATAGTCACGCTGTCAAGCAGTTCAAGGAAATCAAAGTAAAGCATACGCAACAGAGAGTCGGTCGTTCTTTCTTCCTTCGGATAGCTACTCCATTCGTTGAATACTCTCTGTGCCTGACGGAATATTTCTTCTATGGTTTTCTTTGTGTTCAGCTTTTCGCTCAGGTTCTCCGAGCAGCCCTCATAAGCAAGTGCAAGCTGATTTCGCAGATCGGTAAAACGATTATTAACAGGAGTTGCCGACAGCATAAGCACTTTAGTTTTAACGCCGACACGGATAACCTTTTCCATTAACCTCCGGTATCTGTTTTCACGGGTATTGGAATGTGTACCGATACCGTTTCTGAAATTGTGGGATTCATCTATAACGATAAGGTCATAATTGCCCCAGTTCAGCCTGTCAAGGTCAAGCCCGTTGGAATATCCACCATCACGGGACAGATCGGTATGGAACAGCACATCATAATTCAGACGGTCTGAGGCGATAGGATTATTTACATAATTGTCCTTATATGTATTCCAGTTTTCAGCGAGCTTTTTCGGACATAATACAAGTACAGTTTTGTTACGGTTCTCATAATATTTGATAACTGCAAGTGCCGTAAACGTCTTATCGCATCCTCACTATCGGTTATAAAACTTTCAAGTTTACCAATATCTGCTTTTACAAGATCAGCCATTTACTGATTCTCCTCATCTTTGATAAATTTTAATTTTTTTTAGTTCATCTTTTTCTATTGAATAAAAGTATCCATCGCCCTCTTCACAAGGCGCATATTCTTCTTTCAGAGATTTAACATCCATTGACCCGAAAATAGATTTGCTTCCTCTCTCACTGACAAATTCTGCAATACTGTCAAGCAGAAAAGCGTTTCATATCGTAGTATGAAAGTTTTCCATTGTTTCACTTATAGGTTTAACATCAGTAAATATAAATATCCAGTTCATTTCATCAGCGCGTGCTGCCAGCGAAGGCAGTATAACTTCCATAAAGCATTTAGATCGGTGCATACAGTTGTAATAAAGACAGAGCATCAAGTTCACCGATACCTCCTGAAAAGCCTGAGCTGCACAGACAGATACCGTTACTCAGCCCATCCACTGCATAGTCTCTGCTGTGAATGATGACAGCTCGTCTGAAAAAAAGAGCGAACACATCTCCTCAAACATGCGGTTATCCATCTAAGGTGCATTGAGCATATGTTGACCCCAATGCAATAATAATTTTATATGACTATCCCTTTAGCACACCACTGCAAAATACCTTTATCAATGAGGAAAAACTGAGTTGATGTTATCTTTCCCCCGCCACAGGCGGGGGAAAGATAACCGCCAACTGTATTCAACTTCCAGATATAACATCGTTAATTTTGGTGTATCAGCGGGATAATCACATAATTTATGTCTCCCAATTTTGATATGTATTGCTGATGATACAAAATGGCTGTTCTTCCGTATTGTTCCCCCGACTTCGGCGGGGGAACAATACACAACCAAATTGGTATTTTTATGTTATAAAAAGTTCAACTTATTTGGGCAGAATATACATAATAATCAGTTATAATTAAATTGGTAAAATGTATAATTATTACATTATATTTCTAACAAGGCTTTTACGGAACATAAATTTGAATGGCTTATTAATAGCTTAAAGATATTATAGAGATACTATCTGATTTAATAAGGAGCTGCTGATATGTTGAAAAAACTTAAAGTCGTCGGAGGAAGGCTTACAGACGGAGAAAAGCCTGTGCGGCTTTTTGGCATGTCCACACACGGCATAGCCTGGTATCCCGAATATATCTGCGAAGAAGTGCTGAGGGCACTTCACGATGAATGGAGGACAAACTGCATAAGGATAGCCGTATATACCGATGAATTTCGCGGTTACTGCAACGGCGGCGACAAAGAGCATATGAAAGATCTGGTCAGAAAAGGTGTTATGCTGGCTGAAAAGCTCGGCATGTATGTCATAGTTGACTGGCATGTTCTCAGCGACAGCGACCCGTTGAAGTATGCTGACGAAGCCGAAGAATTTTTCGGCGACCTTTCTTTGTGCTTTGCAGACAAAACAAATGTGCTGTATGAAATATGCAACGAACCGAACGGAAGCGGCACATGGGAACATATAACCGAATATGCGAACAGGGTCATACCCGTGATACGCAAAAACAGTCCCGATGCGGTTGTTATCGTCGGTACACCGAACTGGTCACAGGACATACACTGCGCCCTTGACAGACCCCTTGCTCTTGACAACGTTATGTATTCGCTCCACTTTTATGCTGCCACACACAAGCATGCCATAAGGCACAGGCTTGAGCGCTGTGCAGATGCGGGTCTGCCTGTTTTTATCAATGAATTCAACCTGTGTGAAGCAAGCGGAAAAGGTGAGATAGACCACGAAGAATCTTCAGCATGGTTTGAAATGATCGACAGACTGGGGCTTAGCTGTATATGCTGGTGCTTATCCAATCACGGTGACACCTGCGGCGTTTTTGCAAAGAACTGCACAAAGCTCTCCCACTGGGAGGACAGCGACCTTAAAGAATCAGGCAGGATAATAAGAGATCAGTTCAGGAGATTTGCTGAAGAGGAGAATAACAAATGAACGATATATATGAGCTTATAAAAGAACGCAAAAGTGTGCGTACTTTCAACGATGAAGAGATAACTCCGCAGCAGCGCGATGAGATAATGCGGTTTGCAAATGAGATAAAGACCCCATACGGCATCGACATTGACGTTCGCATACTGGACGGCGGCATGCACGGGCTTTCAAGCCCCGTTATCGTAGGGACAGATACCTTTATCGCAGGAAAGGTAAAGCGTCTGCCGCATGCCGAAGAAGCATTCGGGTATTTTTTTGAACAGCTGGTACTGCATATACAGGAGATGGGGCTGAGGACCACATGGATAGCAGGCACTATGAACCGGAAAGCCTTTGAAGAGGCGATGGAAACAAGCGAGGACGAAGTTATGCCGTGCATGAGCCCGCTCGGTACGGCGGCTGAGAAAAAGTCGGTCAGAGAGACAATGATGCGCGCAGGCATCAGGGCTGATACACGCAAGAAGTTCGGCGAACTTTTCTTTGAAGGCAGTACAGATACTCCCCTGCGCGAAGACAGTCACCCGGAGATAACAAAGATACTCAAAGCAGTGCAGCTTGCGCCGTCTGCTGTAAATAAACAGCCGTGGCGTGCTGTTGTGAATGAGGACGGCGTTTATTTTTATATGAAGCACGACAGAGGTTACAAAGATGCACAGGGTTGGGATATGCAGAAGATAGATATGGGTATCGCACTGTGTCATTTTGCGCTTTGTGCCGAACATGACGGCATAAATGCAAAGTTCAGTCTGGCTGAACCCGAGATCTCTGCAAGCGGACTTGAATATGTAGCAGGCTTTCTGCTTTAACGGAGGTAAGAATGAAAGATATAAACGAGATACGCGAATTTTTCAGCCATGATCTTTACGCCTATGATACCGGCGCTTACATAGAAGAGGTCGCAGACAGGTATGCAAAAGTCAGCCTTGTGCTGAACGAACGGCACAAAAATGCAGTGGGCGGCGTAATGGGCGGCGTTTATTTCACGCTGGCAGATTTCGCATTTGCAGTGGCATCAAACTGGCAGAAATGCGGCACGGTATCTCTCAATTCCGACATATCTTTTATCGGCGTTCCAAAGACCGAAAAGATATATGCAGAGACTGAACTTGTCAAAGACGGCAGGAGCATATGCACCTACATCGTCAAAGTCAGCGATGGTGACGGGAACCCGCTTGCCGCCGTCAAGATAGTCGGCTTTCACAAAGAATGAATAAGCGCCTCGTTCATAAACAGAACGAGGCGCTGCTTTATTCAGTATCTTCTCAGGTAGTGAGAATTTCTCTTGCGTTTTTTCTGATCGTACATGACCTCATCAGCCTTTGTTATGAGCTTGAAAAGCGTCATATCATCGGAGATCCTTGTAACGATAGTGCCTATACTGCCCTCGACCTTGTATGGCTTTGAGATAAGACTGTTGGTGTGTTCCAGACGCTTCCTGATCGTATTTTCGACCTTCGCTATGTCCTCATCCTCCGCATTCACACCGACGATAATAAACTCATCACCGCCGAAGCGTGCGCATACCATGCTTTCATCACAGCTGTCTTTTAAGATCTCCGAAAGTGTCCTCAGTGCAAAGTCGCCCTCACTGTGTCCGTAATTGTCATTTATGTATTTCAGTCCGTCCATATCCACAAATGAGATCAGTATTTTCTGCCCCAGTATCCTGCACTCATTGAACATGGTGTCAGCGGCACGAACAAAGCCGTTGCGGTTATAAATATTGCACAGCGGATCAATGACATAGAGCTTGTCAAGCTCATCTATCACGCAGTTGAGATTTATCAGCCTGCGGATATTCTCAAGGCTCTCGCTTATGCACATCATCAGTGAATGGCAGACCAAACTGTGACTCGGGAACTCACCGTTTGAGATTATCGCATAGCCGAGACATCTCTCACGAAAGTGCAGAGGGAAATAATAACTGACATTTCCGCCGTTGGTATAAGGTCTCGGATCCATGCTGGTGCTTCTGAAACACTTTACTTCACTGACCTCACCATTGTTCCAGATGAGCGGTGCTGACATTTTAGGCGTATAGCCCTCTGTCAGTGAGTTCTCGACCTTTACTGAATAAGAGCTTATCCAGTCATCACACAGACAGATGCAAAGCCGCTCACACTCCATACCAGAAGCGTTATCGGCTATACGCCTCATGCACTCCTCAACAGTCTCAGTCTCGGACATTTCGGAGATCAGACTGTTGAGCATCTTAACATCACGCCTGTTATTGTCGATGATGCTGTATGTATTCATGCGAAAAGTCTGTTCATCATCAAATATTTTAAACCCGTTCTTACAGCCGCAGCTTTCGGAGAACAGCGGGCTGGCATCAAGTCTTCTGGTCTGCTCCCACGCCCTTCCTTCCAGTGCGGCGCAGACCATATCACAGGCGAAATAGCCCGCCTCAGCCAGAGGTCTGTCAACCGTAGTCATCGCAGGATAATGGTGACGCGCATTATAGATGTTGTCAAAACCTGTAACTATCACGTCATCGGGAACACTTATGCCGTTTTTTACCAGTTCTTTAGTAGCCGATAAAGCCATAGCATCATTTGCGCAGATGATCGCATCGGGGAGCTTCCTGTTTTCAGACATCAGCTTTTTAACAGCCCTCTTGCCGTCACTCGGACGGAAATCACCAAAAAACACCTTGCTCTCATCTATCGGTATACCCGATTCAGCCAGAACATCGCAGTAAGCAGAAAACCTCTGCATAGCCTCAGGATTGCTCTTTGGACCCGAGACAAATGAAATATCCTTAGCACCATGCACCTTGACGATATGCCGCACTATCTCACACATGGCGGCTTTGTTATCTATCGTAACGTTCATAAACTGCGGGTGATCGTCACAGTCAAACACCACCACAGGCAGCATCGAATTCTTGACAGCCGCCAGTATCTTCTGCTTTGTATCGACATCCTGTATGGTATTTATCATAAATATAACGCCGTCAAACATCTTAAAATTTATCAGATTATAGATGTTTATCTCGCCCACATCAAAACCGCGTCCCGAAACAACGCCGCAAAATGCCGAAAAGCATGATATATTTATATTATTCTTTTTCGCGTAGCTTATTATTCCGTCAAGAACACCACGCTGATATTCCTCGTCAATGCCCGCTGTTATGACCGCAAGCTCGATGGGTCTATTCATAACTCTGCCTCCTTCAGACTTATACAAGTCAATACTTTACTTTTTTATTATACCTTATTTTGATAAAAAAATCAATAGTTTGACCAAAAATATTGCAGTATTTCACATAAATTAGTGAAGTACTGCAATATTGTTTCAAAAAATCGTATAATTGTTCTATTTTTTACGTAAAGTTATCAGATCGCTCATATCGCCGCGCTTAGCACGTTCCAGCTGCTTTTCCAGATATGCTTTCAGATCATCAAGAAGGTCATGCTCGGTTTTAAATGCATTGAGGAAACGGTATTTTTCGCGTCTGCGCTCTGCCTCTTCGCGTATATGCTTTTTCAGCTCATCATACCTGATGACCATTTGATTTTCCTCAGCAAAAGCCTTGATCTTTGCTGTAAGGCTGAATGAATGCACCAGGTCGATCGTAAGTATCCCATAGAAAAATCCTATCACAAAGGAAAACAGCAGGTTGTGTGAGAACCATACCAGTCCCGAAAGTATGCGCGGATGTATGAAAAAATAATACGCCGCCCCCAGCAGTGCCCAGTAAAACGAAAATCTCGGACAGATCACGCCTTTGTAATTAAACCTCAGCTCAGAATAATCCCACAGTTTCAGATGGCGCTTTACTATAAACACCTCACCTGCTATCAGCTCAATAACAGTCATCGCCGCCGCCATCACCGCAAACAGCACACCCTTGCGCAGTGCTTCGTTATCAATATTTATGAAACGCTCAAGCATAGCCAGAAGATACAGCGCTGTCAGCCCGAAACCGTACAGCGGCAGACAAGGACCGTTAAGAAAGCCGGGATTTATCCATACACGCTCTTTATTGGAAGGCTTAAAGCGCCTGTAAAAGACTTCCAGCACCCAGCCGATCATACTGCCCGCCGAAAACAGCAGTGCCAGGATCATAATATCGTAAACCAAAGACAAGCTCACCACCTTCAAAAAATGACCGATGTTCATTTGTATTATACAACATCTGAACAGATTTGTCAATCCCGTCAAAACAAGCATCACAGAGATAGCTCTTTGCATGCTGCAAAGAAAAACACAGACATAACGAAAGCAGAGCGGCGGCAAGTGTATCCCCTCCCCTGCGGCGGAGAAAAATACACAAAAACAGACTTCTGCGTTTCAGCGCGGGAAGTCTGTCAAAGCCGTATTGCTCAGCGCTCACAGCCACATGCATCGTCTGCAAGTGCCGAATTCAGAAATAAATATGTCGTTTACCATAATTATGCGGCGTTATCCTATTTATTTGATGCCATCTCATACTTATGCTTTGTGGCAAGACCGCCCCTGATATGGCGCTGTTCCTTGTTTTCTTCCAGCAAGCTCCTGACCTCGCGGTAAAGCGCGGGTGACAGCTTGGGCAGGTGTTCCGTAAGGTCTTTATGTACTGTCGATTTTGAGACCCCGAAGGCATTCGCTGTTGCCCTGACTGTTGCTCTTCGGTCAAGCATATATTCTCCGAAAAGCACAGCTCTCTCCTTGTCGGTTCTAAACATTGTTCACACCCCTTTTCCTTAATCTTATGCCTCAGGGGTGGAATATAGAACTTTGCGCTATAAAACACCCCCGACACACTCTTATACAGCGTGTCGGGGGTATATCTCGGAGGTATTAATCCTGTTCTGTTTCTGTCGGTATCTCAGTTTCCTGCTCAAAAAGGCTCTTTACACCTGTTACATGTGCCGCTATCATACTAACGTCTGTTACATCTACTCTGCCATCATGGTTCACATCAGCCGCTATCAGGCTTGCGCCCTCCATAGTTCTGATCGTTTTGACATAAGCCGCGACCTTGACTATATCGCTGACGTTGATAGCCCCATCAAGGTTAACATCGCCGAAAAGCAGCTTTCCCTGCATGCCGTCGGGCGGTGTGGGCATATCCTCGCCGTCCTGACTGCCATCGGGCGGTGTGAAAGGCTGATCGCCGCTGCCGGGCTGCCAGCCGCCCTGTCCTCCGGGTCCGAAGCCGCCCGATGCCTGTCCGCTTCCCTGCGAGACCGTTGCTGTGCCGCTCGCTGAACCATTGATGTAAAGCGTGTAAGTCTCAGCCGAGTCAAGCTGTTGCGAGGTAAATACTATATGGTTTGCAGACTTTACACCGATACCGCTGTATACGGTATTGCCCTGACTGTCCTTTATCTCAACAGACGAACCGTTTGTGATGTTCACTGCCAAAGTGCCTGTCTGCTGTTCACCGCTGTTCTGACTGCCTCTGCCGCCGCGTCCGCCGCCAAAGCCGCCGCCGTTGCCGCCGAATACGATGTAACTGCCTGTTGTCGGTACAACAGCCATGCTATTCATGCCTATGCCTGCAAGCGTACCGCCTGTAACGACCAGCGTATTGCCGTTATCACCAATATCAAGTGCGCCGTTGCCGTTGTTCGGCGAACCGAATACCTCAGTGTAGCCGCCCGAAATAGTCATATTGCCATTCGAGTCAACACCATCACCATTCGCATTGATATACCATGTTCCGCCTGCGATATTCAGCTCATAGGTGAAGCCCTTGAGATCGCTGTTCGCCGCATTTATACCATCATCAGATGATACGACAGTGCCTTTTCCCGACCACAGGTTCACGATAGCGCCTTCCAGACCCTCGCTTGCCTGTGTGATATTTATCTCAGGTGATGCCGTGCCGTCCTCAGATCCTATATTCAGATAATAGTCAGACTTTATGCCGTCATCGGAAGCCGCAACAGTTATAACGCCGCCTGTTATACTGATGGTCTCTGTGCCCTCAGTTCCGTTCAGATGTATACCGTCATCTGCTGAGTCGATATTGACTGTGCCGCCCGTCACATTGATATAACTGTCAGACTTTATGCCCTTGCCGCCGTCTGTGACGGTCTTTGTGTGACCGCCTGCCGCTGTTATCTCAACATCACCGCCGTTCATGGTAAAGCCGCCGTCAGCCTGTATACCGTCCTCCCCGCCGTTTATGGTCAGCTTGCCGCCGTTTATGGCAACAGTGCCCGCCGACTCGGTATCGTCCTCATCGGGAGAGGCTTTCAGCGCATCGCCAGCCGCTTTGATATTGATATTGCCGCTGTTGACAGTCACACTTCCGTCAGAAGCAAGACCGTTATTAGCCGCCTCGATATTCAGTGTAAGTGCCCCGTCAACAACTACCGAAGCCAATGCACCGCCTTTGATGCCATTTTTGCATTCAGTGCCATCAATGTTGAGCGTGCCTGTACCCGTGACAGATACTGCCGCCGAACTCTTTATCTTTATCGCAGCACCCTCAAAGGCATCTGCTGTCTCAGCGTCCTCTGAGGTCTCATCAGCAGGGTCTTCAGCATCTTTAAGGGTGTTCGTTCCCTTTACGACTATTTCTGCCTGCGCCTCCTTGCCGATAGTGAGCGGCGCTGTATCGCTTGCAGTCAGGTCAATATTATCAAGGATAAGCACAACATCTGTCGTTCCCTTTTTTATCTGTATACTGCCCTCAGCGCATTCGCCTGTCACCACATATACGCCTGCTTCATTGATAGTCAGCGCGGTATCCTTTATCTTAAATCCCGAACCCTCACTTTCTGATGCCGAAACCGAGTTATCAGTAAAAGTGAATACATTATCATACTCACCGTTGTCCTCAAACGCAAACACGTTCAGCCCGACAGTCGAAGTGAACATCATCACAGCCGCAGCAGCAGCGCTTAAAGTCTTTTTCATTATCAATGCTTTCATATCTAAGTCCTCCTTATTATACAGGGGATAAGCCCCGTCGCTTACTATGTCTGTATTATAATCCGACGGACTTAATCTTACTTTAAATTATACTTTAAAATTACCTTAAACAAAGCTCATCATAATAAGACCCATTCTTCATCATCGGCACAGCTGTTCTTCTCACAAAAAAACAGAAGCTGACCGCCGTACAACGAATATCGCCCACATACTTTTCACAGTACGTGGGCGATATTACAATATTTATCCGAGAGTTTCAACCTGCTTTGAACTCTGCCGACCGTTTCCCGCTAAATCCAGCACAATGCCGATGATACCTTTCTTTGCCTGCATGACAGTCACTCCCCTGTTTATTTCATGCCATTTATCCAGTCCTGTAATTCAAGTTCGGAGATATTAGCATCGAGCCTGCCGCCTGCGAGCCAGTTTCCGCTTCCTGCTTGTGAAGCAAGATTTTTACCGCTCCTGCCGATACCGCTCCCGCCCGAAGTACAGAACGGGATAACAGTCTTGCTGTCAAAATCGTGTGCTTCAACGAATGTACTCATCATTCTGGGCGCATCGCCCCACCAGATCGGATAGCCGATATACACCGTTTCATAGCCCTCAAGGTCAACAGTGTCATTTGCGATAGCAGGGCGCACATCGGGGTCGTTCATTTCGAGGGTAGTGCGGCTGTTGCTGTCGTTCCAGTCGAGGTCGGCTTCGGTGTACGGTTCGGCGGGGATAAGCTCGAAAATATCCGCATTTTCGGCACTTGCGATGCGTTCTGCCACGCCCTTTGTTGTGCCTGTTGCCGAGAAATACACCACGATAGTATCATTTCCCGTATCCGTTTCAGCATCATCTGCTGCGGACTGTTCCTCAGTCTTTTCGGTAACTGCCGCATCATCGGCAGGCTGTTCTTTTTCGGTGTTTTCAGCAGACTCTTCTGCCTGCACCGACTGTTCAGCCGCGCCTTTCACCGCAGATGCCGAAGCCGCCGAATTATCAGCACTGTCAGTATTTCCGCAGGCGGTCAAGCCTATCATGCAAACCGCCGCCAGTATCGGTAAAAAGATCTTTTTCATACATATACCTCTCTTACTTCATTTCCTTTTCCCAAAAACGTATCACATTCAGCCCCGGAACATCGGCAACGCTTTCAAGTTCTGCGACTTCATCAGCTGTCAGGGTGATGTTCGCCGCCTTGACAGCGTCCTCCACATTGCTTACTTTTGTTACACCGATAATAGGCAGTGTTCCCTTAGCTATCGCCCACGCAACAGGCACCTGCACGATACCTGCACCGTACTTATCAGCTATTTTTCCGAGAGCCTTGTTCATCACTTCCGGCTTGTCGATAATGGGGTCATAGCTGTCAGCCCTTGCCGAACCTGCGGGCATCGGGTGAGCGGTGTCATACTTGCCCGAAAGCGCACCCTGTTCCGGTACCATGTAGGAAAAGAACGTTATGCCGTTTTCCTTGCAGTTATCAAGTATACCCGAATTTTCGGAAGAACGGTCGATAAGGCTGTAATGGTTCTGTACTGCACTCAGCTTCAGCCCGTGAGCACCCAGTATCTCAGCCGCCTGCTTTATCTCAGCAAGGTCATGGTTCGATACACCTATCATCGGCACATCTTCCCTGCCCTCGAAATACTTCTCCAGTTCTTCCGTCCACTTAGGTGCGTCCCAAACATTATGTATCCGGTAGATGTCAAAGCGGTCAAGCCCCATCAGACCCGGCTGCATCTCTATCATATCTTTCATGGCAGAAGGAGAATTTGCAACAGCGCACTAAAGTATTTTCCCAATTTTGATGTGTATTGCCGACAATACTCAACCAAATTGGGATAAACTATTTTACAGATACCGCGGCACTGCATGCATATACTTCGGAAGCGCCCAGTTCTTTCAGTACACCGCCACACGCACTGATAGTTGAACCTGTTGTTATAACATCGTCACATATAAGAACCGTTTTGCTGCTAATATCCGAATGCTTCCTGTTTGCAATATATATCTTTCGGGCGTGTGCAGCTCTTTCTTCACGCATCAGCTTATGCTGTTCGGTCTTATCGCTTATTCTGGCAAGCATAGAGAAGTCGGTAGGTCTGTTTATGGCATCAGCCACGAACCGCGCCAGCAGTTCTGCCTGATTTCTTCCCCGCACGAGCTTTTTGCGTATATGCATCGGCACAGCAGTTACCACATCTATCTTATCTGTAAGTCCCTGCTCACAAAGTCTTTCCGCGATCTTCAAAGCACTGAGTTCCGCAAAATTGTTTACATCTGCATCGTTTTTCAGCCTGTATATCCGAGAAATGATCTTATCCTCATAATAAAATGCGCTGACTGCACCCTCGATATTCGCAAATTTCTGCATCTCGGTATATTCTCTCGGCATATCGGCAGAACATTCATCGCACACCAGCCTGTCCCACACGATGACTTTACCGCATAAAGCACAGCTGTTAGGCATTATTATATCAGCCAGATACTTATATCGCCTGTTTGTGAACAGCATCACATCACCCCATAAACAAAGCCCCGCCCTGAAAGGACGGAGCTTATAGATCAGATTTTACAGATAAGTGCCGTAATCAGCATTTTCTTTGTTGATAGCGTCGATCTCATCATTGATGTCACTAACGACCTTGCCTGCCTTATCCTTCTCGTCGATCAGGATAAGCAGCTTAGCCTGCATCTCCTCGATCTCTCTCTTCATTGTTTCAACCTTAGTATTGCAGTCAAAAGCATCATTCTCAGCATCGGTCTTCTTAGACTTCAGCTCCTCGATCTTCTTATTGTTAAGTGCGATCTGCTCCTGTGCAAACTGCTTCATTTTCTCCAAAGCGCTCATGCCCGGATAAACCTCCTTTATCTCCTTAGACTTATCATCTTCGGTTGTATTTTCATATCCAATCTCAGGGATATTTTCAACAGGGTCAGGGGCTTTGACAAGCTCCTTCTCGATCTCCTCGGCACTTACAGGCTCGATCGACGGTATCTCAGGTATCTCGTCGATTTCAGGCATTTCAGCAGTCTCGGGCACTTCTTTTTCAGGCTCTTCGACTTTCTCAGCAACATCGGGAGTATCATCTATAAGGCTCACCTTATGCTCTTTGACAGGCTTAGCACTGCCGTTATAATCATCCTCAGGTATAAGGCTTACCTTATGCTCTTCCTCTTTCTTCTCGATTATAGGCGGCAGATTTGCTTCTTCAACTGCCTTTCTCAGCAGTTCTGCCTCGTCAATTATCTCTTCATTCTCGGCAGCTGTCTCGACTGTCTCAGCCTCAGCGGGCTTTTCCTCTTCAACAGGTGCTTCAAACGCAGGTTTGTTATCAGCCAGACCATAGGAAGCCGAAACAGGCTTGGGATCATCGCGTTTTGAATATGTAGGCGGAGTATACTTAGGTCTTGTGGGCTTGGGAGTTTCTTCTTCCAGACCTGTCGCAAAATTGCTGAACTTATTGTCATCCGAAGAGACAGTCTTTGCAGGTTCAGGCTTCTTGTTAGCCTCTACTCTTCTGAAATGCTCATCCATTACCTCACGCACTGCCTGAATATCAGCCTTTGTCTTGTTGAAAAATTCAGCTGTATCCCCATCGCTCCTGCCGTTTTTCAGCATTTTGGCGATACCGACAGAAGTTCTGTCAAGAAAACCGTCCTCGCCCATTTCAAGATTGACAGTTATCTCGGCATGCTCTTCCTTATCCTTGCCGCTTCTCTTCAGGAAATTTACACCCGGGAACTTGCTTTTTGAGCTTTTTTCCGCTTTTTCCTCAACCGCAGTATGATCTATATGAGGTTGAACATAAGTCTGGTAGTCGGGAAAATATTTCTCTACAATACCAATAATGTTACCCTTTGGGATCTCCATGATCCTTGAGATCTCGTCAAAAGAATGTCCCTCTTTATACAAGCGAACGATCTTTTCATTAGTGCTTTCCTGCTTCTTAGCCAAAACAATCAGTCCTTCCATGCAAATTACGGTATCTCACCTAAAAATAATTTTACCATACACAACAGATGATACCGTTTTCATCGCTCTAATACATTATACAATATTTAGCCCAAAATGTCAATACGATTTGTCAAAATTCCCAAGAAATATTTAAGATTTTGATTATTGCAATATATTTATATTTGTCAGAAACATAATATTAACATATCACAAAACAAAGTCATACATTTCGTGCATTTTTTACAAAATCTAAGATCTTGGCTCTATCCTTGCCGGAACCACTGTCATTTTCAACGCCTGATGACACATCAACGAAGTCAGGCGAAACGCGCTTTACCGCCTCAGCAACATTGTCAGGTCTCAGTCCGCCTGCCAGAATAAACGCTCTGCCATCACGTTCGATACCGTCCAGCAGTGCCCAGTCAAACGACTTTCCGCTGCCGTATTCTGCCGCATCAAAAACATATCCGCAGACCTTTTCCGCCGACCTGTATCTGTCAAACTCACTTATATCAGTAACATTGAAAGCCTTTATTATCGGTATCTCAGCCGCTTCATAAGCGTCATCGTCCAGTGCGCCGTGTATCTGTATATAATCAAAGCCCGCACTGTTTATCTGTCTCACCTGTTCAACCGAAGGTGACACCGTTACTGCGCAGGTCCTGACATCAGCAGACAGCGCCGCCTTTATCTCAGCAGCTTTTTCCAGCGAAACGTTACGCTTGCTTTTAGGGAAAAACACCACCATTCCCGCAAGTTCAGCCCCTGCCTCCGAAACATATCGGGCATCTTCAGCCGAGGTCAGTCCGCATATTTTGATCTTTACCGGCAAATTGCCTCACCGCCTTACTTTCAGGTTCACGAATCGTTAATTATTATAGCACACTGCATTAGTATTTTCAAGAGGTTTTAGCGCTTTTAATGCGTAAAATTAATTAATATTTTGTGAACTGCCGCCTTTTATTAAGCCCAAATAAACATGTATCGTAAATATATTTTTTGTTTCGGATAAACCGTTCCGCACGGTCTGGCAACAGCATTAATGTTCTGATTATACGCATATTTTTAAGGTTTTTGCATTTGTTAAAGAAGTACAATACCTTACTTAATATTGACTGACCGTTGTGATATTCTTAGAACTTTTAACATAACTCTTGATTTTTCGGACAGAAGTTGTATAATTGTAATGTGGGTATTCAGTGAGAAACATATGGTTCGTTATTGGGGTGATAGATTGAACGATAATTTCAAGCTTATTAAACAGGCATATGATAAGATCTCAAACATAGGGAAATTCGATGCAGAAGAGTTCCGCAAAGCTGTAAAGCCCGTTGCTGAGGCTTACGGTGCTGCCATTATTACCATCGAGCTTCCTCTAAAATTCAACGAAGGACAGCTTCATTACATTTACGGTGACGAAAGCATCAGTGTAAACGGCAGTCAGGTCATCAGGTATGAGGGAGACCCGGGCGCAGGCGGCAAGACCATTATCAGCTGGGTCTGCAAAGACGGGCACACGTGGTCCGATGAAGATATAGATGATATAAACTACATTTGCAGAACTGCCTGTGCATTGTCTGAAAAATTCAGACTGGGCGCTATGGCTAACAGCTATTTTTACGTTGACACCATCACGGGGGTAAACAACATAAACGGTCTTAACAGATTTGCTGAACAGCTCATAAGGCGGGGCAAGTCTACTGAGTATGGTTTTGCATTTCTAAATGTAGTAGGTTTCAACTATGTCAATAAAAAAGTCGGTTTCAGGGCAGGCACCAAAGTCATGAAAATGTATGCCGCGAAACTGAAAGAACAGCTTGCAAAGGATGAGCTTATTGCCAGACCCGGCGGCGATAATTTTGTTATCGTCTTCAAAAAAGAGAACATCGACAAGATAACAAAACTGGTAGACGGCATAGCGCTGAAAATAAGGGTAAATTCATCGACTGTAAAGTTTACGCTGGCTGCAAGGGCAGGTATCTATCTTGTAACTCACCCTGACAAGCCGTTCGATAAGATAATGAGCTATCTTTCAAACAGCATAAATTATGCCAAAAACTACGCAAGACAGAATGTTGTTTTCTATAACAAGGACGTTGAGCATAAGGTCATAGAGTACAGAGAATTCTGCCAGAAATTCAGGACAGGCATCGACAAGCAGGAATTCTTCGTGGTCTACCAGCCGAAGGTCTTTACAAAGAACAACACACTTTACGGTGCTGAGGCACTTGTCCGCTGGAACAATGACGGCAGAGTTATATATCCAGGTGAGTTTGTGGAGATATTTGAGAAAGAACATCTTATCGCAGAGCTGGATTTCTATGTGCTTGAACACACCTGCATGGACATGCGCAAATGGCTCGACAGCGGACTGAAGCCGGTCAAGATCTCGGTAAACTTCTCAAATGACCATCTTGGCGATGATGAACTTGTAAGGCGTATCACTGAGATAGTGGACAGATATGATATAGACCATTCGATGATAGAGATCGAAATGACCGAAACTGTCGATGTCAATGAGATACATCAGCTGCTCTCATACGTTGCGGGTCTGCATAAAAACGGCTTTACCGTTGCAATCGACGACTTCGGCATCGGCTATTCTTCGCTGCTTATGCTGCAAACGATCTCGGTAGATGTATTAAAGATCGACAAGGCGTTTATCGCAGAGGTCACGGAAGATCACCGCAAGCGCGAAAATGTCATTCTCAGGCACATCATCAATATGGCTGAGGATCTTGGCGTTGAGATAGTCGCTGAGGGCGTTGAGACTGACGACCAGCGAAATAATCTCACAAATATGAACTGCCACAGGATACAGGGCTATTTCTACGACAAGCCGCTCGTCTCCAATGAGTTCAGCCGCAGACTTGCCGCTAAAACATACTAAAAAGACGGAGCGTTCAGGCAGAACGCTCCGTTATTCTTTTTTATGACTATCCCTTTAGCACACCAACTAAAAATGCGGTAAACAAAAGGATAATTGAGCGCCACACGCCAAGAACCTTAAGTTCTGTATAGCCGCTGTTT
>NZ_CACWPP010000022.1 GCF_902762735.1 uncultured Ruminococcus sp.
TGTTGACGAGTTTATCCGCCGTCTGAAAAGCTATGCAGGTGCGGAGGAGCTTACAAGACAGATGTGTCTGGAACTTATCGAGTATGTGACCATCGACAAGTATGTGGATATGAAAACTCAACGTGACATTCACATTTACTACAAGCTGATCGACAAACCGCTTAGGGATAAAACGAATGCCCTTGCTTAAAGCAGGGGCAAATATCCCGAAATCCGCAATATACCGCTAAAAGCCGTATGGCTATTTTTTTGAAATCAATACCCAGTCCATATAGGTCTGTTATCCCTGTTCACGATTTAAAGCAATTCTGAAAATAGTTTTGGGATTATCTGCCCTAAATCTTTCAGCATAATCAAGTGTTGTCGGAAATTCAAGCGTTGTATTGCCGAAAATATGTACTAAACTTGGCTCACTAAGAGCTTTGACAGCAAGATCAGCTGTTACAGTTGAATCCTTACCGCCTGAAAAAGAAACAACTACACTTTCAGTAGGGTAGTGAGAAGCTTCTTCACGAATGAATCTATGTGCTTCATCTATTATATAGTAGTTCCTTTGAGCATTTGCTTTAGTAAAATCCGAAATAAAGCAGTCGAAATACTCATATGTGTTTAATTTTTTATATTTTTCTAGTTCAGAAATAATATACTCAGGATCATACTTTTTATAATACTTTGTAGTTATCACTTTAGATTTGCCGTTAAAATAATAGCGGTTATTATTTGCCCACACAGATTGATCGTGGTATTTCATTGGTTCATCCAATAATATTTCAACAAGAAGTCTTTCTTCTGGAAAAACAGGACGAATATCTGCTGAAAGATAGTTTAAATCACTTTGACATAATGGGCATTTTTTTGTCTTACTATCGTTAACTTCTTTAATAATAGGTATGTTGCAATGGTCGCACCAAAACACCTCGGTAGGGATTACAGGTTCTGTTTCATTTCCACACAATTCACACTTTGCCCCATTTGTTTCGTGATTACAGTTTCTACACCACATAATATCCCTCCCTTTTAAAGCCAAATAGATTACTATATATCATAAGTTAATATCAATTATAATTTCTAAAACGAAACAACGTAAACTACAACGAGAATTAGTCTACTTGCACATAGTTACACCTTTAATAATACCACATTTTCGACAAAAAATCAAGAGATTTGCATGATTTCAGTTATATTTTTGTGTTCTCATTATAAACTTAGGCGAGTTTTTTACTAAGTTTTTCAATCAAGGCTGTTATAGTATAAATATACCAATTAAACAATCATTAATATATTCAAATCTAACTGAATAACAATCAAAAACAGCTTATTTTACGTTTGTAACGTTTTTTTAGGTTACAAACGTAAAATAGTATATTCTCAACAATTCTTCGTTCAACAAACAATAATCATTAACCGCCGCTCAGGTACGTACCTGAACGGCGGTGTTTTTGTTATAAACAAATCGTCATATAAGGCGGTATGCAAACAATGTCCTCTTTGAAACTGAGATTGCGTGGGTGTATCACATAGCACTCTCCGATCCTCGCCTTGTACTTCTCCTTGAAGCGTTTGAGAGACTCGATAGAATACTTCTTCCCCGACTTGACTTCGATCGGGAACATCTTGTATTTAAGCTTGCTGTTATTGGATATCAGGAAGTCGATCTCGATATCGTTGCGGTGCTTCTCGGCGTTGTACTGCGTATAGAAGTACAGCTTGTGACCGTTAGCCGTCAGCATCTGAGCGATAGCATTCTCATAGAGCATACCCTCGTTCATGTTCAGTTTGTCACCGAGTATCTGCTTGTAGACCTCATCTTCAAGCAGTTCATTCTCATCAAAGGCATGGCTTACGAGCAGTCCCGTGTCGCCGAGATAGCACTTTACATAAGCTCTGTTCTCATTGATCGACAGTCCCACATTCGGGTCATTGCACAGGAAACACTCGTTGGATATCATCGAATCAGAAAGCCAGAAAAAAGTGTCCTCATATTGATCCGCCGTGCTTTTGGCAGCTACATCGCTGAACACCACACGCTTTTCATGTTGAGAGAGCAGCCCCGGTATCTGATCGAATATTGTGAGGACTTTGCTCCTGTATTTGCTGTCAATCTTCATGATATCGCTACGGTAAAGTGCAAGGATATCACGCTTTTCAATATCGGCTTTATCAAAGTCCTTGCGACTTTCAAGGAAAGCGATAACACTCTGAGGCATACCGCCCACAAGCATATACTGCTTGAACAGGAGCATCGCCTTGTGGTGAAGTTCATTTTCAAGGGGAACTCTATCGGCAAAGCACTTACGAATATAACTGCATATCTGTTCCTCGCCCAATGCATCACAGAATTCTTCAAAATCCAGCGGATACATACTCAGGTGACGTTCCTCTGAGGGAATGACGATATCCTTGACGTTCTCCTTGATAGAAATGAGCGAGCCTGTTTCGATATAGTCGTATCTGCCGTCAGCAACAAGGTACTTGATACACTCCCTTGCCTTTGGGTACATCTGAACCTCGTCAAAGATGATAAGCGACTCACGCTCATACAGTTTAACGCCGTAATATGTGGAAAGCAGCATGAAGAACGTATCGAGGTCGTTCATGTGCTTTACAAAATATTCCTTAACTTCATCGGGACACTTGGCAAAGTCGATCAGGATATAGCTCTTATATTCATTCTTACCGAATTCTTCGCATATCGTTGATTTTCCGATACGTCTTGCCCCTTCGATAAGAAAGGCTTTCTTGCCACTCAGCTCGGTTTTCAGAGTTAGAAGCTTGTCATACATCTTTCGTTTCAGTATCATAACAACACCTCTTGGGATAATACGCAGGTTTATTCATCGTGTCAAATAGGATAATACGCAGATTTACTTTTGCTGTATAACAGTATAATACGCAGGTTTATGATAATTATACTACATGGTAGTGAAAAAGTCAAGTAAAAACGCATTTTACGTAAAAAACCGTCAACTAAAACGCACATTTACATAAAACGCCAATATTTCAAGCCACAAAAAAGCTCTCACAGCCGAAACTGTGAGAGCCTTATTATTAACTATTCTATCGGCTCAGACATACACGTTTACACGGATGTCACGCCAATTATGGAATTCACGCTTCTCGGACTTAGCTTTGAAGTACATCTCCGCATCGCCCTGAAACAGCGTATGATCGCCGATTTTTAGATAGTCGTGAATTACTTCTTGTCCTTGATTGCAGCCTGAGCAGCAGCCAGTCTTGCGATCGGCACTCTGAAAGGCGAGCAAGAAACGTAATCCAGACCAATCTTGTGGCAGAACTCTACGGATGTAGGATCGCCGCCATGCTCACCGCAGATACCGCAGTGGAGATTAGGATTAACAGGCTTGCCCAGCTTGATAGCCATTTCCATCAGCTTGCCAACACCGACCTGATCCAGCTTTGCGAAAGGATCGTTCTCGAAGATCTTCTTGTCGTAGTAAGCGCCCAGGAACTTGCCTGCGTCATCTCTGGAGAAGCCGTAGGTCATCTGAGTCAGGTCGTTAGTACCGAAGCAGAAGAAGTCAGCGTTTGCAGCGATCTCATCAGCAGTCAGAGCAGCTCTTGGGATCTCGATCATAGTACCAACTTCATACTTCAGATCGGAACCAGCCTCAGCGATAACAGCGTCAGCAGTCTCAACTACTACTTTCTTAACGTACTTCAGCTCCTTAACGTCGCCAACCAGAGGGATCATTATCTCAGGCTTAACGTTCCAGTCAGAGTGCTTCTTCTGAACGTTGATAGCAGCCTTGATAACAGCAGCAGTCTGCATCTTAGCGATCTCGGGATAAGTTACAGCCAGACGGCAGCCACGGTGACCCATCATTGGGTTGAACTCGTGCAGACCAGCGATCAGAGCCTTGATGTCCTCAACGGACTTGCCCTGAGCATCAGCCAGAGCCTTGATGTCAGCTTCCTCAGTAGGAACGAACTCGTGGAGAGGAGGATCCAGGAATCTGATAGTAACAGGGCAGCCTTCCAGAGCCTCATACAGAGCCTCAAAGTCAGCCTGCTGCATAGGCTCGATCTTAGCCAGAGCAGCTTCTCTCTCTTCAACGGTGTCAGCGCAGATCATCTCTCTGAATGCAGCTATTCTGTCAGCCTCGAAGAACATGTGCTCGGTACGGCACAGACCGATACCTTCAGCGCCCAGCTCTCTAGCCTTCTTAGCATCAGCAGGAGTATCAGCGTTAGTTCTTACCTTCAGAGTTCTGTACTTGTCAGCCCAAGCCATGATCCTGCCGAATTCGCCTGCGATCTGAGCGTCAACGGTAGGAATGATACCATCATAGATGTTACCTGTTGTACCGTCGATGGAGATGTAGTCGCCTTCAACGAAGGTCTTGCCGCCCAGCTCGAACTTCTTGTTAGCTTCGTCCATCTTGATGTCGCCGCAGCCCGATACGCAGCACTCGCCCATACCTCTAGCAACAACGGCAGCGTGAGAGGTCATACCGCCGCGAACAGTCAGGATACCCTGAGCAGCCTTCATGCCTGTGATGTCCTCAGGAGAAGTTTCCAGTCTTACCAGAACTACCTTCTCACCCTTTTCAGCCCACTCAACAGCGTCGTCAGCAGTGAATACGATCTTACCGCAAGCAGCTCCGGGAGAAGCGCCCAGACCCTTGCCAACAGGCTCAGCAGCCTTCAGTGCCTTAGCGTCGAACTGAGGGTGCAGCAGAGTGTCGAGGTTTCTTGGGTCGATCATTGCAACTGCTTCCTGCTCGGTCTTCATGCCCTCATCAACGAGGTCGCAAGCGATCTTCAGAGCAGCCTGAGCAGTTCTCTTACCGTTTCTGGTCTGCAGCATGTAGAGCTTCTTGTTCTCAACAGTGAACTCCATATCCTGCATGTCGTGATAGTGGTTCTCCAGAGTCTGGCAAACTTCCTTGAACTGAGCGAAAGCCTCAGGGAAGGTCTCAGCCATCTGCTGGATAGGCATAGGAGTACGAACGCCTGCAACAACGTCCTCGCCCTGTGCATTGGTCAGGAACTCGCCCATCAGCTTCTTCTCGCCGGTAGCGGGATCTCTTGTGAAGGCAACGCCTGTACCGCAGTCATCACCCATGTTGCCGAATGCCATAGACTGTACGTTAACAGCAGTACCCCAGCTGAAAGGAATATCGTTGTCACGTCTGTAAACGTTAGCTCTGGGGTTATCCCAAGAACGGAATACAGCCTTGATAGCGCCCATCAGCTGCTCCTTAGGATCGTCAGGGAAGTCAACGCCGATCTTAGACTTGTATTCAGCCTTGAACTGACCAGCCAGTACCTTCAGGTCATCAGCAGTCAGCTCAACGTCCTGAGTTACGCCCCTCTCTTCCTTCATCTTGTCGATCAGCTCTTCAAAGTACTTCTTGCCGACCTCCATAACAACGTCAGAATACATCTGGATAAATCTTCTGTAACAGTCCCAAGCCCATCTGGGGTTATTGGACTTCTCAGCGATGGTGTTAACAACAGTTTCGTTCAGACCCAGATTGAGGATAGTATCCATCATACCTGGCATCGAAGCTCTTGCGCCCGAACGAACGGAAACGAGCAGAGGATTTTCCTTGTCGCCGAACTTCTTGCCGGTGATACCCTCCATCTTAACGATATACTCATTGATCTCCTTCTGGATCTCCTCAGAGATACCGCCGTCCTCATAATACTGTGTGCAAGCCTCAGTAGTGATAGTGAAGCCCTGGGGAACAGGAAGACCGATGTTGGTCATCTCAGCCAGGTTAGCGCCCTTACCGCCGAGCAGCTCTCTCATGTTGGCATTACCCTCAGAGAAGAGATAGCAATACTTTGTTGCCATAGGTTATCTACCTCCATAAATTATTTTGAATTCCCGTCTTATTGCACAGCCTTGCGCCGACAATCACGGTCGTAAATATATTATAACAGATTTCACCCAAAATTACCATACTTTAAGCCCAATTTACACCGAAAAATATTCTACAATGTTTATATGCCATTTCTATGCAATTTTCACAAAACAGCTTTGTTGATGGACTTTTAAGACAAGTTTATTGCTGTTTTGCGATAGATCGACATGGTTGGCAGACTTTTTGGGCGGGCGAACGGCGGGGGCAAGCACCCGCTCTGCAAGTGGGAACAGCAAAGCTGTCGTGAGAATATGGAGCGGGCAATTCGTTTTTCTGTACAAAGAAAGAGCGTGAACGAAAAATTTCGTCCACGCCCGATGATCTGTGAATTGTCGGCATGATGCAACCTAATTTTGCGCCTTGATCTATTGACATTCTTGGGAGCGATGACCGACCGCTTTGACTTGCACACAGCTTTGCGTTCTTGCTTTGCTGGCGGTAAAATTCGCTGAAACGGCATTCTCTGATGCATGTCAATAATTATGAATTATGAATTATGAATTATGAATTAAACTCCCAGCCAGTGTGCGCATATCGAGGGCGGTCTTGATGTCGCCCGATGCTTCTTTGCCTTTGGCGGCGGCGGAAAGCCGCGTTGACTGCCGCAGAAGATATTCTCTGCCGTCATCGGTCTCTGCTGTTACCATGCCGCAGTAGAGGTATCTCAGGTCACAGGGATAAGGCGGTGTTTCGCCCGTATAATGCGCCTGCATAACTGAATAGACAAAGCGTCCGCTTTGGCAGGCGCGTTCTTCGGTCACAAGGAAGCTGTTCTCATACAGCCAGCGGCGCAGAGTATCCCATTTTGTCATGGGCTGTAACACAAGGTTTATGGGAGGTTCGGCGCTTTTCAGCCAGCCGCATTTTTCCAGTATGGCTGAGATGAGTTCGCCGCCCATGCCCGCTATGACGATGTCTGTCAGCCCCTCGCGCGGGACTTTCTCCAGCCCGTCCGAAAGTATGGCTGTGACTTTGTTTTCAAGGTGGTTCTCGGCGATATGCGCTTTGGCGCTTTCCAGCGGGAGGGGAGCGGTATCGCAGGCGAGTGCGCTGTCGCACAGACCTTCAGCCGCCATATAGCATGGCAGATAACCGTGATCTGTGCCAATATCGGCTATGCGCCTGCCTTTGCACAGCGCGGCGCATGTCAGCAGTCTTTTATCCATAGAAGTCCTCTCCGCCGTTTTTGGTCAGGCTGACCTGCGGCTTGTTTTCGGTATTCTGCTGCCCCTCAGCCTGCGGGTATACGTTCTGCATGGGGTACTGCTGTTCGGGCGGGACAGGTGCATAAGCTGTAAACTGCGGCTGACCGTACTGCGCATGTCCGTAATTCGGCTGAGCATATTGCGGCTGTCCGTAAGCAGGCTGACCGTATTGCGGCTGTCCGTAAGCGGGCTGAGCATATTGCGGCTGTCCGTAAGCAGGCTGACCATATTGCGGCTGTCCGTAAGCTGGCTGACCGTATGGCGGCTGTCCGTAAGCGGGCTGTGCAAACTGTGGGGGCATCACGCCGTAGCCGTATATCGGCATGGGACCTTTTATTGCCTCTACTCTGTTTTTGATAGCCATGACTATCTGCGGGGCGTTGGTGATGTGGGGGAATGTCAGCATGGTGTTGGGCAGGTAAAGTTCGACAGTATCGCCGTTGAGACTGCTGAACACGTTCGGCTTTACCCTGATGTTCATTATGGCTTCGTAGGGAAGTTCGGTGGGCACGGGAGGGGCGCTGCGCTTTGCGGGCTTGGCACCGTAGATGATGCAGTTTTCCTCAGATACCAGTATAGTATTACGCGCCTTATTTTTAAAGTCTATCTGCACTGCAAACCCTGCTATGGCGGGGAATGATGCCACGAACAGGAAAAATATCACCTCAGCTATACCGTCCAGATAGACGACAGCCATTATGATCGGTATGAGAAAGACCGCCGCTATCATCCACATCGCAACTGCGCCGCCCGAAAATTTCGGCTTTGACTCGCCTATCACCGTACTGTTCGGCATATTCTGCATACCCTGCATGTTCGGGACGTTTTCGTTATTGTTCAATGCTGTTCCTCCGTATCTTTTGTTTCTCTTATGAACTTCTTGTACAGCCGTTCTATCTTTACGGCTATTACCAGCGGCGGGTAGCCGCCCGCTATGGTGAAGTGTGAATGCGCCTGATATTTCGGGTGTCTGTCATCGAACCTTGCTTTAAGCTGTTCGCGGGTGGAACTTGCCGCTATGGGGCGGTGAGGGTCGTCCTTTATCCTGTCATAGCAGGTGTTGAAATCGGTGTCGATGAACACCACCATGCCTGCATTTTTTGCAGTTTCGCCGTTCAGGTCGGAAAGCAGAGCGCCGCCGCCTGTTGCCACGATGCCGCCTATATCCCTGAAAGCCGCCAGCGCCTGCGTTTCCTTTTCGCGGAAGTACGGCTCGCCTTTTTTCTCAAATATTTCGGGTATGGACATGCCCTCCTGTTCCTCTATGTAGTCATCGAGGTCTATGCACTGACATTTCAGCCTTTTTGCGGCTATCCTGCCGACTGTGCTTTTACCGCAGCCCATAAAGCCGCACAAAAATATGGGTCTCATAGTATCGCCTTCCTTATTTCCAGAGCTTGTCGCCTTTGCTTGAAAGATATGCTGTCAGTTCGGTCGCCATTTCGTACTGTTCGCTGAGTCTCGGGTGACCCGGTGTAGCCCTGCCGCTTCGCTTGAATGTGAAGTGGCTTACCCTCTCATCGGCGAGTTCATTTGCTATCTCGTCTATCGCCTTATCCCATTCGGGGTCATGGTTGAGGACTGTCAGCGTCAGCACGAAGTCTGCGCGGGGGTACTTTGCCATAAGGTCTTTTATGATGTCCTTGTAACGCTCTTTCCAGCGTGTGCGGAAAGCGGGGTCGTTTATATCGGGGTCGCCGTCAGCTTCGTTGTGCTGGTCGTTCTGTCCCACTGCGAAGATTACCACATCGGGTATGTACGCCGAGAAGTCCCAGTCGGTATAGCCCTTTTCGCCATCGGGGAAATAGAACAGCTTGTTATAGGCAGTTTCCATGCCGATGAAGTTCGGGGCATGATACCAGCCTGTATTATCGAATATGGCGATACCTCCCTGTGCGGTATCGTTCAGCTGTGCGCCCAGATTTCTTGCGGTTATGGCGGCATAGCTGTGCCATGCGTTGTCGTATATGCCCTCAGTGTTTTCGGGGTCGCTGCTGCCCACGCAGTCCATAGCTTCAACCACTGCGCCCGCCGACACCGAGTCGCCGAAGCACTCTATCTTGCGTGTCGGGAGTTTCGGCGCGTCAAGCACCTCACCGCCCTCGTCAATGACAAAACCGAAGAATTTGAAGTAATGTGAAGCGTCCTGACGTTTGAAGAGTATTATCTCATGTTCGCCGTCTTCCAGACCCTCAGCCAGCGGGACGATATACTCTTTCTCCCATTCATCGGCAGTGCCGAAGTCAGCCCTGCCCTCTTTGCCGTCTATCAGGAAGCCCAGCGACATCTTATTGAAAAAGCGCTTGTTGAACAAAGCCGCGCTCACGGAAGTTCCCGTGAAGCGCATGCGCACATTTGAGCCCGCCCACACGAACGCGGGGGCAGTCCTGTCCGAAAAGTCTATCCTGCCCATGTATGACATCTTGTCATCGGCAGTTATCAGTTTTTTGCCTGCGGGTATTTTTATATCCATTTTTATATCCTCCGTTTTATGATCCGTTTCTCCGCGGCAAAGCGGATATTCATATTATATAATGTACAATGCCATTCTGTCAAGGGCTTTTTTGACCGAATGGAAAATTATACAAAAAGGCTGACACCCGTGCGGGGCATCAGCCTGTGAACATTTCCTATTTCTTGCAGGAGATGATAATATCGCAGATAATATCCACCTGTTCTGCGGTGAGGTCTGCATAGAGGGGCAGTGTCAGCACTCTCCTGCTTATATCCAGCGCCACAGGAGTTTCAGCGGCATCGTACTTGCCTGCAAAGCACTCGAAAGTGTTGGTCAGCGGGTAGAAATACTTTCTCGCGAAGATGTTGTGAACTGCCAGTTCGTCAAAGACTTCATCGCGGCCGCAGCCGAACTTTTCAGCATCAAATACAGCGGGCAGATAAGCGTAATTGGGCTTGACATCTTTGCCCGTCTTGTTTAGTCTTACGCCCTCGATATTATCGAGTCTTTCGTGATAACGCTCGACAACTGCCCTGCGCTTTGCTATCTCTTCATCTACGTGGCGCAGGTTGCAAAGTCCCATAGCCGCGCAGAATTCGTTCATCTTGGCATTAGCGCCCACCGACTCGACTATTTCGGGACCGTGTATGCCGAAGTTTTTCAGGTTGTATATCTTGTCGCCGAAAGCCTGATCCTTAAAGCACACCGCGCCGCCCTCAATTGTGTTGAACACCTTTGTTGCGTGGAAGCTGAAGCAGGAAACATCGCCGAAAGAGCCTATTCCCTGCCCCTTGTAGCTCTCGCCGAAAGTGTGTGCCGCATCGTATATGACTTTCAGACCGTACTTGTCAGCTATGCGCTGTATCTCTTCGATATTGCACACGTTGCCGTAAACATGCACAGGCACTATGGCGGAAGTCTTGTCGGTTATCAGCGACTCCAGCTTTGTCACATCTATGGTGAAGTCATCGGGGTCAATATCGCAGAAAACAGGTGTCAGCCCATTCCTGACGATTGCGTGGGTGGTGGAAGCGAACGTGAAAGGCGTGGTTATGACCTCACCTGTCAGCCCAAGTGCCTGCATGGTAAGTTCCAGCGCCATGTGACCGTTGGTCAGCAGGTCTATCTTCTCAACGCCCAGATAGCTTTTCAGTTCTTCCTGAAATTTTTTGTGCTTGGGACCCATGTTGGTCAGCCAGCGGGTGTCCCAGATGTCCTTTATCTCTTCGCAGTATTCCTCATAATCGGGCATTGATGAACGTGTCACCAGTATCTTGCCTGTCACGAATTTATCTATCATGCCCGTATAGTTCTTGTCATTTGAGTTCATTTGCATCGTATCTCCCTATCAGCATATTTTTACCGTTTTCGTCAAGGACTTTTACGGTGCTGTAAATTTTATCTATCGTGCGGATAAGCTCCTGCCTGTCGTCCGAGCAAAGGTAGATGCGCCCGAACACCTGCGAATAATCCGCAAGCCGTGTACAAACAGTACCCTCGCGCATTTTTTGTGAAACGTAGATGACGCATTTCTCGCGGCTTATCTCGTCCAGCCCGCTGATGCTTGTGACAGTGCCCTTTGTGGCGAGCAGTGTTATCGTAACGCCGTGTTTTGCAAGGCGCGGAACGTCTTTTTCATTGATAAGAGCGTCATCGCCCATCGTACCTGTCAGCGCGTGGCGTATCATCATCTGCACAACGTTCATGCCGTTGATGAAGTCTGAATAATGGAAGGAAAGCGAGCCTTCGAGCCTGAAACCGAG
This sequence comes from uncultured Ruminococcus sp., assembly GCF_902762735.1. Lineage (GTDB taxonomy): Bacteria > Bacillota > Clostridia > Oscillospirales > Ruminococcaceae > Hominimerdicola. The sequence continues at coordinate 11,315 of NZ_CACWPP010000022.1, forward strand.
ATCCACGCAGACGAAACTGCCGTTTTTCATCTTGCCCTGCATCAGCGCACAGCCGTTCTGCATGCCCAGTGAGCGGAAAACTTCTCTGAACTGTCTGTCCTGCTTTTCCATAAAGCCCTCAAGATATTTGGAGGGGTAGACATTCCCGACAGCCTGTTTTATCATGCCGCCGCCGAAGCCGAAATCTACCATTATCCTGTCAAGCGAGTTTGAAAGTGTTGCTGTGCCGTTGTGTATGGTATAGAAAAAGACAGGTTCATATCTCGGATCGTCGCCATCGAGGAATTCCTCGATGATCGCTCTGCCGCTTACGGAACTATTGCAGGCGGCTTCGTATGCCCTGTTCAGTTCATCGCGGTCCTTGCAGACGGATACACCTCTGCTTCCCGCATTGTCAACGGGCTTGACTATCACGGGGAAAACAATATCTTCATCGTCGATGCTGTATGCGGCAGTTGCAGGTATGCCTGCATTTACGCATGCCTCGCGGAATTTATCCTTGCTGAATATCACTCCCAGATCGGCACCTTCTGTGTAGCAGTGAAAGCCCATTCTTTTGCAGAGCGCCGTCAGGCATTCGACACGCCTCTCGCTGTAACCTGCAAGGCAGCCGTCCACATTTCTGTCTCTGCATATCTTTTCCAGCGCGTCCATATCGGACCAGCTTATGTCAAAGGCTTCATCAGCCGCATACTTTGCGGGTGCAAGTGACCAGTCGGTGTGGTTATCGGTGACTATGGTGTACACGCCCAGCTTTTTTGCTTCGTTAACTATCTCTGTCTCGGTGGCAGTCGCGCCGAGTATCAGCAGTTTTTTACCTTTAAGCTCCATTACAGAACTCCTTCTTCTTTAAGTTTTGTCAGTATATACCCCATATCTTCAATGTCATATCTCTGGTCAATGGGCAGGGGGACTATATTTTTCGCATAGTCGTATTCAAGGCTGTTTTCGTCACAGCATTCAAACACATCTCCCCAGAGTGTGGGCACGAATATCTTAGCCTCACACAGCGCCTTTTTGACCTCAGCGCCGTTTTCAAGGTACAGCGGGTACATGAAAGCCCCCTCAGGCACTGTCAGCGTCAGTTTATTTATGCCGCCCAGCCTGTCATGCAGGTATGTGAAATTCTCCGTCCTGCGGGCGATGATGCGCTCGTAATCAAAAGACCTCAGCAGGTCTTTTGTCAGCTTTGACATGCGCTTTATCGGTTCACCCGCGAAAAACTTATTGTTATCGGCAGACTCTTTATAAAACTCGCCCGCATTTCTTTCATATCTGCCCATTATGTAATGTATGCGCTCGAAGGATTCATCTGCGGGCAGTTCAACGTCAAGCCTTTTGTCGGTATAGAGAAATGCACCGTCGGGCACACCGAAAAACTTGCGGCAGGTATATATCGTGTCAACATTTTTGACAGGGGGGAGAAAATAGCTTTGTGCGTTGTCAAATATCACCCGCCCGAACTTCTGTTTGTAAGCGGCGGCTTCATCATTTGTCAGCTGACCGTAGTAGTTTACGATATACAGCCATTCATCGTCGGCAAGTGCAAGATCACCGACGGGTCTGAAAGCCGAGTCGATGTGGTAGAATGTTGTATCGACCCCGTATCTCGCGCAGACATCCTTCACCGAACTGCACAGAAAATACGGCAGTTTTATCCGCTTTATGCCGCAGGCTTCGATAAGGTAAGCAAGGCAGTTCCTGCCGCAGTTCAGCCTTAACGCGCCCTCGTGGAAAAGCGTGCCGTGATAGCTCTCAAATTCGATATATCCGCCTATCTCTTTCATTTACTTCAAAACCACCCTGATGTGCTTTTTCATGCTGTTCATTATTTCGTACATTTCCTGTTCGCTGTCAAAACTCAGGAATATTATGCCCATCGCCTTAGCCGCGTTGTCGAAATGTTCTATCCTGTCGCCCTGCTTGTTGTAGATGCATTTTTTGAAGATATGCTTTTCAAGCGTTTTGGAAAACTCGATGTCCTCGAATATGCCGTCGCTGTCGGAATGCAGTACATAAGTAGCGCAGTAAGGGAGCTTCAGCTCGGGCTTTATCACCAGCGGTTCGCCCATAGCGCATTTTACCGACATTTCGACAATATCAATGCCAAAGATACAGCTGAGCTGAATGGGTATCATGTTGCCGCCTGCTCTCGGTCCCACGTCTATCGGGTACACTTTGCCGCTTTTGTCTATGACCAGTTCAACATTCATAGCGCCGCTGACTATGCCCAGCTTAGTGACCATATCCTGCAATACAGCCTTTACCTTTTCGAGGTCATCAGCGTCCAGCAGTACAGGGTACATTTTGCCTGAGGGTACAAGGGGAAAATCCGCATTCTCGCGAAAACAGTTCATCAGTCCCCAGACAGCCACTTTTCCGTCATAAACGAAAATATCGCCGCCGATGAGATAGGGGTGTTTCTTTTCTATAAAGCGTTCAGCGATGATCTCACCGCACCTTGAAAATGAAAATGCCAGGTCGATAGCCTGTTCGATGCCATCGGCGCTTTGCAGTATGGTAACGCCCTTGCTGCCCGATGAATCGACGGGCTTCATAATTATGGGGTAATCAAATGCCGCACTGTCGGCAAGCGCCGCCGCCTTGTCGGTATATCCCTTTGCTGTGGGACATTCAAAGCCGTTTTCTGCCAGAAAAGTCCTGAACTTATCCTTATTGCACAGAATATCCACAGCCGTGTAAGGATTTGTCGGCAGACCCAGCGTTTGTGCGACATAAGCCGCCGTAGGTGCGGCGGGGTCGGATGCATAAGCTATGACACCGTCGATATTTTCAGCTTTTGCGACCTCAAGCACAGCCTCTTTGTCGGTGGTGCTTACAAGGTAGAATTTGTCGCAGACATACTGTCCCGGATTATCGGGGAGGTAATCGCACACCACCGTGTAATAGCCCAGACGCTTTGCCGTTTCTATTGCAATTATCTGCTGTGCCGAACCGCCCAGCATCAGAATTTTTTTCAATCTCATCTTCCTCTTTTCAGAACCTTTTTTCCCATGTTCAGGATATATTCAAAGCATTCCAGCTTGAAAAGTTTCGCCAGACCCGCATATACCGCCACGCCCAGCGGAAGCTGTATCAGCAGTGTCTGCACATCGCTCAGTTTCAGGAAATTTATCGAATACACGACTGCGCCCATTATAACAGCTATGCCCAGCGACGGCAGTATATCCATCATCTGTTCTTTATAGCCGTAACTCAGCAGTTTCCTGTTGGGCGATGCGTTTACGAAGCATGAAAGCAGTGTGGTAACACACTGACCCAGCACTATCGCCAGCGGCGTGTTGAAATAGAACACTGTTATCAGCAGTATTATCAGTCCGTAGGTTTTTTTGATAAGTTCCAGTATAAGGAAAATGCCGCTCCTGCCCTGCGCATTCAGCGCCTGAAGATTTGCCGTATGTATGGGCCAGAATGCGTACACGAAGCAGTAAGCCTGCAAATACGGCACGCAGGGCATCCACTTGTCGGTCAGCACCAGATGCACCATTGGCGATGCTATAACTGCCAGTCCCATACATATCGGGAATATCAGGAAAGAACTGGTAACTATCGAACGCCTCATCATGCTTTTGACCTTTGCGTTGTCGCCGTTGTGCTTTGAGAGCGCAGGCAGCATGACGCTTTGTATAGCGCCGTTTACATTGTTTATGATTATATCGGGGAACTGTTTGCCTCTGTTATAATAGCCCAGCATTCCCGTATTGTATTTTTTGCCGATGACCAGGCTTTGCAGTTCACGGAAGATGGTATCTATCAGTGCCGATGTCATAAGTTTCCAGCCGAACCCGAAAAGCAGTCTTACTCTTTTCCATTCAAGCACCCGCTTGGGTCTCCACTTGACTATCAGCATCAGCAGTATGCATATCGCCACGCGGCTTGAAAGCTGCTGACCTACCAGCGCCCACACGCCCAAGCCGTTAAGCGCCATGATGATGCCCACCGTACCTGAGATGATAACTGCGCCGATGGTACATAACATCAGTTCCTTAAAGCGCATCTCTCTTGCGACTTTTGCATTCTGTATCGAGTTGAAAGCACCCGGTATCAGCACCAGTGCCAGCACCCTCAGTATGGGTGTCAGAGGCGGAGTGTTATAGAATGCCGCGATGAAAGGGGCGGCGAAAAACAGTACTATGTACAGCACCACCGATATGAAAAGGCTCACATAGAATATCGACGAATAGTCGTTCTCGGTAACGTCCTTGCGCTGTATCAGCGCGGTGTTGAGACCACTCTGCACGAAAACCTGCGATATGCTGATAAATATGGTCAGCAGTGTCAGCATGCCGTAGTCAGTAGGGTCAAGCAGACGCGCCAGCACCAGCTGCACCACGAAAGCTATGCCCTGGTATCCTGCACGTTCAAGAAACTTGAACGCCAGTGACTTTATAACTACCGAATTTTCGGTCTGTGTATTTGTATTCAAATCAACACTCCTCACTTCTCGCCTTTACGACATCGAAAGGCGACGGGGCTTGGCTTTAAAACCTGAATTTAAAGTAGTTTGATGCAGACCAGCCCGAGACCATTACCCACAAGTACCAGTATATGCCCATAAAGCTGACGATGACGGCATTGGCAGCCGTTCTTTCAGCGAATGATCTGCGCGTGAATACCTTCTGTACGCGGGGCACCAGAAGTATCAGGAAGAAGTCGCAGTACATCGAGATCCTTCCGCCGTAGACCGTCCTGAAAGCGAACAGCACGTAGGTGTAGAAAATAAGACCGATAACAGTCAGTATCTTAACGTTCTCATCGACTTTTTTGTTGACCCTGCTAAAGCCCAGTATCGGCAGCACCACCAACAGCACCCTGAATATCCAGTCCATAAAAACGTGTGCATTGAAGCCGACGATACGCAGGTAAACATCAGCATCAAGGTCAAACACGGCATAGATGTTTCGCGTGTATTTTTCAGGCAGGAAGGAATTCTCTATCAGGAAAGTACTGAGACCTTCCAAATTCATTATTACCAGGAAGAATACCGTAGCCATGATGATCTTTGAGGTAGTATCCGTCTTGTTTTTAACGAAGCTAGACAGCAGTATGAACAAAAGACCAAATACAGCCGAAAAATGGAAAGAGATAGCTATGACAAAGCATATTGCGGCTTTGATCAGCTTTTTCTCTTTTATAAAACAGTAACACAGCACTATAAATGCCGCTGAAACGCTCTGTTTCATTATATTGAACGAGTTGTTGTAGAACACGAAAAGGTATGTACACATACCAAGCCACATGGGGAAGCGTTTTCGGTTCTTATACAGCGCGTAATATACGGGTCCTATTACCATCAGCTGTGAAGCAAACAGGAAATAACCCGTATCATTGAATAATCGTGATGTGATGTATGCCAGTATAACGTAACCGACAGGTTCTTTTGACAGTTCCTGCATCTGCGTGAATGAGGTCGACATTTCGGCGTAATTGAAAGTACGCACCGCGTATTGCAGCACGTCCTTGCCGACGGTGTCATCACGCACGCCTGCCAGTATCGACGGTATAAGTACCGCTATCAGTGACAGCACGACAGCTTCGCGGTCACTGTGTAACTTAAATTTCTTTTCTGCACAGTAGGTAAAAAAGCATGAAAGCAGAAAGACAAACAGGTATAATAATGTGCTTTCTCCGATACTCATTAAAACTCTCCTATTATTTATATATGACCTGCTGTCTGTATAGCTGACAGCAGAGATTGAAATTTTCATTTTTGCCGACCGTCATGCAGATCGGCATCATACACCCGCAGACGTGTGCTTCCGGGGTGATACTTTTGACCTGACTTTATTTATGCCCGTCCCTCATGGCGATGTGCGGGCTTTTTCTATTCATTTCCTTTTCTTAAACTTCATTATAAAAGGCAGCATATCCTTGACCACGTACTTTACCCTCTCATACATGATAAGTTCATTGTATACCCCTGTTGCCTTCATAGCTTTCAGGTCGCCAAGATGCTGATAGTATATAAGTTCCTTACGTTTTATCTGGTGTTCAATATCGCTGTGATACTGACCCTTTGTAAATTTATCGAACTCTCTCAGCAGGCTTGAATGCCTGTCTAGGAAATTCTTTTTCAGCCTTTCGGCAGATGTTTTTATCGAGCCTGATGCCGAATTCGGGTTATTTGTGCGGTAAGCGCTCATTACCTCATTGAAATAGTGCGCCTTGCCGTCATAGGTAGTCACCAGCCGCACCACCAGATCCATAGAGGTCGAAAATTCGAGAAGTCTCCGCATTTTCTCCGTCCTGCCGACGGTAGATGCAGTCGGCGTGAAATCCAGCTTTATCAGCTCGGGCACTGTTATATCCGCACCCGCGGGATCGTTCATCGCTTTGTTCAGCGCCTTGTCGTTCCACATTTTGCGCGGGTAGAAAAACTTTATGAAATTATCATCTGTATCCACTACTTTTGCGTTGTGGAAACACATATTGCATTCGGGGTGTGTTCTCAGGTGATCCACCTGTTTTTGGAGTTTATTTTCATCACACCAGTAGTCATCGCCCTCACATATGGCGAAATACTCGGTCTTTATCGCGGGTATCACGTACTTCTGCACTATATTTATGCCTTTGCTGTACTGATTTTCCTGCTGATATATGGTCTGTATCTTATCGGGATATTTTTTTTCAAACTCCTCCACGACAGCTTTTGAGCCGTCAGTCGAGCAGTCCTCATGGACAAGCACTGTAAACTCAAAGTCAGTTTTTTGTGTGCAGATACTTTCAAGGCATTTTCTCAGCCATTTTTCATGGTTATAGCTCAGCACACAAGCAGTCAGCAAGGCAGCCATTATGTTTCACCCCATTTTATCCATATTATAATTTTATAATGTGATTATCCCGCTGATACACCAAAATAAATGATGTTATATCGGGATTTGAATACAGTTGGCGGTTATCTTTCCACCGCCTGCGGAGGGGGAAAGATAACATCAACTCAGTTTTTCCTCATTGATAAAGGTATTTTGCAGTGGTGTGCCAAAGGGATAGTCATATTTTATAATTTATATCCGTCAGCCACGCCTTTACACATGCTTTTCAGCTTATTGAATCTGTCTTTTTCGTAAAGCAGTGTCTGTATCATTCGCTTGATTATCCTCACATCAGCCTTAATGCCCAGTTTATACTTGCGCTTGAGGTAAATGCTGTTGCGCACCCAGTAATACTTGCGCAGAGGCGAGTGATTGTATATTATTATGTCTTTGCCGAAAAATCTCCTTGTGGTGCTTTTGCCGACCTCATGGAGAAATCCCGTGTAATTCATTCGCAGTATCTTATACCCGCCGCGCACCAGTGCGAAGCAGATGTCATAATCCACCATATCTATAAACAGCTTTTCGTCGAAGCCGCCGACGGCTTTGATACAGCTTATCCTGTTGAGTGAACCCGAAGTTATGCAGAGATCCACCTTTTCATAGTCGCGTGTCACGCCTGAGGAGACTTTAACGTTCCTGTCCTCAAAGTTCGATGTTATCACAGCAACATCGGGCTTTACGCGCTTTGCAAGGCTGTCATATCTTTCCATCAGGTCGGGTCTGCAAACCGTATCCTGATCCAGTGTGAGCACCCATTCAGCGCCCAGTTCTTCAGCCTTGCCGATGATCTGGCTGAGTGCTTTTGCTATGCCGCAGTTTTTCGCATTTCTCACGTAAGTGATATTATCATATCCCGACATCAGCGCTTCAATATCGGCTTTGTTTTTTGAGCCGTTGTCTATCAGTATCAGGTCTTTTACCTGCGGGCTGATGGCAGAGATATTCTCTTTCAGCCTTTTTATATCAGGTTCATACAGCACTATCCCTGCGGCGTAACCCATAAATCAAACCACCCTGTTATTTTTTGTATTCAGCCAGAAAAATATCATAGAACGCTTCGCGCTTCTTTATCAGCTTTTCTCTGCTGAACTCACCTGACTTCAGAAAGTTTCTCTTAGCCAGCCTTTTCAGATCGACTTTCATCATACGGCAGACCGCTTTTACCACCTCATCGGTACTGCCCTTTCTGAACAGGCAGACTTTCGGTATAAGTTCGGGAATGCCCGCGATGTTTGTGCCTATGACGGGACAGCCCCTGCTCATCGCCTCTATCACTGCGCGGGGCAGACCTTCCTGCTTGCTGGGCTGGACGTAAATATCCAGCGAGTCATAATATTCGGGCATTTTGTCTGCTGACAGGTTGCCCACGAACTTTACCCTGTCAGAAACTCCCAGCTCTTTTGCCAGGTCACGCAGGAAATAGTCGTGCTTTGTGCCGTTATAGCCGCCTGCCAGACGGTATTCGACATCATAGCCCATCTCAGTCAGCGGTCTTATCGCCCTGATGACATACTCCTGTCCTTTATATCTTGTATCCAGTGCGGCAGCAGTGCCAAGCACCAGCTTTTTGTGTGCATCGAAGCCTTCCAGCGCGGCAAGGCGCTTATCCAGTGTAGCTTTTGCGGGTCTGTCGATAACAACGTTTGAACAGCTCACAGTTACGCCTTTTGTGGGATAGCGGCGCTGTAAAAATTTGCCTGTCACGTAATACACGTACTTTGCCCCTGCGATTATACTGCGGGTCTTATAGTACATATAGGGCGCAACAGCCTTGCCCAGCAGACCGTGATTCCAGTAGCTGTCCCATGAACAGCCCACACTTTCGACGATATAGGGCTTATTGTACTTCTTTATATATTTTACTGCCAGCTGAGCGATAGAGCTTTGAGTCCTCAGCACGAAATAGTCATTTTCCCTGACGCATTTCTCGACTATCTTCTCAGCTTTCGGCTTGTTTACCAGTATAGTTTTCGGGCTTTTGAAGTTAGGCACACTTATGACCTTTATCTGCGGCGGCACAAGTGTGAACGTTTTGCCCTCAACGGGTTTTGTCCTTATAAGAAAGGTTATCTCATCAGCCAGATAGGAATATCTCTCATAAAGCTCATGGTAAGCGAACTCATAATAATTGCCGTCTTTATCATAAAAAAGCGGTCCGTCGTGAATAAAAACCAGTTTCATCTGTACTAACTTCCTATTCTGTCAGATTTTTTCGCCAGAAGTCAAGATTTCTCTCAAATGAGAAATCCTCTTCCCACTTTTCAGCCGATGCCCTGCTGAATTTCTCCCACTTTGCGCGGTCAGAAGCCAGTTCAAGCACTGCATCAGCCCAGCAGTCGGTATTTTCGGTATCGTCTATCAGATAACCTGTTTTGCCGTCAGCCACAACATTTTCGTTATAGCCGATGGCAGATGCTATGGCAGGCAGACCTGCCGACATATACTGCACCAGTTTGAAACCGCCCTTGCCCATCGAACGCTTGATGTTCAGCAGGGGCATGATGCCGATGTGTGCTTTTAGCATCTCATCGCGCACGATGTCTCTTGCCCAGCGGATATTCCTTATTTTAAGATGTTTTGCATCGTATTTCAGCGGCAGGTTGCAGATAACTGTCAGCGTGACGGGCTTGCCCGTTTCTGCCTTTACTTTCTCAGCCGCCTTATCCAGCGCACCCACCACATTATTTACGTGTTTAAGACCTGATGAAGCCCCCACCCAGAGGATATTTACGCACTTGTCATAGCTTTTCATACGCGGGCTTTCAAGGCATGTTTTCTCGTCCGCGATGAGGTCGCCGTCGGTAGTCGGCAGCAGGCAGACCTTATCACGGCACTTTTTGTTCAGCATTTTTTTGAGATACTCGCTGGTCACGATGATCTTATCGCTGTATTTCTGAAGCAGGCGCGCTTCATTTCTGGTTATCTCGTTTATGCCGAAAATATCGTCATCAAAGTCCCATATGACCTTTGAATGTTTCAGCACATGTTCATACATAAAACTCAGCGGGAAAAAGCACACTTTCGGCACTGCCGCCCTGGAGATCACCACAGTATCGGGTCTTGACACCATATCTGCGGCAAAGTTTGCAAGGTTTCTGAAAAAGATCATCAGGTGGTACTCTATTTTATTGAGGAGGTTTGGCGCATCAGTATAGCGGCGGTACATTTTTTCAGTCACAGTAAACCTGTTTGTGATCTTCGCATCGCTTATTTTTTCTGTATACTGCAATATCCTGTAATAGCTTGCCGCATGGGTGAAGCCCCTTGTGTATACCGAGATCGTTTTCATTTAAGCCTTTTCCTCCAATAAAGCGGGCGGTTGCCGCATGATCTAGTTTTTAAGAGAATTTGAAAGGTAATTCCAGGAAAATTTCCTGAGTTTGCCGATGTTTTTGTGAACTTCGTCATAGTCGATGCTGTCTTTTAAGAACCTGTCCTCCCACACATCGTTAACGATGCGGTCTTTCATGCCCGCAACGGAAAGCAGTGATTCCAGCCTTGAGAAGGTATTTTTACTGCTGTCAGCGCTGTGCCGTCTGAACACCAGCACTTTCTTGCGGTAAAGTATTGAAAAGACAGTGCCATGATACGAGTCTGTGCAGACATACTCAGCGTTCCTGATGGCGCTGACAAAATGTGACGGGTCAGGATTGTCGGCAAATTTTGCGTTGAGTTTGTTGTCATACTCGCATATCTCGCCGAAAAACGGCATCATCACGATCGGCAGACCTGTTTTCTTCGCCAGTTTGAGTACGCAGTCGCGCGGTTCTTTCCTGTTGCCCAGAAAATAGCAGAAGATATATCTGCCCTCAGCGACAGGTTTTTCAGGCAGTATCTCGTCCCAGTCCTCTGCCTTGAAAAGCAGTGTGGGGTCACACACCACAGGCACTTTTTTCCCTGTCAGCTGAGCGACGATCTTTTTGCCTCTTATCTCGCGCACCGAGATGTGGTCGAACCTGTTGAGAAATCTCTTGTAAAAACCTTCCAGCAGCATCGGCACATGCGATACCCCGAAACTGGGTGCATAAGCTATGCGCTTTGTGTTTTCGCCCAGCCAGTTCAGCGTATAAAAATCAGAACCGCTGTTGATGGGGTTCCAGACCTGGTCACTGCCAAGCACAGCCATGCTGTACTTATCCGCCGCTTTTTTCAGCGCCTCATAGCCCACATATTTCGGTGAAGCCACCATGTACTTATCCACAAATGCGTCGAACGCCTTGTTGCGACGGTCGATAAAGCCCTTGTTTTTGCGCTGGAAAAACTTTCTTTTCAGCACAGAGTACCGCTCAGCCATGATCGACGGTATCAGCAGTTGTATGAGGTACTTATAAGCCGTTTTGCGGGTCTTGGTATACTTTATATATTCATTGTCATATCCCAGCTTCGTGACAGCTTTCTGGGTTGCGTATGACTGCAAAACGCTTCCGAAATTCCTTATATTCGGGCAGACTACCACAGCGACTTTTTTCATACAGTTCCTCCTGATATGCAATTTATTACACATAAAAAACGGTGCAAAATCACAGCGGACCTGCACCGGTTCTGATCTTGATTTATGAATTGCCGATTTTGAAAACAAAAAGAATAGTTTTTATGATTATCTTGATGTCAACAGCAATAGAACGATCTTCTATGTACTTTCTGTCCAGCGCTATCTGCTCTTCCTTTGTAAGGGAGTTTTTGCCGCCTACCTGCCAGTAGCAGGAAAGACCGGGGTTCACCAGCAGTCTGTCATCGGGAAGATTTGCCTGCTCTCTCGGGATAAAGGGTCTTGGTCCTATCACGGACATCTCGCCTTTCAGGATGTTTACCAGCTGGGGCAGCTCGTCGATAGAAGTCTTTCTGATTATATGGCCTATCCTTGTGATGCGCGGGTCGTTCTTCATTTTGAAAGTCGCACCCCTGCACTCGTCCTTAGCCATAAGTTCTTCACGTATCTTATCGGCTTTTTTGTACATCGAACGGAATTTGTAGATCTTAAAGATCCTGCCGTCCCTGCCGACCCTCTCCTGCGTGTAGACAGGACTGCCGAAATCGTCGATCATTATAAGTATCATAACGATCAGCATGAGCGGTGACAGCACAGCGAGGGCTGAAACTGAACATATTATGTCAAATATCCTCTTTACGACCTCATAGACGGGTCTTTCTTCATAATGTACTTCGCGGCTTGAGGTCGAGACAGTTATTTTGTTCTCGTTCAATGCAGTTTCATTGAATGAGGTCATCTCGATTTTGCCGTTCAGTAAACTTGAATCAGTCTGCACATTTAAAGTAGTCATTAAAATTCCTCATAACTAAATAATTTTACCAAGCATTTTCTGCACAGAAAAGGCAGAAAACGCCGATATAAGTCAACATATCAACTTCATCATAAAAGCCGATGGCATCGCACCCGAAAGATGAAGAAGCAGAGAAAACGAGTAAATTTAATTGATCGTAATGCATACTATTTGTTAAATTATATATACTTCTCCACCATTATTATAGCACACTTAAACGATAAAGTCAATAATTTTCTATCTTTTCATCAGTATAAATAATAAGCTCTGTATTAAAATAAATGTTATTGTAAGCGTAAACACTTTATTCATTGATTAGTGATTTTATGTGCATACTTTAGGCTGCATATGACCTTTCAAAAACGCGGAATTTGTCGTAATTGTCAAAAATTCCGGCAGTTATCAGACTGATTTTTTATATTGTAATTCTGCATAAAAGAATGTATATATTATTTGAATTGAGATAGCGTGTTTGTCAATATTCAGCTCATCTTCATTGACAAAACGGCTTAAATGTAGTAAAATAACAATGTATATGTAAACATGTGCCTGCTGTACTGTCGGACTATGAGAACGTTTTCATAACGGCGCGGGCGCGAACGGCTGATCCTGCGGCTGAATATCAGTGTTAAAGCGCTTGATCGCTGTATATAACGGTGTTCAGCAAAGGTTACAGTCATGCATATAACAGTAGATTTAAGGTGATCAAATGAACATTATCTTACTGTCAGGCGGAAGCGGCAAAAGGCTCTGGCCGCTTTCAAACGATATACAAAGCAAGCAGTTTTTGCGGCTGTTCAAGAATGGTGACGGCCGTTATGAGTCAATGCTCCAGCGGGTATACCGCCAGATAAAATCGGTCAGCGATGCGGAGATCACTATTGCCACATCTCAGCCGCAGGTCAGCGCCATAAGAAATCAGCTTGGCAACAAGGTATCTGTCTGCATCGAACCGTGCAGGAGGGACACTTTCCCTGCTATCGCGCTGGCATCGGTATTTCTGCGTGATTTTCAGAAGGTGGACAGGGACGAATGCATAATAGTATGCCCTGTTGATCCATATGTTGACAACAGCTACTATGAGTGCGTGAAGTCGCTGGAAAAGCTGGTGTGCGAGGGCAGCACTGCTCTTACGCTCATGGGCATCGAGCCTACTTATCCGTCGGACAAGTATGGGTACATCATACCTGAGGAAAAGTCTGTGATAAGCAGGGTGAGGTCTTTTAAGGAAAAGCCTGACAAGAAAACTGCGGGCGAGTACCTGAAGCAGGGCGCACTCTGGAATGCGGGCGTTTTCGCTTTCAGGCTGGGGTACATACTTGACAAGGTGGAAGAGATAACGGGCACAGTGAGTTATGAGGAGCTTCTGGAGAGGTATGAGACACTCAACAGGATCTCGTTTGACTACGCGGTGGTCGAGAAGGAAAGTTCTATACAGGTGGTGCGCTATTCGGGCGAGTGGAAAGACGTTGGTACGTGGAACATGATGACCGAAGTTATGGCGGATACCTCAAAGGGCGATGTCACGCTTGATGATACCTGCGAGAACACGCAGGTGGTGAACGAGCTGGGAATTCCCGTGCTTTGCATGGGCTGTCATAATATGGTAATAGCTGCCAGCGGTGACGGCATACTGGTCTCGGACAAGGAAAGAAGCGACGACATGAAGCCCTACGTGGAGAAGATCGCGGGTGCGGCGCATTTTGCCGAGAAATCCTGGGGCACGTACACGGTCATAGACACCGAGCCTGAGACTATGACTGTCAAGATAAAGCTGTTTGCGGGCAAGCGCATGAAGTATCAGACGCACAAGCATCGCGACGAGGTCTGGACGATACTTTCGGGCGAGGGCAGGTTCATCATAGATGACAGGGAGATACCTGTGAAGCAGGGCGACACGGTCAGCGCAAAAGCGGGTGTCAAGCACATGATAATAGCTGAGACTAATATGAGCATTCTCGAAGTGCAGATAGGCAAAGAGATAAGCCGCAAGGACAAGGTGATATACGACCACGAGCAGGTCAGGAAAAAATAATGTGGTTATCCCGCTGACACACCAAAATAAACGATGTTATATCGGGAATTGAATACAGTTGGTGGTTATCTTTCCCCCGCCGCAGGCGGGGGAAAGATATGGGGCGCTCAATTATCCTTTTGTTTACCGCATTTTTAGTTGGTGTGCTAAAGGGATAGTCATAAAAAATAATGTGGTTATCCTGCTGACACACCACTAAAACAGCGGCTGTACAGAACTTAAGGTCCTTGGCGTATATTTTTAGTTGGTGTGCTAAAGGGATAGTCATAAAAAATAAAGCAACGCCGTTTTACGGTGTTTTGACAGAACGAGGCTGTAAATTATGAAGAAAAAGGTATTACACATATCAAAGTATTACTACCCGTTTATAGGCGGCGTTGAGGAAGTCGCGGCAGACATAACGATGGCGCTGGGGAATGGCGGATATGAGCAGAAGATAATCTGCTTCAACGAGGATTCGACCACTGACGGTGTGACTACCCACAGGGGGGAGACTGTACACGACCATATCGGCGACGTTGAGGTCATCAGGTGCGGGACTGCTGTGAAAGTGGCATCGCAGGCGCTTTCTGCGACGTATTTCAGTGAGCTGAAAAAGCTGATGGAAGGCTACAAGCCTGATATTGTGGTGTTCCATTACCCGAACCCGTTTGTGTCGGAACTTCTGCTGAGATACAAAAAGAATGATTTTAAGCTGGTGGTGTACTGGCATCTTGATATTACAAAGCAGAAGGTGCTTTCAAAGTTCTTCTACCACCAGAATATAGAATTGCTGGAGAGGGCTGACAAGATAGTTGCAACAAGCCCGAACTACATAAAGGGAAGCCCGTTTTTAAGGCGTTTCAGGAAAAAGTGCGTGGTAATACCCAACTGCATCAATAACAAGAGGCTGACGGTGACACCCGAGATAGAGGCGCTGGCGGCAAAGATACGCCGCAAGTACAAGGATAAGATCATCTGTTTCGGGCTGGGAAGGCACATACCTTACAAGGGCTTTATCAAGCTGGTGGAGGCAAGCCGTTATCTTGATGACAGATTTGAGATACTTATCGGCGGCAAGGGCGATCTGACGGGCATGCTGATGAAAGAGGCTTCGGGCGACAGCAAGGTGCATTTTCTCGGCAAGATAAGCGATAGTCAGCTGATAGCCTGCCTGCTGGCGTGTGATGTTTTCTGCTTCCCGTCGGTGACTAAGAACGAGGCGTTCGGCATAGCGCTGGCTGAGGGCATGTACTTCGGCAAGCCTGCGGTGACTTTCACCATCGAGGGCAGTGGTGTCAACTATGTGAATGTCAAGGACGTTACCGGACTTGAATGCCCGAATTCGGACAGTGCGGCTTACGCGGGTGCGCTGGAAAAGCTGGCGGCAGACCCTGAACTCAGGAAAAAGCTGGGTGAAGCGGGCAGAGCGAGGGTGCTTAAAAAGTTCACCTATGATACTTTCCGCACCAATATACTTGAACTGATGGAAAAACTTTGATACTGACTTACGGCATCGCCTGCGGGCGGTGCTTTTTTTGTACGCGAACGTTTTACAGGCACAAAAAAATCGGCAGTCTCATAAGAAACTGCCGATATATGTGCTATTTTATTACTTTACAGTAACATTGAATGTGTGCTGATTGATGTTATCTTTTACCCACTCGCCGTTGACCTTAGCGCAAACAGCCATCTTGTAAGTGCCGTTGCCTACCTGAGGAGAAGTCCAGGAAGTAACGCTGCCGTCTACCTGCTTCTTAACTACCCACTTGTTAGCCTGGAATACAGCGATGCCGTACTTTTCAGCACCGTCAATTGCGTTCCACTTAAAGCCGATCTTGTGATCCTTGACCTGTGTCTGAACAGAAGGATACAGAGCCTTCAGAGTAGTGTCAACAGTGGTGTTTTTGAAATTAACGCCGTAAACTATATTGCCGTCAATGCCTTCGCCTGTTACAGTGGAATCACCGCGAGCGCGCAGCTTGAGAGTCTGACCGTTCACCTTGCTCATATCTTTAGCATGAACATAGAAGTAGCCATACAGACCATAGGAATTAACGGTGTTAGGCTTCATTACAGTGTAGGTGATGTGGTTGTAAACGCCAGCCTCATCAGGATCGGGATAAGCAGAGAATGCCTGATCTACGTCACCTGTATCGCAATCGAATTCGAATTCACAATCATCAAATACGTTGGGGTTAACAACCAGCGAGCAGCCCAGGCTGGAGATCTGGTTTTTGAGAGCGCCCTTTACATATACAGGAACTTTCAGCCAGTTATCGCCATCATAGGTAGGAACACCCAGAGAAGCTGTGATCTCAGTGCAGCTAACAGTTCTTACAGGCAGTTCCTTCTTTTCGCCGGTGGTCTTGTTTACCTTTACAGCCTTGATGTGAGCGCCATTGAAAGCAGTGCTCATCTTTAAGGTAACAGACTTAGTGGTGTAAGAAAGCTGAGTCCAGTTATCACTGTTTGCAGGAGCATAGTACCACTCATAGGTGAAGCCGTCCAGACCATACTTTTCATCCTCTGCGCCCAGAGTAACTGTCATGGTGAAGCTCTCGCCTGCTTTGCAGAACAGGTCACCTGTCAGGAAATTGCCCTGGTACTGGAAATCGGTAACAGCAGCGCTTGCTACGATAGCATTGGAGCTGAATACAGAAGTACCGGGTACTGCAACTGCTGCTGCAGGTACCATTACTGCCATTGCGCACAGGACTGCTGCGCACTTTGATGCGAACTTTGTCATCTTCATTTTAAAAGCCTCCATTTCGTTAAACATTGTTTAACGTCCCTTAATATATTTTCAAAAAATCCGACAGTTCTAACCGAACCGTCGGTTTTAATGAACGTAGTAAATTAAGCGGTATCACTTTTCAGTAACGGAGAATGAGTATTTGCCGATGTCATCAATGATCCATTTGCGAATAACTGTATGAATTCAGATGAAAGTTTTCCCGTTAGTTTTAGCGGATCCCCCATTTATTCCAGAAACCCGACAGCCTCAGAGAAGCTGTCGGTATCTGAAAAAATTATTGTAATATACTGTAAATTACTTAACAGTTACGTAGAAAGCGTGCTTGAATACGTCAGCTTTTACCCAAGAACCGTTGACCTTAGCAAGAACAACGAGTCTGTAAGTGCCTGTACCTACCTGAGGTGAAGTCCAGGTGTGAACGCTGCCGTCTACCTGCTTCTTAACTACCCACTTGTTAGCCTGATATATACCTACGCCATACTTCTCAGCGCCTGGAACTGCGTTCCACTTAAAGCCGATCTTGCGATCCTTGACCTGTGTCTGAACAACAGGATACAGAGAAGTGGTGGAAGAACCTGTGCTGATGGTGGTGCTGGAATTAGTTGTACCATACTGAACAACGCCTGTCAGATTGCCGCCGCTTGCCATCAGGTCGAGGTCGGTCAGTGTCAGCTTGGAGCCGTTAGCGCTCTTGCCGCTCTTAGGCTTCAGCATGAAGTAACCGAGATCACCGCCTGAAACGGTAACAGGAGAAACAGATGCAGCGCTTACGCGGTAAACGCCTGCGCTTACATTGTTGTCCAGAACGCTCAGGTTTGTGTTTGAATAGAACTTAACAGCCTCAAATACGTTGCTGTCATAATTCAGCTCGAAAGAAGCACCTGATAACAGGTTGTTGTACAGACCTGACAGGCTTACAGGTACTTTAACATAGCCGTTGCTCTGAACAGATGCAGTGCCGAACTTTGCAGTAACTGCGTTGCAGTTAACTGTTCTCATGGAGAACCAGTCAGTGTCGTGAACTTCATTGGTCTTGGTATTGGTGATCTCTACCTTGTAGTGTCTCATATTCTTGGCAGCGGTCATCGTGTCAGTGAAAACAGTGCCGGTAGCGCCGCTTATCTTGTTCCACTGGAGATTGCCGCTCTGGGTATCGCTGTAATACCACTGATATTTGAAATCGCTGTTGCTGTAATTGCCGCGATAATATGCGCCGAGATTGACCTCGAACTTGATCTGGCCGCCGATAGCAACATACTGGTCGCCTGTTAACGAGGCGTAATCGTTCTCGGCAGCGCTTGCTACGATAGCGTTGCTGCTGAATGCAGTGTTTGCAGGAACTGCAACGGCTGCTGCGGGCAGCATTACGGTCATAGCACAAAGTACAGCTGCGCATTTACTTGCTACTTTTGTAATTTTCATTGAATAGACCTCCATTTAAAATTTTACCTTTACTTCCGTTCTGCTCTCATTCAGGACGGACAAATTTTCGATGTTAAAGCCGCTCAAACCGATCCGAAGCCCTGCACGCTGAACTGATATGCAGATCAGAAACTTCATTTCAGACTTATACTGTTCGGTTTAAACTTTTAACTGTCCTTATTATAACACGATTAAAAATCCATTTCAATAGTTATAGTTAACAAATTTTACTCTTATGTTTTATAAATTTCATATAGGTTAAGGTTAATTCCCCGAAATACATGTTTATTTTAGAACTTAAATAATAAGCATTAATGGCTATTTTATTACTTGCTTATGTTAATTTAACCTTTACAAAAACAGCTCATTTTCGGCGATTTTATGGAGAACTAATATTACTTGAATAAATTTACAATATATTAATATTTTGCACGGCAGACAATGACAGTTTGCAGCAGTATTTAAAGTTTAGTGATATTAATTACTTTACATTAGCTGATTTATGTGTTATAATGTTGTTGATATAATTTTGTGCGCTGATACTTGTGCCTGCTGACAGCCGCAGAGCTGATGATGAAATACGGTGTATCTGTGGGAGGCGCGCACTGTATCGCGGAAAAAATTGAACAGGAGAGACAATATGAAAGGTATAATTTTAGCGGGCGGTTCGGGTACAAGGCTTTACCCGCTGACGATGGTTACATCGAAGCAGCTGCTGCCCATTTATGACAAGCCGATGGTCTACTATCCGCTGTCAACGCTGATGCTGGCTGGCATAAAGGACATACTGATAATCTCCACGCCGACGGATCTGCCTAACTTTGAGCGCCTGCTGGGTGACGGTTCGGAGTTTGGCATAAATTTGAGCTACAAGGTGCAGCCTTCCCCTGACGGGCTTGCACAGGCGTTCATTCTCGGAGAAGAATTCATCGGCGGTGATGCCTGCGCTATGGTGCTGGGCGACAACATCTTCTACGGAAACGGCTTCAGCACACTGCTGAGGTCTGCCGTCAAAGATGCTGAGGAAAACAAGCGTGCTACTGTATTCGGCTACTATGTGTCCGACCCTGAGCGCTTTGGAGTGGTGGCTTTTGACGAGAACGGAAAGGCTACTTCCATTGAAGAAAAGCCTGCACAGCCTAAGAGCAATTATGCGGTGACGGGGCTGTATTTCTATCCGTCAGGTGTATCTGCCAAGGCTAATCAGGTCAAGCCGTCGGCGAGGGGCGAGCTGGAGATAACCACCCTCAACGAAATGTATCTTGATGACGATCTGCTGGACGTTCAGCTTCTCGGACGCGGTTTTGCATGGCTTGATACGGGAACGATGGACAGCCTTGCTGAGGCTACCAACTTCGTTCAGATGATACAGAATCGTCAGGGAATTGAAATATCTGCTCCCGAAGAAATTGCGTTTATCAATGGTTGGATCGGAAAAGATGAACTCATTCAGTCGGCAGAAAAATACGGAAAGTCCCCATACGGCGCACATCTTAGAAAAGTTGCCGAGGGCAAGATAAAATATTAAGGGGAATTGTGGAAAAATGAGTAATTTTACATTCAACGAAACTAAGATCAAGGGCGTTTACATAATTGATGTCAAGACTTACGGTGACAATCGCGGCTATTTCATGGAGACTTACAAGGAGAGCGACTTTAAGGCGGCAGGGCTTGATTACAACTTCGTGCAGGACAATCAGTCCAGTTCGCGCAAAGGTGTGCTGAGGGGGCTGCACTTCCAGAAAACTCACCCGCAGGCTAAGCTGGTGAGGGTCATAAAGGGCGAGGTCTTTGATGTGGCTGTTGACCTGCGCAAGGGCAGTGAGACTTACGGACAGTGGGTAGGCGTTCTGCTTTCAGAGGAGAACCACAAGCAGTTTATGATACCGCGCGGATTTGCACACGGTTTTGTTGTTGTGAGCGATTATGCCGAGTTCGCCTACAAGTGCGATGACCTTTACCACCCCGAAGACGAGGGCGGCATCATGTGGAACGACCCTGCAATCGGTATTGAATGGGTAGATGTCGGTGAAGTGATACTTAGCGAGAAAGACAAGCATCACCCCTCGCTCGCTGAATCTAAGATCGAATTTTAAGGAGAAAAAGAACATGAATATATTTGTAACAGGCGGTGCGGGCTTCATCGGCTCGAACTTCGTTTTCCATATGCTGGATGCTTACCCCGACTACCGCATAGTATGTCTCGACAAGCTGACTTATGCGGGCAATCTTTCAACGCTTGAACCTGTGATGAAGAACCCCAATTTCCGCTTTGTGAAGATAGA
Organism: uncultured Ruminococcus sp.; assembly: GCF_902762735.1. GTDB lineage: Bacteria > Bacillota > Clostridia > Oscillospirales > Ruminococcaceae > Hominimerdicola. The sequence continues at coordinate 31,912 of NZ_CACWPP010000022.1, forward strand.
TATCTGCGACCGTGAAGCTATTTACAAGCTGTTTGAGGAAGAACACCCCGACATTGTTGTGAACTTTGCGGCTGAAAGCCATGTTGACCGTTCTATCGAAAATCCCGAGATCTTTTTGCAGACAAACATTCTCGGCACGCAGGTGCTGATGGACGCTTGCAGAAAGTACGGCATCAAGCGTTATCATCAGGTTTCCACCGATGAAGTTTACGGCGATCTTCCGCTTGACCGTCCCGATCTGTTCTTTACTGAGGAAACTCCGATACACACTTCCTCTCCCTATTCTTCGTCAAAGGCTGGTGCTGACCTGCTTGTTATGGCGTATCACAGGACTTACGGTCTGCCTGTGACAATTTCGAGATGTTCCAACAACTATGGTCCTTATCACTTCCCCGAGAAGCTGATACCGCTGATGATAGCGAATGCGCTGGCTGACAAGCCTCTGCCTGTTTACGGTGAGGGTCTGAATGTGCGTGACTGGCTGTATGTTGAGGATCACTGCCGTGCGATCGACCTTATCATTCACAAGGGCAGAGTGGGCGAAGTCTACAATGTGGGCGGTCACAACGAGATGAAAAATATCGACATTGTAAAGCTGATATGCAAGGAGTTGGGCAAGCCCGAAAGCCTGATAACTCACGTTGAGGACAGAAAGGGTCACGATATGCGCTACGCCATCGACCCGACAAAGATACACAACGAACTGGGCTGGCTTCCCGAGACAAAGTTCGCTGACGGCATCAAAAAGACCATTCAGTGGTATCTCGACAACAAGGAATGGTGGGAGACTATCATTTCGGGTGAATACCAGAACTACTACGAAAAGATGTACGGAAACAGAGGTACGTTATAATGAAGTTTTTTGTGACAGGCGTAGGCGGTCAGCTGGGCTATGATGTGATGAATGAGCTGAAAAAGCGCGGCTATGAAGCGATCGGCTCGGATATTCTTGACAGCGTTCCGCAGGATTTTCAGTACAAAAAGCTGGACATAACCGACAAGTCGGCTGTTGAACAGGTCATCACTGAGGTCAAGCCCGATGCGGTGGTACACTGCGCCGCATGGACGGCTGTTGATGCCGCTGAGGACGAGGAGAATATCCCGAAAGTGCGGGCTATAAACGTTGACGGCACACGCAATATCGCAGAGGTCTGCAAGGCGCTGGACTGCAAGATGATATACATATCCACCGATTATGTTTTTGACGGTCAGGGCGAAGAAGCGTGGAAGCCCGACTGCAAGGACTACGCTCCGCAGAATGTCTATGGGCAGTCCAAACTGGACGGCGAACTTGCGGTGTCCGAAATTTTGGATAAATACTTCATCGTGCGCATAGCGTGGGTGTTCGGCAAAAACGGAAAGAACTTTATCAAGACCATGCTGAACGTTGGCAAGAAGTATCCCGAAGTTCGTGTGGTAAACGATCAGATCGGTACGCCGACTTATACTTTTGACCTTGCGAGGCTGCTTGTGGATATGGCTGAGACTGAGAAGTATGGGTATTATCACGCTACCAATGAGGGCGGTTTCATATCGTGGTATGACTTCACCTGCGAGATCTTCAGGCAGGCGGGGTACGATACCAAAGTTACGCCTGTGACGACGGCAGAGTATGGTCTGTCAAAGGCGGCAAGACCGTTTAATTCAAGACTTGATAAAACAAAGCTGGCTGAGAACGGATTTACTCCTCTTCCCACATGGAAGGACGCACTTGCGAGATTTCTGAAAGAGGCAGATTTATAATATCCGTGGCTGACGCTGTTTGTCAGCCGTTTGTGGTGAAAAAAAGACACTTCTGCACAGCCGCAGAAGTGTCTTTTGTATTATGTTGCGGAACGTCCGCGTTTTTTCTCGGGGTGAAGCTCATAGTAATGCTTTTTGTTGGCATACATGCGCTCATCAGCGTTGTGGAGGGCTTCGCGCACATTTCTGACATCATTTTCGTAACCTGTGCCCACTGCGAAAACCACATTTTCATACTTTTCTGATGCATTTTTCAGCTTTTTCGCCTTTTCATAAAGCTCATTCTCGGTAATATCCGTCAGCACGACCACAAATTCATCGCCGCCCGCGCGGAATATCTGGTGAATGGCGAAAACATCGCGCATGGCATTTGCGGCGTTTTTGAGCATTCTGTCACCTGCGATATGACCCTCGCTGTCATTGATGGTCTTTAAGCCGTTTAGATCGGCAAACAGTATGCCGACTGTTTTTACAGATGCGCTCTTCGCCAGCGCGTCAACATAATTGTTCATCTCGTTGCGGTTCATAACGCCTGTCAGCATATCCGTTGAGCTGAGAATGTGCAGCTTGTCTATCATGCGGTAGCTGTACAGTTCTGATGCCAGTATGAATGTGGTCAGTTCAAGGGTCTCCTTGATGGTGCCGGCATTTTCGGCACGGAAGTTTATAGTCCAGATATAGCCCAGCAGTTCGCCTTTGAATTCCAGCGGGAACAGGACGATATTTTTGCCGCCTGCGTTGGTGATGGAATGATACCAGGCAGGATTGCGCTCTTTAACGACTCCCATTTCGTGACTGTTTTTGACGATAAGGCAGTTGCTTCCCGCGATGGTGTCTTTCCACGAATCTGCTATGTCATAGAATTTGTCATCAAGGTATCTGTCCATCGGCAGAAGTTTCGTATCCTGCGAGAATGCTTCACACAGTACCGAACAGCTGCGCTTTTCGGTATCCATCATCAGTATGCAGCAGTGTTCCGATTCGCACTGTGCGCGTATATCTTTGCAGATGGAAGCCATGGTCTCTTTGAAATTTCCCGGACTTCTCAGCTTTATACAAGTCTCCAATACAGCCGATGCTATGTCGGCGGATATTGACGACATGCGCTTTGCATCAGGCACAAAGTTTATCTCCATGATGTAAACGCAGTAGCAGATGCTGCCGTCCTCCGGCAAAAGCGGGAGAAATGTCATATTGAACCACACATCAAATCTGGCAGGGTGGGCATACGAATGCAGGACTTTCTTTTTGACAGCGGCGTTATAGCATGCGTCCTCAAAGTTGAGGTCACGGTTGAGATAATTGGTATACTCACTGTTCGGTATGAACTTTTTGGTGAGCATAGTCACGTTCTCATAAGGTTTTTCGATACTGTCGATATAGCTTGGATTACCTGTGACGATCCTTATCTTGCCATAATTATCTTCGCCCAGCTTTTCCACCGAGACCACGCAGGCGGCAGTGGGGATATTATCTACGAAGGACTGGAAATCCATGATACCCTCTCCTTTATATATATTGTAATTAAATTATTTATATTATAGCACATATTTCAGAAATTTGCAACAAATTGTGAGAGAAAATCTTTCACAGCGTGCAAAAAAATGCAGGGCAAAGTAGGTGATAATATCCAAAAAAATGCATGAAAAATATTCTGGAATGTAAAAAATAACCAATTGTGAGGAGCTGTTGACCTGTGCCGTTCCTTGCGGCGGGGCGCGGATATGTCAGAAAAATACCCTCTCCGCCTTAATTCGGAGAGGGTATTGCTTTTATTTACCGTGTTTTCAGCGGAGCGCCCACATTTCGGTAAGGGCATTCAGGTCTTTCTTATTTACAGCATCATCGCCGTTCACATCAGCCGCCTGAGGAACAGGAAGCTCGCTGATATTTCCTGAGAGCCATTTTGACAGCAATATGGAGTCAAAGACATTGACCTCGCCATCAGCGTTGACATCGCCTGTCAGGTACTTTGCGGTCACGGGTTCAGGCTTTGCGGGTACAGTTGGTTCGAGTATGAACTTCTGACCGTCGCCGCCCCAGTATTCCCACTGGCAGATATTTGCGCCGTCTGCAAGGCTTATCTCGTAAACGTCAGCGCATCTTGCGCCGTTGGATGCAGCTGTCAGCAGTGAGTAAGTGCCGTCCTTGTTGCACTGTATCCTGAACTTCTGCGAGTTGTCGCCCTTGAATGCCGCAAGGGAGATGTTCGCGCCGTCAGCGGAAGAACCGTTCTCTACCGTCAGCGCAAGACCCTTTGTATCCTGTATTATGAAAGTGCCGTCTGACTGCTTGGTGAAGTTCCACTTCTGTGCGGAGGACTGCACAACGTTGCCCGACTTGCCTGCGAAGAACAGACCGCTGTTGAGGTTTCTGATGGTGTATGTGCCGTCCTTTACAGCAGGGTGTACGGGTTCTATTTTCCACAGCTGGCAGTCATATTCGTGGTAGGGGTACTGGGCGATATTTCCGCCGTTCTCCTTAGACCACTCGAAAACGTCCAGTGCGCTTTTGCCGCTTGAACATTTCGATACTATGCCGTAGTAGCTGCCGCTCTTCACCAGCTTGAACAGCTGTCCGTTTGCGCCTGTGTATGGCTGTAATTCAACGTTCGTGCCGTCGTTTGCGGAACTGCCCGATACGGTGATGCACTTTGACTCGTCACCGAGAGAGACTATCCTGAAATAGGTATCGTCAACAGCTACCATTCTCCACTGCTGTGCCCACGACTTGTTGAAGTCCCACTGCTGGATATTTGTGCCTGCGTCCAGTGCGCCTGAGGGCAGGTCGAGGGACATGCCGCTGTTTTTGTTGGTGATAAAGTAAGTCGCGCCGCTGATGAGGTCTGTTCCGCTGAGTTTTACCGAACTGCTTGCCGCGCCGATGGTGTCGGGGGACATTACAAGCTCAGCATCAGCGTTGGTGTAGTCGGTCACTGCCGCCCTTGCTTTGCCCGAATAAGCCTTGTTCTTAGCGCCCCACACGGTCTGACCGTTGCTGCCGACTGCGGTGAAGGACATGACTTTTGTGCCCTTTTCGTTAGCCGCCGCGATGAAATAACCGCTGTATTTCTGACCGCCTATCGTTATCTCAGCCGCCGCGCTGTCAGCCGCCTGCGACCATGTACCGCTTACCGCGCCTGAAATGGTGTGGTCGGAGTTCAGCTTTATGTTTTGGTAATTTATAACGTTGCCGTCGGTGGCTTTGCCGTGATCTATGTATTCGTAATCGCCGACTATATCGCTCTCTTCATAGCCGCTCTGCGAGATGTGGTCGCCCGAATACTCAAAAGGCGTAACTGTGGGCCAGCCCTCTTCATTGAAGAACATTTCGTGTACGCGGACTTCGTGATACTCGTTTCCTGAGTCGAAGCGTGCGTGGTAGAGCAGATACCATCTGCCGTCATCGTCCTTGAAAACCGAGTTGTGACCGCATGCCATGTAAGCGGTGTCAAGGGTGCTGAACTTGTAGTTGCCCATGACTTTCAGACCGATGCTGTTGACGTTGCCGCTGCTGCCGATGACTGCCGCGTTGCCAGACGGGTCAGTGAAAGGACCTGTGGGGCTGGTGGAACGGAACACGCGCATGTTATAGCCGCCTTTAGCGGTCAGTCCGCCGAGAGTCGTCCAGAGATAGTAGTAGCCTGTATCAGCGTTATACTCGATGAAAGGACCTTCACCCGACTTTGTGTAGCCGCCTGCTATCTTTGTGCCGAAATAGCTGTCCACCATTCTGCCGTCAGAGGTCGTGCCTGTCTTGGGGTGGATGCACTTGCCTGTTTTGGGGTCTATCTCAATGGTGAAGATGCCGCCTGACCACGAACCGTAGGTCATATACATCTTTCCGTCGGTGGAGGTGTATATGGTGGGGTCGATGGCGTTGGGGAACAGCGAGTTGTTGTAGTTGTTGCTGCTGAACCAGCTGTTGTTCATGGTAACTTCGCCTGATGAGATAAGTTCATCTATATTGGTGGAAGTGTACTTCTTGTTGACGTTCTTGGTGGAACTGGTAACATACTGGTCGTTCTTGGTAAATCCTGAATATATCAGCGTATCAGCGAACGTGTATGGACCTTCGATATTCTTCGAGGTCGCAAAGCATATCACCGAGCGGATATAGGTGGAAGATGTGCAGAAGTACATCAGGTATGCGCCTTTTGTGCCGTCGGAATTCTGATACTGAGCGTCCCAGTAAACATCGGGTGCCCATACCGAGAAACCGCCTGCGCAGTCCTCAAGGTCTTCGCCGCACCATGCGAAAGCCTTTTTCAGATTGGTCGAAAGATTGCCGAACTCCACATTATTAGGTGTGGTGTAGCCGTTGGTGAAGCGTGTCCAGTTTTGCAGGTCGTTGGTCTTAGCCGCTTCGATATGCGAGCCGAACACATAGTAGGTGCTGCCGTTTTTCACGATAGAAGGGTCATGCACCGATACGCGGGATTTGTTGGCGGCGGCATCAGCAGTCAGACCATTCTGTGAGATAGCAGGCATTAGCGCCAGCATCATCGTGCCTGACATGACAAGTGCCATGCCTTTGCGGAAAATTCTTTTTTTCATTCTGTTACACCTCATTACACATCAAAAATGTTGCGGCTGTGCCTTTGTGAGCAGACAGACAGTCAGCCGAAATAGTTTACAATTTTTATGATAACATATTTTGTGACAAAATGCAATACACTATTCGGATATTTTTTATAAAATATACCGATAATTTTTAAGATATATAGTTATATTAAACGATGCGTGTGTTTATATGCTTTCACGCTGACGTTTTTTGGGGCGGCATTTTTACTGAGATCCCAATTTGGTTGTGTATTGTTCCCCCGCCGAAGTCGGGGGAACAATACGAAAGAACAGCCATTTTGTATCATCAGCAATACACATCAAAATTGGGAGTTACTGAAAGCGCGTCTGTCGGGTGTTGAAAAAAGTGCGGCGATATGTTATAATGGTAAATGAGATTATCTCGCTGATACACCAAAATAAACGATGTTATATCGGGAACCAAATACAGTTGGCGGTTATCTTTCCCCCGCCTGCGGCGGGGGAAAGATAACACAGTCTGTCTCAAAACCCCATATCCTCCTCGGATATGGGGTTAAATCATGCTGTGAACAGCCAATATCTGTCAAAAACAGCAAAAAAACAAGTAAAT
>NZ_CACWPP010000023.1 GCF_902762735.1 uncultured Ruminococcus sp.
TATTATATCATTTTCCAGGTACTCTGTCCAGTAATTTGTATAATCTGAAATATAAATGTAACTTTTGAAACCTGATTTTTTGAAAATTGATTTCCGTGGGTGTAAATGTTTTGGGCGTTCTGGAATGCGCACTGTATAACGCCTACGGTAATGACGCTGAGATAATGTCCCTGAAAGCTGACAGCGACACGGCGAGCATCGTGTTCAGATACGGCGGCACGACTTACTCGGTGCAGTTCGGGCTGGCGTTTTAGGGGGTGGCGGAATGATCTCTTACGAAGAGCGCACTAAAGACTATGCCGAAAAGATAGCCGCGTTTCAAGTCAAACAAAAACAGCCTTACGAGTTCAAACGCAGATATGCAGAAGTGCGTATCAAAGAGTTTATACGCGAATGTGCGGTGCGCGGGCTGAACTGCCATGTGTCGGTCGGCGGACTTGACAGCATCACACTGCTGATGCTGATACGTTCTATGGGGTATACTTCATCAGATATTCCCGGAGTTTCAGTGTCGTCACTGGAGGACAGTTCGGTTCAGACCGTTCACAGAGCGCTGGGGGTCGAAAGGCTCAAACCTTACAAAAACAAGGTGGACATTTTGCAGGAATTCGGTTTTCCTGTTATCTCAAAAGAGGTAGCCGCGAAGATAGAACTGCTTGCTAATCCCACCGAAAAGAACAAGACAGTCCGCCATGCGATAATCACAGGCGAAACAGGAGAATACGGCGGTTTTCGCAAGGGAACGCGAATGAAACTGGCTGACCGCTGGCTGAAACTTTTCGGCGGCTATGCCAACGAAGAAGAGGGCGTTGACTACTGCGTTCCGCCGAACGGTGTAAAGGTCTCATCACAGTGCTGTTACTGGCTCAAAGAAAAGCCTGCGGACGACTGGGCACGGGCAAATAACAGCGTGCCTTTTCTGGGGCTTATGGCAAGCGAGGGCGGCAGGCGGCAGAAAAGTCTGATGATAAACGGCTGTAACTATTTCGGCAAAAGCACTACCAGAAGCGCTCCGTTTGCTATATTCATGCGTCAGGATATACTTACCCTCGCACAGGAGATGGACTGCTACTACCGTGAGCATATCGACAGATTTGCAAAGACATCGAAGCTAAGATCGGGTGAAATAATGCCCGAAAGCATCATACCCGCCGCATACGGTGAGATAAAGCGAGATTTCAGCGGCAAACTGAGGACCACTAAGGCACAGCGGACAGGCTGTTCGATGTGCGGCTTCGGAATACACATGGAAAAGCGCCCACACCGTTTTGACAGACTCAGAGAGCGCAACCCGAAAGAGTGGGATTTCTGGATGAACCGTTGTTGTAAAGACCCTGACGGTACACTTTACGGCTGGGGACGAGTACTTGACTACATCGGCGTTGGCTGGCGCGATGAAGTGTTTGATATGGAAAATGCACAGCTAAGTTTTGATGATATTGATAATGAGGAGGAAACCTAAATGTCAGTAAAAATAAATACCCTTGAATTTGAAAATGTTAAGAGAATAAAGGCAGTACAGCTTGCTCCTGCAAAGAACGGTCTGACCGTCATCGGCGGGGACAACAGGCAGGGCAAGACTTCGGTGCTTGATGCCATAGCATGGGCGCTGGGCGGCGAGAAGTTCCGCCCCTCATCGCCTAAGCGTGAAGGCTCGGTGACAGAACCTCACCTGAAAGTCACGCTGGATAACGGCATCATAGTCGAGCGCTCGGGGAAGAACGGTGCGCTGAAAGTCATCGACCCTGCGGGCAACAAGGGCGGTCAGACACTGCTCAACAGCTTCGTGGAACAGCTCGCCCTCGACCTGCCGAAGTTTTTGAACTCCACCGGCAAAGAAAAAGCAGATACCCTGCTGAAAATAATCGGCGTGGGCGACAAGCTGTATCAGCTGGAACGTGCCGAAAAGACCACCTACGACCGCCGCACGGAAGTCGGGCGCATAGCGGATCAGAAAGCGAAGTTTGCGAAAGAACTGCCTGTATACACAGGCGTTCCCGCACAGCCTGTTTCGGCGGCGGAACTGATACAGTCACAGCAGGAGATAATGGCATTCAACGCCGAAAACCTCCGCAAGCGTCAGCAGAGGGACTACTACAAGTCTCAGCTGGAAGTGGCTGAAACTGCGCTGAAACAGGCGCAGGAACGCTATGATGCGGCGCTGAACAACTTTAAGCTGGCAGATATGGACGAGCCGGAAGACAAGTCCACCGAAGAGCTGGAGCGCAACATAGCCGAGATAGACGAGATCAACAAGAAAGTCAGGGCGAACCTGGACCGTGAAAGAGCCGAGCAGGAAGCCGAAGACCTCCGCGACCAGTACAATGAGCTGACACATCAGATAGAGAGTCTGAGGCAGGAGCGCCGTGAACTGCTGGAGGGGGCAGACCTTCCGCTGGAAGGGCTTAGTGTCGAAAACGGCGAGCTTATCTACAAGGGACAGAAGTGGGACTGCATGAGCGGTGCAGAACAGCTGATAGTCGGCGCATCTATCGTGCGCAAGCTCAACCCCGACTGCGGCTTTGTCCTGCTGGACAAGCTGGAACAGCTGGACAGCAAGACCCTCGAAGAGTTCGGCAAGTGGCTGGAAAGTGAGAACTTGCAGGCTATCACGACCCGAGTTTCTAAGGGCGATGAATGCTCTGTCATCATCGAGGACGGCATATCAGTCGAAAATAACAACAAATTCACAACCAAGCAGTGGACAGCAGGCAGTTTTTAATAATAATTGCGCGGAGAATTTATGCAAACTACCGTTTTTTATTTTAATCAAGACTTATTTCATTAAAGGTTGTACAAAAACGTACAACTTTCGCCCTCAAAAAGGGTGATAGTGAAAGGTACTTTTCGGGAATAAAAAGCGCGGCGGGAAAATACCCGCTTCATAAAACAGGAGGTATCAAAAAGACATGAACATCACAACAGGAGTGCAGGCAAAGCCTGTAAAAGCAGTCATTTACGGTCCTGAGGGCATCGGCAAATCGACCTTTGCGGCGCAGTTCCCTCAGCCGCTTTTCATCGACACTGAGGGCAGCACCACAAGGCTCAACGTGGCAAGGACGGACACGCCCACAAGTCTTGCTATGCTGAGCAGTATGCTCGATGAGCTGAGACAGAACATGTGCGGCTACAAGACCCTCGTTATCGACACAGCTGACTGGGCAGAGCGCCTTTGCATTAAAGCAGTGTGCGAGAAAAACCAGAAGTCAGGCATAGAGGAGTTCGGGTACGGCAAGGGATTCACCTATGTATACGAGGAAATGGGGCGCATACTCAATCAGCTGACGGATATATGGGAGCATGGCGCGAACATCGTCATCACAGCCCACGCCGCTATACGCAAGTTTGAACAGCCCGATGAAATGGGAGCATACGACCGCTGGGAACTGAAACTGATAAACGCTCCCAAGTGCAACGTCTGCGCCATGATAAAAGAGTGGTCAGACCTGGTGTTGTTCGCCAACTACAAGACCTACTCGGTGGCGGTGGACAAGGACGGCAAAAAGCACAAAGCACAGGGCGGCGAGCGTGTGATGTACACCACACATAACCCCTGCTGGGACGCTAAGAACCGCTTCGACCTTGCACCCGAACTGCCGTTTGAATTCGTGCAGATAGCGCATATCTTCGCGCCTCAGCAGGCAGTTCAGATGCCTGTACAGCAGAACGTTCAGCAGACAGCACCGCAGACAGCAGTACAGACCCCGCCGCAGAGCGTTCAGCCCGCACCTCAGCAGACCCCGCCGCAGAACGTTCAGCCCGAACAGCAGAACGTTCAGCAGACAATGCCCGACACAGACGGCTTTGAGGATATGACACCCCGTCAGCTCAACATACCCGACAGTCTGCCGAAGGAGCTTAAAGACCTGATGCAGGCAAACGGCGTGGACGAAAGCGACATAAGGCTTGTTTGCTCACAGCGGGGGTATTTTACCTATGACACCCCCATGACCGCATATCCGCCCGATTTCGTCATGGGCTGTCTGGTAGGCGCGTGGGCGCAGATGCTCCCGCTTATCAGGGAAAATCAGGCAGTACCGTTTGTTTAATTCATAATTCATAATGCATAATTCATAATTGTTGGCATGCACGAAAGATTTGTGCGTTAACGCAATTTTGTGCAAACAAGGGTGTGTAGGGCGGGGGCTTGCCCCCGCCGCTGATACACACAAAGCGATATAAACATGCCAAAGAGCGAGGAGCTTTTGCGCCTTTAAAGTTTTTTTGCGCCCGTAGGGAGGTACGACCGAAGGGTGCAAAAAAATCTTTAAGTTTCTTAGGCGCAAAAGTCCGAAGCGTGGGGAGCATGAGGGGCTTCGCCCCTCATTTAAAATAGGAGGTTAAATATGGCATACGATCAGGATTTTTTTGAGTACGGCTGGGAAGATATGATAAGCGATGAGGGCAAGGAGTTCGTGCTTCTGCCCGAAGGCGATTATGACTTCACGGTCAGCAAAATAGAGAGGGCAAGGCACGCAGGCTCGGAGAAAATGCCGCCCTGCAACATGGCTAAGGTCACAGTGACGGTCTGGGGCAAGGAGGACAAGATAGAGATAACCGAAAATCTTTTCCTCTGCAACAAGATGGAATGGAAGCTCAGTCAGTTTTTCCTCAGCATCGGGCTAAAAAAGCATGGTGAACCGCTGAAAATGAACTGGGCGGCGGCTCAGGGCAGGTCGGGCAAGTGCCACGTTTATGTGGACACCTACAAGAAGAAAGACGGCAGTGAGGGCAAGTCCAACAAGATACGCAAGTTCCATGCCTATGACGACAACGTGCAGACAGTCAGCCCGCAGGCGAACGCTCAGCAGGGCTACAACACACAGCCGCAGGGCGGTTATCCTCAGCAGGGATACTCTCAGCCTCAGCAGGGCTACTCTCAGCCACAGAACTACAACGCACCGCCCGTTAACGGCGGCTGGAAAGCGGGGTCGTTCTGATGGGCGGCTTATCACTCAGACCGTATCAAAACGAAGCGAAAACCGCCGTGCTGAAAGAGTGGGACGAGGGCAACGCAAAGACGCTCCTCGTCCTGCCTACGGGCACGGGCAAGACGATAGTTTTTTCCAGCATTACTGAGGAATGCGTCCGCAGGGGCGAGCGGGTGCTTATCCTCGCACATCGCGGCGAACTGCTGGAACAGGCGGCGGACAAGCTGAAAAAGTCCACAGGGCTGAACTGCGCGGTGGAAAAGGCAGAACAAAGCTGTCTGGGGTCGTGGTACAGGGTCGTGGTCGGATCTGTGCAGACCCTTATGCGTGAAAAGCGCTTGTCGGGCTTTTCGGCTGACTACTTTGACGACATCATCATAGACGAGGCACATCACGCTGTCTCGGACAGCTATCAGACAATACTGAGGCATTTCTCGCGGGCTAAGGTGCTGGGTGTGACTGCTACCCCCGACAGGGGCGATATGCAGAACTTAGGGCAGGTCTTTGACAGCCTTGCCTACGAGTACACCCTGCCTAAAGCCATAAAAGAGGGCTATCTCTCGCCCATCAAGGCAGTGACTATACCGCTGGAACTTGACCTCTCGGGGGTGGCTATGCAGTCGGGGGACTTTAAGGCGAGCGACATCGACACTGCCCTCGACCCATACCTCTATCAGATAGCGGACGAAATGAAGAACTACTGTGCAGACCGCAAAACGGTGGTGTTCCTGCCGCTGGTAAAGACTTCGCAGAAGTTCCGCGATATACTCAACGAACGAGGGTTCAGGGCGGCAGAGGTCAACGGTGAAAGCGCTGACAGGGCTGAGATACTGGCTGACTTCGACAGCGGCAAGTATAACGTGCTGTGCAACTCCATGCTTCTGACTGAGGGCTGGGACTGCCCGTCGGTGGACTGCGTTATCGTCCTGCGCCCCACGAAAGTCAGGGGGCTGTACTGCCAGATGGTAGGGCGCGGCACAAGGCTCTGTGAGGGCAAGAAAGACCTGTTGCTTCTGGACTTTCTGTGGCACACCGAGCGCCACGAGCTGTGCAGACCTGCCCATCTCATCTGCAAGGACGAACAGGTAGCGGCGCAGATGACGGCGAACATGGCAGATAATGCAGGCTGTGCGGTCGATCTGGAAGAAGCCGAAGAAAAGGCTGAAAGTGATGTAGTAGCACAGCGCGAGGAAGCCCTCGCCGAACAGCTGAAAGAGATGCGCACCCGCAAGCGCAAGCTGGTAGACCCGTTGCAGTACGAGATGAGCATAGCGGCGGAAGACCTGTCAAGCTATGTACCCGCCTTTGGCTGGGAGTGCGCACCGCCCTCCGACAAGCAGAAGGCAAGGCTGGAAAAGCTGGGCATCTTCCCCGATGAGATAGACAACGCAGGCAAGGCGGCGCTTATACTTGACAGGTTGGAAAAGCGCAGGAACGAAGGTCTGACGACGCCAAAGCAGATACGTCTGCTGGAATCGAAAGGCTTCCTGCACGTGGGCGAGTGGAGCTTTGAGCAGGCAAGCTCCATGATCTCCCGCATAGCCGCCAACAACTGGCGGGTGCCTTACGGGGTCGAGCCTAAGTCATATGTGCCTGCATAAAAAAAGTCCGCACCGTTCACAGCGGTGCGGAAAAAGAAAAAGCTATGGTGTCTGCGGGGGCGTTGTAGGCGTACCCTTTGGCTTGTAAGCGGGGTCGCCCGACTCTATCCACAGGATAAAGTCATTTATCTGAGTATCCGTCCAGCCTGCGGCACGCAGACCTAAAATAAGTCTTGAACATTCCTGCATATCATCAGCTCCCAACTTCATTATACCGCAAATATGCGGGAATGTCAAGGTGAACGATAAAAAATACAGGAGATGATCTGTAACAATATGAACAGCGACATTTTAAATATACTGAAAAAAATCGACCCCTCGACCCTTGACTATCAGGAATGGATAAATGTAGGCATGGCACTAAAGTACGAGGGATACACGCCGGCAGACTGGGACAGCTGGTCGCAGGCTGACAGCCGCTATCATGCAGGTGAGTGCGAGCAGAAATGGCAGGGCTTTAACGGCTCTGCCGAGCCTGTGACAGGCGGCACTATCATACAGATGGCGAAAGACAGGGGGCTTCTGGGCGGCGAGTTCAGGGAGCTTGACTGGGACGGCGAGATAATCTACGAAGAGGGTACACCCACCGTCAACACAGGTGAGGGCATACCCATACATGAGCCTGAAAATTTCGACCCCGTGAACGAGATAGTCACCTATCTGGAAACGCTTTTTGAGCCTGCCGACAACGTGGGCTACGTCACCGAAACGTGGGAAAGTGATGATAAAGGCAAACGCAGGTATCTGCCCACAAAAGGCGCTTGTGACCGCACTGCGGGCGAGCTGATACGTCTGCTGAAAACCTGCGGCGGTGACATCGGCGCAGTTCTGGGCGACTGCAACCCCGAAGCGGGTGCGTGGATACGCTTCAATCCGCTGGACGGCAAAGGCGTGAAGAACGAGAACGTCACCGAGTACCGCTATGCTCTGGTGGAAAGTGACAGTATGCCCATAGCACAGCAGAACGCTGTCATGCGTGAACTGGAGCTTCCCATAGCGGTACTGGTATACAGCGGCGGAAAGAGCCTGCATGCCATCGTCCGCATAGATGCGCCCAACTACGAAGAGTACCGCAAGCGGGTGGACTACCTGTACAAGGTCTGCAAGGAGAACGGTCTGGAGATAGACCGTCAGAACCGCAACCCCTCAAGACTTTCGAGAATGCCCGGTGTGATACGTGGTGAGCACAAGCAGTTCATCGTTGACAAAAACATCGGCAAGTCGGATTTTTCCGAGTGGAAAGACTATATCGAGAGCATCAACGACGATCTGCCCGACCCCGAGAGCCTTGCGGCAGACTGGGAAGATATGCCCGAACTTGCGCCGCCGCTCATAGAGGGCGTACTGCGGCAGGGTCACAAAATGCTGGTAGCAGGACCGTCTAAGGCGGGCAAGTCCTTTGCGCTGATAGAGCTGTGCATAGCCCTTGCAGAGGGCAAGAAGTGGCTGGGCTTCGGCTGTGCGCAGGGGCGGGTGCTGTACGTCAATCTTGAGCTTGACAGAGCTTCCTGCCTGCATCGTTTTAAGGACGTTTACAGGGCGATGCACCTCACACCCAACCATCTTGACCACATCGACATCTGGAATTTGAGAGGGCGCAGTGTGCCGATGGACAAGCTGGCGCCCAAGCTGATACGCCGTGCGGCGAAGAAAAACTATATCGCGGTCATCATCGACCCGATCTACAAGGTCATCACAGGTGACGAGAACAGCGCCGACCAGATGGCTAGGTTCTGCAACCAGTTCGACCTGATCTGTACCGAGCTGGGCACAGCAGTCATCTACTGCCATCACCACTCGAAAGGCGCTCAGGGCGGCAAGAGGTCTATGGACAGAGCCAGCGGTTCGGGCGTGTTCGCCCGCGACCCCGATGCTCTCCTTGACTTGACACAGCTGGAAGTCACGGACAGCCTGCGCAAACAGCAGGAGGACAAGCAGACCTGCCGCATAGCCGAAGAGTGGCTGCACAGGTTCGTGGCTGACAGCGCGTTTGACGAACTGGTATCTCAGGACGACCGTGTAACGCCCTCACGTATGCTGGACATAGCACACGGCGCTCTGCCCCCCAACAGCTACCGCCTGATGAATGAGGACATCGAGCGCGCGAAAGGCACACTGATGAGCCGTACAGCGTGGCGCATAGAGGGCACACTGCGAGAATTCGCAAGTTTCAAGCCCCTCGACCTGTGGTTTGACTACCCCATACATATCAGCGATACAGACGGCATTCTGCAAGATGCGGGGTATGAGGGAGCATCAGAACCGCCCTGGAAACTGGCGCAGAAAAACAGACAGAAGCAGGCAAAGGAACAGAAGATACAGTCACTTTCCGAGTTCGATATTGCATTTGAAAACTCTGTAGACGAAAACGGGCTGGCTAAGATTGATGACATAGCAGAGAAACTTGGAGTAGCTCCCGAAAGCATAAGAAAAAAGTTTGGAAACGGAAAACAAAGTGATAAAGATTATAAAAAGAACTATGAGAAAGTCATAGACGAAGATAATCATAAAGCGTATCTCAAACGAATTGAATAATAAGCACAAACCTTAACGGTTAGGTCAGTGCCTATTAAGAATAGGGCAAGCACGAACTTTGATATTCAAGTCAGTGCTTATGGATAAGCATAGTAAGCACTGACTTAATAAAAAAGATGCTTGCTTGCAGGGTGGCACACCCTTACTTACGTAAGGGGTTTGTGCCTACCCGTGCGGGTCGGTGGAAGGTGGGTGGCTAAAGCCCCACCTACCTACCGACCGCCGCACGCACATACGCCGACTAATTTTGAATGAAAGGACTTGTAAAATTATGGAAATCAATAAGATTAAGAAATGCCCGTTCAATTGCAAAGAGTGCATGGAAGAAGATTGCAGACTGTACGATGACGAAAACGAGATGTGTGAGTTCGAGGACATAAGCAGATTTATCGGTGAGTGTTTTGGTAGCTTGATAAAGGCGGTCAAAAATGACGACTGAATTTTTCCTGCCCATGATACCGCCGACCGTCACCCACCAGGAGAAGAAGTTCCATGTGGTGAACGGTAAGCCTGTTCCCTACGAGCCGCCCGAGCTGAAAGATGCAAGGGCAAAGCTCACAGCTCACCTGTCACGGCACGTACCCGAACAGATGTATACCTCAGGGCTCAGGCTGACGGTCAAGTGGCTGTTCCCGAAAGGCAGACATAAAAACGGCGAGTACCGCATTATAAAGCCCGACACCGACAATCTCCAGAAACTGCTCAAAGACTGCATGACACACCTGCACTTCTGGAAAGATGATGCGCTGGTGGCAAGCGAGGTATGTGAGAAGTTCTGGGCAGAACCTTCGGGTATCTACATCAGGATAGAGGAGCTGTAAATGGACATACGAGATGTGAAGAAGAATTTAGGACGCATGGTACACCACAACGGCAGGCAGTGGCTCTTTGCGGGGTGCATACTCCGCCGCCACCGCAAGACAGGTCGGTTTTACTATGAAGCCGAACTGCACGACCCTCAGCGAGAACAGTGGGTAGTGGTGTGCGCGATGGAAGATGTGAAGGAGGAACGAACATGAGTAAAAGCAAGCGTCAAGAGTGCTTTGTGAACGGACATTGCTGCTATGACTGTCCCAACTTCGACATTCAGATAGCCGATGAGCGGTATGGATACGGCATCGCTGAGGACATGGGGCTTGAAGAGGTCAAGTGTAAAAACTGTTATTACAACAGCGGAGAGTGCAAAGACTGCCTTCTGAAAAACAGCCCTGATTGTCCGAAGTACAGGCATGAGCAGGAAAAGGTTGACGATGAAAAGTAAGAACCGCCCGAAACGGCAACAGAAGAAACGCAAGCAGGAGTACAAGAAGACCCCGAGAGGGCGGAAGTTCAACTCGTGGGTGTATAAGTATTTCGATGTTAAGGCAGATCTCAGGGAGGATAAAGATGATAAACTATGATTTCGTAAAATATGAGAACGACAAGAGGGACGAATATATTCGGCTTGATACAACGATCATAGTCATAGACAATTTGATAGCAAAAGCATCTACTGCCGAAGAAGCAAATGCGTTGTTTAAGGCAAAAGACGTAATATATAGCCAGCAGCAAACCGAACAAAATAACCTGACCGCAGACGAGCGTTACTGCCGCGACTGCATACACAACGAAGTGTGCCGCTACTGTCCGCATGACGGGTGCGATTTTAAGGAGACACCAAAAGAAGCCGAGTCTGTGAAGCATGCACAGTGGATAAGAAAACACAATTCCTTCCCGCAACGATATTACTGCACAAACTGCGGAGAAGGAGCAGTAGGGAGATCTGCATTCTGCCCGAACTGCGGCTATAAGATGGGAGGGTGACAATGATGACAAACCGTGAAAAGTACATCACAAAGAGAAACGAATACGACCTGATGATAACCATATACGAAGCGAAAAATTTCTGGTGTCCGATACAGATAGTAGGCGGCAAAAAGCCTAAGTGTTTGAGACGGCGAAATGCCAGTGGGTATCCATACTCCGACTGCCGTAATTGCATACAGGAATGGCTCAACGAGGAGGTGATAGAATGACGACCGATGAAGTAAAGAAATACCTCCGTCAGGCTGAGAAGCTGGACAAGCGGCTTACACGCGAGCGCAGGAATCTTGAAAAGCTCATGTCTGCGGCTGAGTACCGTTCGCCCGCATTTGACAGCGCGGGCGGCGGCGGAAACGGCGACAAGATATGTTCGGCGGTGAGCCGTATCATGGAGGAAGAACAGCGCGTTCGGGAGCTGACCGAGCTTTACACGGCAAAGTATGTGGAGATAGAGCAGACTATCAGGAGCATAGGCGATGACACGTTGGAGGAAGTTCTGGAACTGCGGTATCTGCGGTTTCTCAAATGGGAGGAGATAGCGGCGCAGATGAACTATTCCGAGCGTCAGACCTTACGCTTACACGGTGTCGCACTGAAAAAAATGCAAAAGATGTCACCCGATGTCATTGAATGTCACCCTTGACTTATGTTATTATTATACTAGCCGATAAGGCTGAAACGGTCAGCATATACATGCAAGGCAATGGGGCACGCGCCCCATACGGGAAGTCACAGGTAAGCCGCACCGGTACGCGGTGAGCGGGCGCAAGTCCCGCGCTTCCTCTTTTATCGACCTCCTTTAGAAGATTTCGGCGGTGAGGTTTTCCCATTTGCCAAAGCCGCCGAAGTCTTGCGAACAGGCATTGAAAAAACTCTCCTTGAAAGCGCTTCGGCTGATGTCGGGGCGCTTTTGCATGCAGAAAGGAAACGCTTATGACACCGAAATTTATCTGTGACGAATGCTTTGTGCCTTTTGTCATACACATCAAAGTCAGCCGCAAAAAGACCCGCAGGGGTGTGCAGGAGCAGTGGCTGTTCTCCTGCCCGTTTTGCGGGAAGAGGTACAAGGCTTATGACAACCGTGATACGGCTGAGGTCGATGAGAGGGCACGTCAGGCGGTAGTCTCATGTTGTTGAAACCCTGCCCTAAGTGCGGCAAGCTCTACGCCTACGGCAAGCCCTACTGCCCCGAGTGTATGCCTAAGTACGAGGCAGATAAAGCTAAGTACAAAGCCGAAAATGCAAAGCGGTACGATCAAAAGCGCAAAGGAACACGCGAGTATAAGTTCTATCGGTCCGATGCCTGGAAGCGGACAGCTTTCGATACTCTCAGAAAGCGCAAGTACAAGTGTGAGCGCTGTGGGGAATGGGCGGAACAAGTGCATCACATTCAGCCGATCAAGACCCCCGAAGGCTGGAAACGTCGTTTCGACCCGACAAATCTGGAGATCCTTTGCATCAGGTGCCACAATGCCGAGCACAAACGATTTCAAAAAAAATCCTGCGGGGCTAGGTCGATCACCTGCGTTCACAGCTCCAATGGGAACCGAGCATAGATGTGTGCTTTACAGCAATGTCGGTAACGCATCCGCCCGTCCGGCGCCAGGACCCCGGGGGTGGGTCAAAAAGTACGCATTGACGGTCGGGAGACCGGTGCAAGGGAGGGCCTTACGCAAAAAAGTCCCTTTTTGAGTTTAGAATGTCTGAACCGAGTGAGGTGATAGTATGGCAGGCAGAAACAAAGAGCCCATAGCCCTGATACAGGCAAAGGGCAAGTCGCATAGAACGAAAGCGGAGATAGCCGAGCGTGAGGCTCAGGAAGTCAAGCCCATAACCGAGGGCATTGAACCGCCTTCCCAGCTGACAGCCAAGCAAAAGCGCAGATTTAACGCACTGGCTGCCATGCTGGCAGAGTGGAAGGTGTTGTCTGCGACCGATGTTGAGGCGCTTGCCCGCTATGTGGGCGCCGTTGATGAGTACTGGGCATGTGTCAGGATACTGCGCAAGAAGGAGATCCGTGCGAACATCGAGTCATACGGTGAGTGGTCTGACCGCCTTGACAAGTGGGACAAGATGTGCGGCCGACTGGAGGCTAAGCTGGGGCTGACACCTGTTGACAGGGCAAAGATCTCAGCGCCGAAGAAGGAAGAACCGAAAGTCAACCGCTTTGCCAAGTTCTCAGTGACGGAGAAAGTGAGCGGCGATGGATAGGGTCTACGAACACGCTTGCCGTGCTGTAAACGGCGAAGTCGTAGCAGGCGAACTCCATGTGCTTGCCTGTCAGCGTCACCTGAACGACCTTGAACGGCAGGACACCGAGGAATTCCCGTACTACTGGGACGAGGGCGAAGCCTCCCGCATAATTAACTATGCGGAAACGCTGACGATCGCTGAGGGCGAGAGCCCACGCCCTGTGCGGCTCATCGAGGAGCAGGCTTTTGATCTGGGCTGTACTTTCGGGTGGAAGAAATGCGTCAACGGCGCAAGACGCTTCCGCAGGCGATACAAGTCCGAGGCCAGGCAGAACGGCAAGTCCTTCGAGAACGGTATCATGGGTACCTATATAGCAGGCTTCGGCGGATATAACTACGGCAAGCTATTTACCGTAGCCACAAAACAGCGGCAGGCAAAGATAGTCTGGGAAGAAATGGCGAAGTTTATCCGCGCTGACCCTGATCTGGGTGAGTTTTTTGAGATCAAAGAGTACAAGCTGATGATACGAGCATTGGCAACGCTCTGCACCATCGAAGCTCTTTCCCAGGAGGCAGGTCTTGACGACGGCTTCCGTGCTATTTTGGCCAGTATTGATGAGATACATCAGCACCGTGACAACGGCATATACAAGGCGCTGTACAACGGTACCAAGAAACTCAAGGAAACTCTGATCTCGATGATAACTACAAGGGGCTTTGACCTCAACAGTTTCTGCAAGGAGTTTGACGACTATGCGGTAGCTGTGCTTCGGGGTCTGGTGTCAGCTGAGGATCTGTTTGTAGACATCTTTGCGCCCGACGAGTCAGACAGCACATGGGATATTGAGGCGGCAAAAAAAGCTAATCCGCTGCTCTACCGTGATGCCGAAGCATGGGAGACCTTTAAGCAGGATATGCAGACCGCCAAGGATATGGGCGGCAGTGAGGAACAGGATTTCATAGTCAAAAGCCTAAACCGCTGGTCCAGGGATACATCGAGGACGTTTATATCTCCCGATATTCTGACAAAGTGCCTAGCCGTCAGAAAACTGGAGAGATACCGTGGCCAGACCTGCACCGTCGGGCTTGACCTTTCCAGTGGCGGCGACCTTGTAAGTTTTGCCTTTGACTTTGATGACGATGAGCCTGACAGCGGCTATTTTTACAGCCACAGCTTTATGCCCAGGGGCAGGCTTGCCGAGCATATCCAGTCGGACATAGCACCCTATGATCTGTGGTCGCAAAAAGGTCTGCTGACCGTCACAGGCGGTGAATCAGACTTTAAAAATGACTACAAGTTTATCATCAAAAAGCTGGCAGAGCTGAAAACTGAGTATGAGCTGAATTTTGCGGCTATCGGCATAGACCCTCACAACGCTGATGGTATCATCGCAGACCTGGAGCAGTTCGGCTGTCCGATCATCGTGGTGACACAGTCTGCTAGAAACCTTAATGACGCCACCGTTGACATACAGCTGCAAGCGAAGTCGGGCAAGCTGACCATGGATAAGGATAACGAACTGCTGATCTTTAGCTTTAACAATGCCGAAGTAGTAAAAAACAGCTTCGGCGAGATAAAGATAGACAAAAAGGACGGCAAGCGCCGCAGAAGGATAGACCCCTGTGATGCCTGCGTGGACGCCCGTTTTGTAAAAATTACCCTGAAAAAGCAGGAAGCTCCCGTGGACTACCAGAAGTCACTGGACGACTACCTGGCACTCATGGGCGTGGAATGAGGTGATAAGACATGAGATTATCGAAAAGAGTATCACTGGCCTGGCAGATACTCAAAGGCAGCAGAGTTGAGAACATTGAGCTCAACAACCTGCTTGATTTCCTTGGGATAGACAGGACCCTGAAAGGCGGGGCGCTGGCTGAGGCCACATACTTCACCTGCCTGAAAGTGCTGGGGGAGAGTCTGGGCAAGCTTCCGCTGAAGCTTATGCGGCATGACAACAATGAGGGTGTGGTGGCTGAACGCAGACACCCGCTGTATCATGTACTGCATGACCGCCCGAACCCGTATATGAGTGCGGCTATCTTTTGGTGTACCATGGAACGCCTGCGCAAGCATTACGGCAACAGCTATGCACTGATAGACGGCTATCCCAGGGATACAAAGCTGTGGATACTTGACCCGTCACGCATGGAGGTATGGTATGATGATGCCTGCCTGCTCAAAGATGCGCCCGACGTCTGGTATATCTACTCGGGCGAAGACGGCAACATTCACAGGTTCTGCAATGCGGAAATACTGCATTTCAAATCTTCCAACACGCTGGACGGTTTGGTCGGCAAGCCTGTGCGGGAAACCCTGGCTGAGAATATCGACGGTGCCCGAAAGGCACAAAAACTGCTGAACAAGCTGTACGAGTCGGGTTTTACGGCAAAAGCGGTGCTGCAGTACACCTCTGACCTTAACCCCGAGAGCGAAGCAAAGTACCTGAAAATGATAGAGCGGTACATGACCGGCGATTTGAAGTCAGACAGTATCGAGAACATCATACCGCTGTCCTACGGTTCGACCTTGACACCGCTTAACATGAAGCTGTCCGACAGCCAGTACCTGGAGGTGAAGCAGTACTCAGCCGTACAGATCGCTTCTGCCTTCGGCATAAAGCCCACGCAGATAGGCGACTATACAAAATCCAGCTATGCAAGTGCAGAGGCACAGCAGCTGGATTTTTATATCTCCACAATGCTGTTCAGCATTAAACAGTATGAAGAAGAACTGACCGAGAAACTGCTGACCGATACGGACAGGCGAAACGGCCTGCACTTTAAGTTTAACGTGTCGGTTGTACTGAGGGCAGACCAGGAAACGCAGATGAGGACGCTGACATCGGCTGTGACCAACGGGGTATACACTCCCAACGAGGCA
Organism: uncultured Ruminococcus sp.; assembly: GCF_902762735.1. Taxonomy (GTDB): domain Bacteria; phylum Bacillota; class Clostridia; order Oscillospirales; family Ruminococcaceae; genus Hominimerdicola. The sequence goes on from NZ_CACWPP010000023.1 coordinate 15,944, forward strand.
AGGCGCCTGCTTGACCTTCCTGACAGGGAGGGGGGCGACCAGCTATATGTCAACGGCAATGTTATCCCGCTGAGCAAGGCGGGTATACAGTATATGAGCGGAGGAGGTGAGAATGATGGAGCTTAACACCATAATCAAAGCGGGCAGACTTGGCAGCAACACCGTTACTGAGGAAGATCTGAAAGCTATCAACAGCTTTGCGCTGAAGGAGCTGACAGCGGACGACGTTTTCACGTTTAAGATCAAGGCGGCTGACAACTCCACCGACGACCGCAACCTGGAACCTTTCACACTGAACGCTCTTAGGCAGCTCAAAAAGCTGTATGTGGGCAGAACGGTCGGCAAAGACCACAAGGTCAGCGCAGATGTGCAGTGCGCAAGGATATACGCCACAGATTTGACCGAAAGCGAGAAGATCAACGGAGTTAACGGCGAGAAGGTCTATGACCTGGTATGCAAGTGCTATATGGCACGAACCGCTGAAAATGCAGGTCTTATCTCTGAGATAGAGGCAGGTATCAAGCGGGAGGTGAGCACCTCTTGTCGTGTGAGCAAGGCGCTTTGCAGTATATGCGGTACAGACCTGACAAAAAAGTACTGCCGTCATCTCCCCGGGGAGACTTACAACGGCAAGATCTGTTACCGTGTGCTGGACGAGGTAAAGGACGCTTACGAGCTCAGCTTTGTAGCAGTACCTGCACAGCCTCAGGCAGGCACGTTTAAGGGGCTCGCTGCCAAGAACGAGGAATTGCCCGTCGAGGACAAGAAAACATCTGAGAAAGAAGCTGTGTGCGCTCAGCACAAGCTTGCATACGCTATAGCTCAGGCGGAAATATTTATGATGACAGAAAGTGAGGAAAAAGACCATGAATGAACAGATGAAGGACCTGCTGGCAAGAATGGAAAGTGTTATGGCGCTTGCCAAGGACTACATGGAGGGCGAGAATAAGGACATCGAAAAGGCAAACGAGAAGATGGACGAGTACAACACCCTCAAAGCTGAGTACGATACTCAGAAGCGTATCTATGAGGCTGACAAAGCAGAAGCTGCTGAAAAGGCTGACAAGCAGATAGCAGACAGGAAGGCCAAGGATCAGGAAGCCGAGGCTGTAAAGAAGTTTGCAGATGCAGCAAGAGCAGGCTTTCCCAGAAACCAGAAGGATATGAGCGAGGGTTCCGACGCCGACGGCGGCTACACCGTGCCCGAAGACATCGTCACCCGTATCGAGCACCTGAGAGATGCTAAGTACTCTCTCAGACAGGATGTGACTGTTACCCCCGTAAAGACCAAGTCGGGCAGACGTACTATCAAGCAGAGATCTCAGCAGACAGGTTTTACGAGTGTTGCTGAGGCAGGCAAGATCGGTAAGAAGAACACGCCTCAGTATACAGTTCTCAACTATGATGTGGAAAAGTATGCGGGCTACTTCGCAGTTACTGATGAACTGCTGGAGGACAGCGATGCGAACATCACCGCAGAACTGACAGCATGGATAGCCGATGAGGCAAGGGTAACTGATAACAAGCTGATACTGGCTGAGATAGCAGCAGAGTGGAGCACTCTCACCGACTTCAAGGACATCAAGGGCATCAAGACAGCACTGAACAAGACCCTCGGTCAGGCTTTCAAGCCTACCAGTGCTATTTATACCAACGACGACGGTCTGAACTGGCTGGACAACCTTGACGACGGTGTGGGCAGACCTCTGCTCAATCCCGACCCCACAGCACCTGCCACGCTGAGGCTGCGCTGCGGTGCGACCACAGTACCTATCCGTGTAATCCCTACCACTGACCTGCCTAACTTGACAGGCGCGGCTAGCGGCAAGACCAGGGTGCCTTTTATCATCGGCGACATGAAGGAGGCTGTCAGCCTGTTTGACCGTAAGCAGATCACCATCAAGTCCAGTGATGTGGCAGCCACTACTGCTATCAACGCTTTTGAGCAGGATATGACCCTGATGAGGGCTATCGAGCGTCTTGACGTTGTTGCAAGAGATACTGCTGCACTGGTCAACGGCTACATCGACATCTAAGGAGTGAGTAAGCATGGCAGTAATAACGGCATACGACTTGCAGGGACATCTTGGCATTGATGTGGTCGATGAGCAGATAACCACCAATCTGGAGCGTGCTGTAAATGCCGCCTGCCGTTGGCTGCCTGCGGCAGTAGGCAGTAACTATGAGGACAACGACCCCCGTGTGGTAGAGCTTGCGCTGATAACTGCGGCGGACTTTTACGATAACCGTGGGCTTAGCGGCACACCCGGGGCGACCGTCCGCAAGCTGGCAAGAGACCTTGCCATGCAGCTGAGGGTAGAGGGGGCGGAACTGTAATGGCTAAACACATCTACGACAAACCTGTTGTACTGCAAAAATACGACGATGAGACCGACAGCTATCTGCCCGAACGTCTGCCCACACTGCACGCACATATCAACACCGCTTACTTTACCACCGAAAAGTACGAGGGCAAGGCTATGCAGGACGATGCAGCGATGGATTTTTACTTCCGCTACTTTCCCGCCCTGCTCAATGTCGTCAAAAAGCCTCAGCTGTATCGTCTGATGTGGGGTGACGATGCCTACGACCTCGTGGGCGGTGACGACTTCCAGCTACAGCACAAGGAGATACGTCTGAGAGGGGTGATCGCTAATGGCGGACGATAGCGTATATGGTCAGCTGGCAGCGATCTTTGATGACGTGGGCAAGACGTGCAGCAAGGAAAGCAAGAAAACCCTCCGCAAACACGCCAACGCTCTGAAACGTAAGATACAGCGGGACTCACCGAAGAAAAAAGGCGACTATGCCAAAGGCTGGGCGGCAAAAGTCGAGCACGAAAGCGAGTTTGATCTGGCAATGGTGGTAAGGAATACCGCCAAGCCTACAATGCCGCACTTGCTGGAAAACTCCCACATCATAAGGGTGCGAAAAGGCAAAAAAGGCGGCTATGCTATAGTTTCCAGTGAGAAAAAGCAGAGGACAGAAGCCCGACCGCATATCCTGAAAAATGCGGAAGAAGAGATACAGGCATTTTATGACGAGCTGAAAGGGGGCGGCGTATGAGCTTTCAAAACTGCAAAGAGTTGCAGGACTTTATCAAGTCGGGTACAGGTCTGAGAGCTGTGTTTGTGGACAGCTGGGAAGGCACTATACAGCCGCCTTACATCGTCGTCAGCAAGATAAAGACAGAAACGCTGAAAGCTGATGACGAAGTCTATGTCAAGGATAGCCGCTACTATGTGTCCTTATTCGTAAAAAAGACCGATACCGAGACCACCGAACAGCTGGAAGAGCTGTTTGACAGCAACGAAATTATCTATGACACCGAGGTCTACTGGCTCAACGACCTGAGGCTGGAGTGCCATGAGTTTGAAGTTTAAAGACAGGAGTGATATATTTTATGGCTAAGCATGATAAAAACCTGATAAAGTATGGTATCAAGAACATCAGGATCTTTCCTATCACCGGCATTGATCTGAGCAAGACCGACGGATCTGCATATACATACAGTACACCTTTTCCGCTTCCCGGTGCGCAGACACTCAATCTGCCGTCAAACTGGGCAAGCAATACTGTTTTCGCCGATGACGGTCCCTACGCTGAGCAGAAAGCAAATCTGGGATACGAAGGTTCTCAGACGCATGTTATGCTGACAGAGCAGTTCGAGGAAGAGATCCTCGGCGACGTGAACGGTCAGGAAAACGCAGACGTTATTCCCAAGGACTACGGCATGGCTTTTGAGTTCAGCGGTGACAAGAACAAGGGCAGATGCTTCTTGTATCATGTCAGCCTGACAAAGCGCCCGGACATCATACACAACACCAAGAGCAACAGTCTGAGCGTAGACAGCGATACCATGAACATCATCGCCAAGCCTCGTCTTGACACCCATGACGTCAAAGTCAAGGTGTACCCCGGGGATGCACTGTATGATACTATCCTTACTACTCCCCCCAACCCCGTTGAGAGAGCACAGGCGGAAACGGACTCCACTGAGGGGACGCAGGAGGAAACAGACCCCGATTCTAAGCCTTAAAGGAGGTAGAGCAGTATGACTATACTTGACGCATTAAAGCACCTTGCTGAGGCTATGGGTGCAGACGCTTCCGAGGCGGGCGATATTGCAGAGGCTATCGAAGTGATAGCAAAGGCTAAGGAGCAGGAGCAGGAGGGCGGTGAGCCCTGATGCCCCGATACTACACGGGATTTCGGAATTTTTTGTACAAGGTAGGCAGAGGCGAGTTAAAGCCACTCTACGGCGCACAAAAAATATCTTTTAAGCAGCAGACAGTGCCCCGCTCCCTGACCGTAAGAGTGGGGGCGGGAGCGCTGAACTACAGCGAGAACATCGAGGCAGGAAAGCTCGCAGACCTGGATATAGTACAGCTGCCTGTGTCTTTCCTGGTAGACGTTCTCGGTTATACTCTTACAGCCGGTAACGTACTTGTGGAAAATGCACAGTATAAACCTGTGCATTTTTCGCTGTTCTATGAACAGCAGACCGACACAGAGCCTGTGCGCACACAGGTCTTTGACGTGTGCTGTGTACGGCCTGATTTTGATGTGACGACCATGACAAACAGACCGTCGGTAGACATCAAAAAATTAAAGCTGATAATAAATGCAGATGTTCGCAGTACGTCTGCAAACCTCAGGACTATAAGCCGTGAGGACAATGCAGAACTTTTTGACACTTGGTTCGGGGAGGCGAGTACATCATGACGGGCAGCGTAAAACTAGGGCGTGATAAAGTACAGCTCAAAGCCTCTGCGGGGGTGCTGGTGCTGTACAAGTCGCAGTTCGGCTGCGACTACATCGAGGACAGCAAAGCCATTTTTGACGACGATAAAAAACTGGACATAGAGCAGTATATCCAGACAGGCTATCGCTTGCTGTGGTGTATGGCAAAAATGGCTGACCCTGACATACTCCCGCCCGATGAATGGGCGGAGAGCCTGGGAGAGTTTGACCTTGAAGAACCCCTGAAGAAGGCGCAGAAGCTGTATTCAGAAAGTCTGAACTTTGCACAAAAGATACAGAACGCCACCGAGGACAGCGAGGAGCTGACAGCGGAAAAGCTGATAGCCTACTCTGCCCTGTGTGGCATGACCCTTGCAGACCTTGACCGTCTGCCCCTGCCTATGGTGCTGGAAAGCATATATGAGTATGTGCGCCTGAGATATGGCGAGGGTGAGGAACGTGCAGCGACTCAGGCAGACTATGATAACTTTTAGGCACAATAAAGCCCCCGCAGGTGCGAGGGCTTTGTTTGTTTAGTCGTTGATATTCAATTCCTGCATAAGGGCTTTTTGCAAAACTGCGGAAAAGTTGATACCCGCCTTTTCGGAAAGGGTGTTGAGCCAGTTGGGGATAGTCAGAGTTTTCTTGACTGCTTTATTATCGAAAAACTTGCGGTATTCGACAGTGTCACATCCGACCAGCGAAGCTATTTCGTTATCGGCAAGGCTGATACTGCGTATAGGTGTGGGCGGAGCGATCTCTTTGCCGTCCTCTTCCAGACCGTAGAGCGTAAGATTGAGAACATCTTCTGCCATTTTCAAAGCCTCTTCCAGAGTATCGCCCTGAGTATAGCAGCCTTCCAGATCGGGAAATACTACGGAATAGCCGCCCTCTTTTTCAGCTGTAAAGACCGCAGGATAAACGTATTTAGCCATGATAATACCTCCTTGTAAGTTTTATATGAAAGCGGGGTAAACAGGGCTTATTCAAGCCCTGCGTCCCTTTTGATGTTTTTTAGCGTACCGCTTGCTACCTCTTGTCCCTTGTGACGACCTATCGAAAAGGTCTTGCCGGTTTGGGGGCTGAACCATTGTTCGTGGTTCGCGCCCTCTCTTACAAGGTAACAACCGTTCTTTTTCAGCAGCTTTTTCAGCTCGCTGTATTTCATTGACTTTCCCCCTTTCTGTAATTATATTATAACACGTATTAATACGTATGTCAACCCCTTTTGCAAAGAAATTTGTAAATCATTTGTGAACACAATCGAGGTGTAAACATGACAGAATTACTCGCTTACCTCGACACCCTCGAACACTGTTTGAGTGGATTATTAGACGACTAGCATTTGCGACCGACATATATGTCGGCGGCAGGTGCTTTTTTTATACTCAAAAGCAGAAAGGAAATGATGAAAATGAGAGAATTAAGCACGATACAGAAACGCGAGAAACTGAACACCGTCTACGCTGTTGATGAAGCGGGTGTCGGCGGCGCTAGTCACGAATACTTGGTGTTACTGCCTACGGACGAATCCGATGTAGCAATACCTGTTGAGATAGCTTTCCAGAACGGTCCGAGGAAAGACCCGAAGAGCATTCCGGGTGTACTTGACACTGACCTGTTAGAGATCGTCCGTGACAGGCTCAAAGGCTTCCAGAGCGGCGAATTTTCCTGCCGTGAAAATGCCTGCGCCCTCACTCACATAGAAGAAGCATTGATGTGGATGAACCACAGAGTTGAGGACAGGATAGAAAGACAGGTACTCGGCACGAATGCAAAGTGACCGCTTAACTCAGTTAGGTGGTTTTTTTATACCCGAACGGGGGTGATAAAATGGATAGTCCCAAATTCCCGATATATATGTGTGACCACACTAAGAACACCGAATGCCCTAAAACATCGTGCAAGTATAACCCGAATGCCAAATACGGGGAATGCACTAACACTTCAAAGAAAGAATTCGCCAGACTCGATGAAAACGGCAAGCCAATAGTTGTATATGCCAACATGACAGAGGCTATGGCTGAATTCAATGCCCTTGAACATACTTCAAGTGGATTAATAGACGACTAGGAGTGATAAAATGCCGGCAGCATACCGCAGTATATATGTGACCTTTGAAGCCAACACCCAGAAGCTGGGAACGGCGTTAAAAAACATCGACAGCGAGGCCACCAGCGTAAACCGGAACCTCAAAGAAGTAAACAAAGGTCTTAAACTTGACCCTCAGAACACCGAACTGCTGGCAAAAAAGTTTGCTACGCTGTCCGATGGCATATACAACGCCGAGAAACGTTTGAAGATGCTTCGGGAAGCTCGCAGTCAGGCGGAGGCACAGCTTGGCGGGCTGGATAAGACGTCACAGCAGTACAAAGATCTGGAGGCACAGATAGCCAGCCTGGACAAGGAACTAGAGCGCAGCGGTCAACTGCTGGCCAACTACCAGCAGGAGGCAAAGAACGCATCGGCGGAGATCACGGGCAGGCTCAAGGAAGGTGTCAGCGCCCTGAAAGAAGAGTTTGCTTCCGCCGCAAGCGTTATCGCCAAGGCGGAGGCGGCACTGGCAGCATATACCGCTGCCGCTGTAAAAACAGGCGCTGAGTTCTCGGCAGCTATGTCCCAGGTAGCGGCAACTACAGGTGTAACAGCTGACACCGAAGACTATGATAAAATGGCGGCCGCCGCTAAAGAGATGGGCGAGACCACGAGCTACACGGCCTCGCAGGCCTCTTCGGCACTCAACGCACTCGCGCAGGCAGGCTACAACGCCGACGAGGCCATAGCCAAGCTGCCGAAGACCTTGACACTGGCAAAAGACGGCGGGCTCGATCTTGCGCAGGCCGCAAAGATCGTCACCAACTCCATGTCCTCCCTCAAACTGGAGGAGGAAGACCTGAACAAGCTGATAGATGAGCTTGCAGTGACAGCGCAGAAGTCCAACACCAACATAGCGGAACTGGGCGAAGCTATCAAGGTAACGGGTGGAACTGTCAGCATGACGGGGCAGAGCATGGAGACCATGTACACCGAACTGGGCATACTGGCCAACAACGGCATAGTGGCTGCCGAAGCCGGTACCCACCTGAGAAACGCACTGCTAGCCCTTGCCGCACCATCCACAAAGGGTGCTAAAGCGCTGAAGGAGCTGGACGTCAGCCTGACAGACGGCAAAGGCAACATGAGGGACTATGGCGAACTGCTCGCAGATCTCAGCAAACGCCTCGATGAGGTCTATGGTGTGGGTAAAAACAATGCGGCCCGTACCGAAGCCCTGAAAGAGATCTTTAGAGTTACCGATCTGACCGCTATAAACGCTATGTTAGACGGCACATCGGGCAAGATGCAGGAACTGAGAGCCAACATCGACTCCGCTGAGGGTGCTGCCGATCAGATGGCGCAGACGATGGGCGACAACCTTAAAGGCGACTTTGACATCTTAAAGTCCTCCGCCGAGGGTCTGCAGCTGGCCATAGCCGAAAAGCTTGACCCTGCGCTGAGAAAAGCCGCACAGGACGGGACGGATTTCTTTGCCGATCTGACGCAGAAAGTCAAGTCAGGAGAGCTTGGCGAGACCTTTGAGGAACTTGGCGAAACTATCAACAAGCTGCTGAAAACAGGGCTTGAAAATGCATCGAAGTGGCTGCCTGTTATCATAGATCTGTTGGCAAAGGTAGCAGACAATTTTGACCTGATACTGACACTGTACATAACCTGGCAGGCGGCTTCAAAGGCAAAGATCATAGCGGGGGCTATAACCAAGATATATGAGAGCACAATGGGGCTTGTCACGGCTATGCAGGCAGCCACCACAGAGCAGGAGGCATTTAACGCTGCCGCTTCAGCTAACCCTATAGGTGCGATCATAACAGCTGCTGTAACTGCAATCACGGCATTAAAGCTGGCAATCGATGCAGCCACAGCCTCCATTGATGTGACAGGTGGAAAATTTACAGAAGCATCACAGGAGATCAAGGATTACGCCGAAAACATACACGCCATGAATGAGGAACTGCGAGAGACGTCCGAAAACCGCAGATCCGCACTCAACGACCTCGAACGTGAGAACGCAAGGTTGTCTGCTCTTGCAGGAACGGTTGCTGAATTGGCGGAAAAACAGGAACTGTCAGCAGGTGAGTATGAGACCCTGCAAAAGCACATCGACACCTTAAATAAGACTGTCCCGGGGCTTAGCCTTGCGTTTGACAGCCAGACAGGTGCGCTGAACATGACACGTGAAGCCATGCTGAAGCTGGTTGAAAGCTACGAAGCCTACCAGGAGCTGCAGGCACGCATAGACTACGGTGCTGACCTGAGGCGAGAACAGGTGGAAGTACAGGATAGTTATGATGTGGTCGATGAGAAATTCCGTGAGGTCACTCAGCGCAAAAAAGATCTGGAAAACGACCTTGCACGCATAGAAACTGAACGTGCAGTTTTGAGTGCCAAGCTCACCGACCAGAACGGGCTTTGGACAGATGACGACATCGCCAAAGACACACAGCTTACCCGCAGATATGAAGCAGTCAGCCAAGCCCTTGAACAGACCTCAGCCGACTACCGAGAACTTGGGCTTGCACACATTGAAGCACGAGAAACGTTGGAAAATCTCAATGAAAAACTAAGCGACAATGGTGAAAAAATCGAAGAACTGACAACCGTAGCGGCGGATTACACCGACACACTCACCGATCAGACCCGCGCCGAAGGTAAGGCTGCCGAAGCTGCAGACAAAGCCGCACACTCTTCCGACGACCTGAAAAAAGCATACGATTCTGCCAAGTCTGCCACTGCCGCATACAAGTCAGAACTTAAAGACCTGTTAAGCGTGCTTGAAAATGTGCAAAAAGGCACAGCTTACAGCACCTCGCAGATACTTGACCTTATCGACAAATACCCTCAGCTGGCGGGAGCGATACGTGAAACGGCTGACGGGTATATCATCGAGGCTGATGCGGTGCGCAGGCTGACGGAAGCGCGGGCGCAGACAACAGTGCAGGCAAAACAGCTGGAGATAGCGGAGCTGGAAAGTCAGCTGTCAAAGCTGATGATAAAGCCCGCAGACATGGACACTGACGAATGGCAGAAACAGCGTTCGGCATTATACAGCCAGTATGGGGAAGCGCAGGAACTCCTGTCAGCATACCGCGCCATCGAGCAGGAGATAAGGGAAGGGCACATCTATTTCGGCTCGTCATCATCGGGCGGCGGTACATCGTCTTATGAGGGCGGCGGCTCTTCATCGCCGAGCAGTGCCGACCCCTACGAAGAAGAACTCAAACGCCGCAAAGAAGCCGCAAAGTCTGAGCAGGCACAGCTTGAACATGACTACAAGATGGGGCTTATCTCGGCTGAGGACTACTACAACGGTCTGATGGACGTTGCAAGGCGGTACTATGCGGGCATCGGCGAACTGCGGGAAGAGTACCTTTCGGCAGAAAGCAAGGTCTATGAGGGGCTAAAAAAAGCGCAGGAAGATGAACTGTCAAACGCTAAGAAACTGGAAGATCAGCTGAGAGCAGTCAGGGAAGCTGAGGACGCGCTGAACAATGCGCAGAAACAGCAGGTCAGCGTTTACAGTTCAGCGGCGGGTTATCATGCTGAGATGAACACAGCCGCCATCGACAAGGCGCGGCAGACCCTTGCCGACAAGAACTATACTCTTGCCGAAACACTGCTTAAAAACGCCCGCTTCAACGGTGAGAGTTTGGCTGAACGCTTGCAGTCCATAGGGCTTGCGAACATACGCGACATGCTCCCCGACCTTTCGGGACTGCGCTTGCCGTCAATAGGCGGGGGAACTGCCACCACGAACAACAGCACCCGAAACATCACCTACAACGGCGGCGATATACACATAACCATCGCGGGCAGTGTGGACGAAACTACTCTGCCGAAGCTGAAAGGCACGCTGGAGGACACTGTAAGAAAAGTCTTTGAACAGGTGCTTGACGAAGAGAATGCCGCGCGGCAGACAGGAGGTCTATAAGTGATGAGAAGCACGATGAAAACCATAACAAATGTCAGCATTGACGGCAGAGCTGTTGACACCTCGCAAGAGGGCTTGCAGTTCACCGTTAACAGTGACGGTCTTTCGCGGGTGGAGTTTAACTGGCGCGATATGAACACTGCCGCCGCACGGACTTCCTATCTGGGCAGCGGCTGGGAGACCATCAAAGAGCGCGGCGGCACTGTCACGATGTCGCTTTCGGGCTTTACGGCGGGGCATGACTACATGTGTACGCCCACCATCTTTCAGTCGAAAACAAACGCGGCTGAGAGCGATGCAAGTCCGGGAAAATATGACGTATTCATGGGCGGCGGCAGATTGCAGGCAGACAGCGCCAACGCCTCACAGGTCTATATCGACAAGGACATCGGCTTTATACGCACCCCTGCTGAGAGCGGCGGCAGGCTGATCGGCGGGTGTGTGCTGAGGCTCGGCGACCGTGACCTGCTGATACGCTCATACGACCCGCAGACGGGTCTTGCGGCTGTTGAAAGGGCAGACATAAACGGTTCGTCCTACGCGCCGAGAACGACCTCACAGGGCGAGAGATACAGCCTTGTGACAAACTACCTTGTGTGTGACACGTTCGTGTTTTACGCCCGCACAGCGCCCACAGTGACGCTCACGGCGAACATCACCGCAAACGGCATAGAAGTGACAGGCACGTACACGCAGGCAGAAGGTGCGGCACTGCAAAGCTGTAAGCTGTGGGGCGAATATGCCAGCCAGTACTTTGATGCATACCGCTTTACAGTCGGCGGTGAGAAGCAGTACACGCAAAATATCAGTGCAGTTTTCCCGCTTCTTGCCAGTGACGGCGCATCGCAAGCGCCCGCAAGGTGCGATATGTACTGCGAGATAACCACTCAGGACGGTCAGACTGCGCAGGCAAAAGCCGAACTGCGGCTCTCCTGCGAAAACTATCTTGCAGTCACCGCATCGGAAAGCACTGTAAGTGTGCAGGGTCTGAGTGCGGGCGGGCACGTATTTGTCTGGCGCGAGCAGAACATGCGCCAAAGCGACCATGACAGCGGCGAAGATATATATGTCATGGGAAAGCTGACGTATATCGGGGAGACCGATGTTTCCGCCGAAGTATCGGGCGTGACCACGTATACCGTACACGATGCGAAAGCAGGACACCGCACCACGTACCGCTACATCGTCTGCGCAGTTGACAGCGAGGGCGGTCTGCACTACGGGCTGTCGGACAGCGTGACGGTGAAGCGCCGCACATGGAGCTTACAGCACCTCATCGGTACAGGCTACAAGTCATACCGCACTGACGGCAACGCATGGGAATTTTCGTGCGATGTACAGCCGTCAGCCATCGAGACCGTGACGGGCAGTGCGGTATGGGGCACTGAGGGGCGCTTCCCGAAGTACATACATGGCACCGACCGCTACGAACAGGGCAGTTTCACGGCGCTTCTCGGCAGTGTGACAGAGCAGGAAGTCTCTTCTTCTGATATAGCGAGTTGGACTGAATTCATCTCGCAGGCAGGACCTTTCCTGCTAAAGACCGAGAACGGCGATGTGAAGATAGTCGCCATAACGGGCGACCCATCGCGGCAGTACGGCACAGCCCTCGCAGAGCTGGGCATAACGCGGGTCACGTACAGCTGGACTGAGGTAGATGACGCTGAAAGTGCGGTGATACGGTGACTTACTATAACGTGATTAACGCGGCATACCTTGCGGCACTGAAAGACAGATCGGCAATTTACGCCGCTATGATACAGCCCCTTGACCACTGGGAGAACGCACTGGGCGAACTGCGGGCAGAACTGCTGACAGGCACTCCCGCACAGCTGACAGTCGGGGACGGGAACGAAGTGCGCAGAAGCATAGCGCTGACAGTGGCAGACGAGGGCGGCAGGTTCTCGCCGTCGAAAGACAGCATGTTCTGGTTCGGGCGCAAGTTCAGGCTGTGGAACGGCTTGCAGGTTGGCGGGGACATGTACTGGGTCGCGGGCGGTGTATATTACAGCACTCACGCTGACGAGCAGGAACATCTGCTGACGATCTCGGGCGTTGACAAATTCGGGGCGCTGAACGGTGAGCTGAATATCGGCAGGTGTGTCAATGCCTTCTCCACCGACATTGGGGGCGGTGACATATACGTTGCCGATCTTATCCGCGAAACGCTGGCGCTGAATTTCGGCAGACTGCCCATAGACCCGACAGCGCCCATCATAGACCCGATATTTGAGACCACAAAGCTGTATGCCGACATATCCCTTGATGCGGGGCAGTACTACGGACAGGTGATAACAACGCTTGCCGAGATGTACGGCGCTGACTGCTATTACGACCGATGCGGCGTGCTGAACTTCCGCAAAAAGGCGGTTATTGACCGTCCCTGGTGGTATGTGCATCAGGGCTGTGCGTGGGTGTTCGGCGAGGGAGATGTGAACATAGCCGAAAGCGTGCGCCGTTCCACCGACCTGCGGGCGGTAAACACGGTGACAGTCGTGAGCGACAACACAGACGGCGAAACAGCATCGGTGACGGTGAAAAACGAAAATCCCGAAAGCCCTCTTTGCGTGCAGAACATCGGTGAACACTATCCCGAAAGCGGCGCGGTGAGCATTTCTGTCGGGGACAGCACAAGGCAGTCAGCCGAAGAAAAGTGCAGGCAGTACGGAAAGTATCTGCTGTGTCAGAACACTGCGCTGATATGCTCCGAGACGTTCACAGCGGCGCTTATACCGCACTTTGACACGGGCATGGTGATAGATGTTCACGGTGAAGAACGGCTCATAACGGGGCTGTCTGCCGACCTCAGCACAAGGCTGATGAAAGTTGAGTGCTGTAATATTAACTGCTTACCTTTGGAGGTGTAACATGAGCAAACTGCTTGACCTTATCGACAGGCGCATCGAACAGAAGATGACCGCGCAGGACAGCATCAGGTATGCGCCTGCGGAAGTCCTTGCGGTGTACAAGAACGGACTTGACATCATCGTGCGGGCAGATGTGAGACTGCTCGCCAACGGCACGATAATCAGGAAGATACTCAACAAGACAAGTGAAAAACTGACGGTGGGGCAGGGCGTGAAAGTCGCGTACCTTACCCTGCCGTCTGCGGGCTGGATAGCTGTTGCCAACGGCGAAGCCGACCCGCTTAGATCGGGTGAGGGCGGCGGGGACATTTGGAACGTTGAAACAGCGGCGATACTTAACACGGATAATTTCGATAATTTTGAAATTGTAAAAGAAGAAATGGTGGAAATATCGCCAGCTACAAAAATTTATTACGGCACAAAGCCTGCATTTATCGTGTTGCAAGGCATGTTGTGCTATTTCGGCGCAGGAAACGTCAGTGCTAGTACATATCCGTGTCAGCTTGACAACAGTACGGAGATATTTCAGTCGGTGATTGACAATAAGGAGTTCTTTAGTGCATCATCATTCAGCAGTATGACAGAACCTGACCACACGCTGATGACATATCCGTCAGGTACTAATAATACATATGTGCGCTACTGGAGTTTTGCCGCATCAACGGTTCAGGCGGTGATGAATTACCGAAATTCCTCACTTTACTTGCAGCAACGTGTACAGCCGTATTCGTCAAGATGGACACTTGACACAGGCTCGAAACCAACAGAGTTGAAGTTCTATGACGATTTGACCGCAGAAGAAAAGGCGGCGGTGGTGAATAATGACACATGGGTGTACCGCGATCGTGGACTTGGCTCGGTTCGTCATAACGGAAGTGGCAATCTTGACCGACTTGCCGATAACATTTTTGTACTGCCGGTAGTAACCGCAATACACGACACTCCGACCACGCCCAACGGCTATCCCACGCCATACGGGTATGCGGAAGTCGGTAATATGTACACCGTTGCCGGCGAAGAATGGGTAGAGGTATCTTATAATGTAAATGCAACTACCTTGTCGGGTGCATCGGGCTATATGCCCTTTAAATCACAAGCCGAACATGACTTTGCTATGGGCATGACCAAGCGCTCCGAACCGCAGGAGGAAAGCAATGGCAACTAAAATCAAAATAGACAGAGCGGCGTTTCCTCTCTTGCATAGAGTGCCTGTGAAAGATATTACATACAATCACAGTTACAGCGCGGCTGATGGCTCATACACATACGACATGACAACTGCGGCGGCGGAGAACTCCGTCCCAAGCTGGATAAATGCTGAGGGGATGGCGGTACTCGTATCTACAAGTAATACCGTATGGACGGTCAGCCCGACCATTTTGAGAATAGAGCACAACACGAATGAAAGCACCAGCATTCCGCCGCCGACTGACAGCACACGCTACATCTCAGGCTGGAAGCTGAGGGCGACAAGTGCTGACGGGTCAGGCTGGGTGGAAGTCGGATATTCTGCCATGCAGAGGGCTGTCGCAATCAACTCTGTTGAGGCGCTATGTTCGTTCCAGAAAGCCGTGTCGGTTGACCACAGCACGAACACATATGCAAACCTCAACGCATTCTACGACCCCGACACAGGTGAACCGATGTATACACGGTATGCCATGACGTACTATCACTGCTCCTGGACAGTGGAGGCGTGGGAGCGAACAACGGGCGGCGACTGGATTATGCATACAGAGGTGAGAGATAACTATATCGCCGCGAGTGGCAATAACTATCTTTGTCATGCTGTCCCGCTTGACAGACAGGCATTTTTCGGGGCGAAAAGCCATGATGTGATAAGCGAAACGGAGGTATGAAATGAAAAACAACTTTATGAAATCCCTCACCGCCGTACTTATCGGCGGGCTGTCGGCGTATATGCGGGTGCTGTTCCTGCCGCTGGTGGTGCTGATCTCGGTGATGATAGTTGACTACATGAGCGGCATGCTCAAGGCGTGGGGGCGCGGCGAACTTTCCTCGCGGGTAGGACTGCGGGGCATCGTCAAAAAAATCAGCTGTCTGATGCTTGTCTGCGTGGCAGGCGTGGTGGACTGGCTGTTGAGTTCGGGGCTGAAACAGGTCGGCATAGCGCTTGACTTCGGCTTTTGCTTTGGCTTGATAGTTGTGATCTGGCTGATAATCAACGAACTTATCAGCATACTGGAAAATCTCGATGCACTGGAAGTCCCCATGCCGAGATTTTTAGTCAGCATAGTAAAACACCTGCGGACTGCCGTTGAGGTTCGCGGAGAAAGCGAGGAGAAAAATGGACAGTAACGAAGTAAGCCGCATAGAAGATCCGGAAACAGAGGTACACATATAAAAAACCGAAAGGACAGTGATACTATGAAAATCAAAGGCATAGATGTTTCTCAGTGGCAGGGAAATATAGATTTTGGCAAGGTCAAATCGGCGGGTATCGGCTTTGTGATACTCCGCGCGGGGTACGGCAGGTACATTTCGCAGAAAGACCCCACTTTTGAACAGAACTACGCCCGCGCAAAGTCGGCGGGGCTGAATGTGGGTGTGTACTGGTACAGCTACGCTCAGAGTGAAGCTGATGCCCGCACAGAAGCGGCGGTCTGCATGGAAGCGATAAAGGGCAAGCAGTTCGAGTACCCGATTTACTTCGACCTCGAAGAGCAGTCGCAGTTCTCGCGCGGAAAGGCGTTCTGCTCGGCGCTGGTGACAGCTTTCTGCGGTGAGTTGGAAAAGGCAGGCTATTTCGCGGGGCTGTACATCAGCCGCTCACCGCTCCAGAACTACATCACAGCAGAAGTCGCGGGCAGATACGCGCTCTGGGTGGCTGAGTACGGTTCTAAGTGCAACTACGGCGGCTCTTACGGAATGTGGCAGTACAGCTCTGAGGGGCGTGTGAACGGCATTTTGGGCGATGTGGACATGGACGAGTGCTATGTGGACTACCCGAAAATCATCAAAAACGGCGGCTTTAACGGCTACACCAAGCCTCAGCCTGCCGCTCCCGCCGCCCCAAAAGGCGACCTCAACGGTGACGGCAAAGTGAATGTCGCTGATGTGGCTCTGCTGGCGGCACAGGTCAAGGGGATAAAGCCCATCAAGTAAACTTATGACAGCTTAGTAACCTTAGAAACGTAAAGTAAAGCCCCGTGCTTACCGTCAGATGATGGTTGAGCATGGGGCTTTTGTTTTTTGTACAAATGGTCGACCAAAATTTGTGCATTATTTTATAAGAAAAGTATTGACTTTTGGTCGACCATATGTTATAATATAGATACAGTAAAGGACAGGGGGTGATAAAGTTGCAGGACTTAATCAAAAAATTAGACCAGCTTGAACGACTTCTGGTCAAAGTCGATAAACTGGTCTACAGACTGATACAGATAGCCGGTACAATCGGCATTCTGATATTAGCGATCCGCTCATGGTTCACATAGCGGAGGGGGAGCGAAAAAGCTCCCTCTACCGCTAAGTATAGCATAAATACGAAAGGGTGTCAAGTATTATGAAAAAGATTTTAAGAGTTACTGGCTTGGCTGTCTTGGGTATAGCGGAAGTTGCAGTGCTTATCTCAGCGGTCGTATACGTTATAAGAACTATCGTGTGAAAGGTGGCGATATAGACGGAGAACGGCAAGAAGAAAATGGGCAGACCAACCGATAACCCACGAACAGAGAAAGTCGGCTTTCGTATGTCGCCCAAAGAGATCGAGGACATTCAGAAGTGTGCCGATGCTATGGGAACACAGCGAGTAAACGCTGTTGTTGAGGGCATCAATCTTCTGAAAGAAAAACTGAATATCAAGGAATAAGAAAAGCGGCACTCGCAACCGTGGAAAGTACCGAGTACCGCAGAACCAACAACACCCGAAGGTATTGCTTTACATTATTATAGCATATCCTTTCGGGAAAGTCAAGAAAGGATGTAATTTTATGAAAACTATCATCGAAAACAACACCATCAAGGTTCAGAGCGACTACAACAAAGACTTTATCGCCCGTGCGAGAATGTTGCAGGGCAAGTGGAAAGCGCCCTACTGGTGCTTCCCCGAAGAGAATAAGGACGAAGTCAGAGAACTTCTGCTGGACATTTATGGCGAGTGCGACACCCTCGCCGAAGAGCCCACCGCCTACGTAACTCTGGAAGTATCTCTGGACGAACTCAGCGACGGTGAGAGCATAAAGCTCGACACTATGACGCTATGCCGCCGCCAGTGTCGTGACTACGATGTAAGGCTCAGCGACAATGTTATGCTGATAAAAGGTGGGTTCGCTTCCAGCGGCGGCTCGATGAAAAATCCCCGCTGCTGTCCTCAGGACGGCACTGTTCTGCGCGTCAAGAACGTCCCCATGAAGATATACGAGCGTGTGAGAGAACACGAGGGTGTGACCCTTGTGGGCAACATCGACCGGGCAAAGCTGGTCGAAGAGCGTGAAAGGCTCATGGCAAGGCTTGCAGAACTGGACGAACTTCTGGCGGCGATATAATGGTTGCCATATACATTCGGGTGTCCACGCCCGATCAGGCGAGGGAGGGCTACTCTCTCGCCGCCCAAGAAAGGGCTTTGCGGGAGCACTGCGAGCGGACAGGGCATGAAGTGTATGCCGTCTATGCCGACGAGGGCATCAGCGGGAAAGATATAGTCCACCGTCCTGCGTTCTGCCGCCTTATGGACGATGCACGACACGGACTGTTTACTGCTGTATACGTCTGGGCACTGAGCCGCTTTACGCGCAGTGTAGCCGATCTGTATAACACATGGGGCGAATTGTCGAAGTATGGCGTACAGCTTGTGAGCATCACAGAGGGCTTTGACACTTCCACGCCTACGGGACGGGCTATGATGGGAGTGATAGGCGTATTCGCGCAGATGGAGCGCGAACTGACAGCGGAACGAGTCAGACTGGCGATGCAGGAACGTGCGGAGCAAGGCAAGCGAACATGCAGCTATGTTCTGGGCTACGACCGTGACGGCAAGGACGGGCTGAAAGTCAATCCCGAAGAAGCAGAGCTGGTGCATCTGATATATGATAAATTTATCGCTTATAAGTCTTACCTGCCTGTCGCTGACCTGCTGAACGCGCTGGGAAAAACGGGCAAGTCAGGCAAGCCGTTTAAAGCTGAGAGCATCAAGAAGATACTGAGAAATCCGATCTACATCGGGTACTACCGCTACAAGGGCAAGTGCTACAAAGGCGACTTCAAACCGATAATCGAGCGGCACTTGTGGGATAAGGTACAGAAGATCGTTGTGAGATAGTAAGTCAAAGCCAGCCGGATAAAAACGGCTGGCTTTTTTGTGTCATATTTCGTGTCATACATGTATAATTTCGTGTCATATTTCATCGAATTTGATAATATTTTATAATAGCCGAAAATATAAGAAAACCGCGTACCTGCGCGATAATACGCAAGTACGCGGTCAAATATCTGGTGGAGATGAGGAGAATCGAACTCCTGTCCGAAAGCCCATTCACGCGAATTTCTACGAGTCTAGTCGGTTATTTCGGCTTGCGCCCTTTCCCTCCGCGCGGGCAAACAGACACGCCCCTCGCTTTGGTAGACTGTAATACACCGACAGGTCACAGCCGTCGCCTGCCGACGTTCACCACTGGTCGACGCCTTTACCCGAGCCGTGGTACTCTCAGGCAAGACGGGCTGCCCTTAGGCTGCCATTGCAAAATTATCGTTGTCGTCTAATTTTAAAACGTACGCCGTTTAAGGAGAGTGCGCTCCTCCACTCGCTTATCGCCCTTCAAAACCCCCGTCGAAACCTTTACATCCCCGTGTTTTCATAGGTATGCCGTTTAACGGATAGCCGCAGGGAAAAATATCCTGCTGTCACATTCCTTTCTATTCATCCTTTTCCAGCTCACCGCACCCGTGACATATCCACGAACCGTCGGAAAGCCGTTCCACAGCCCAGTAAGCCTCAGAATGCAGCCTGCCGCGGAATTTTTCATCTACCGTGTCCGCATAGCCCGTGTATACCACCGACTTCAGATATATCCAGTCACCGACATTATCATTACGGTGATTTTCGCTGAAAGCATCATCATAGTAAAGTTCAAGCATGTACACGCCGTTGTAGGTGTGCCAGTCATGCCTGTAAGTTTTTATGGCGGCATCTATCGCCAGCCTTATCTCGTCATCGGTGTACCTGTCCGACTTTTCCGCCGAAATGTTTATCTCGGGGTCTTTCCACGGAAGTGCGCCGATGTCATTATACAATTTTACACGAACATCATAACCGATCATCGCCATCACGATAAAAACCACTGCACACAGCAGACCTGCCGCTATCAGCGCAATGGGGAACGCATAAGCAAAAGATACTCTCTTTGTCTTATTTTCCATAACGCTCCGTCAGTAGTTCTGCCTGTCCTTGAGTGCGCGTTCGATCTCGCGGTTAGCGGCTTTTTTCGCCATGTCATCGCGCTTGTCGTGCAGTTTTTTACCCTTGCACAGCCCCAGCGCCACCTTTACCCTGCTGCCCTTGAAATAAAGTGAGAGCGGTATCAGCGCCAGACCCTCCTGCTGTACCTGCCCGAACAGACGCATTATCTCGCGCTTGTGCAGTAACAGCTTGCGCACGCGGCGCGGGTCTTTGTTGAAGATGTTGCCGTGCTCGTAGGGACTGATGTGCATGCCCTTTATCCACATCTCGCCGTCATCGACACTGCACCAGCTGTCCTTGAGGTTCACGCCCCCCTGACGGATAGACTTGACCTCAGTACCCACCAGTTCAATGCCGCACTCGATGGTCTCCAGTATAAAATAGTCGTGCCGCGCCTTGCGGTTGTCAGCTATTTGTTTAGTGCCCTTTTTGTCGATAGCCACAGGCGTGACCTCCCATCATATACTCGCGGCATTTCCCACACCGCATATATAGTATAGCACATATTCTTGATTTTGTCAAAGGGTATTTATATAGATTTTTCTGCGAGACCGCTCAAATCTTGTCGCCCCACCCCCATACCGCGAAAATCCCCCCCCGCCAAAGCCCCTCATGCATTCATATCCCAAACCATATAATACAGACTTTCCCGCACCCCACCCCATACCGCCGCCCACCCCCCACCCCGCGAAAACCGCCCCCGCTAAATCCCCCCCTGCATTCATACGACCAACTTTACCCCTGCGTTTGTTAATAATGTTTAAACTCTTAACAATTATATGTTTACAAAAGCTAAAATCACACGATTTCATATATAAACACATCTTCTGACGGCAGAAAAAATAATATCCGAGACCCTCGCTGCCTGAAACCCCGATAACTCGGGACTTTGTGAAAAGATTATCAGCCGCGCTCCCGATTGAACAGTATGCACAAAGAGATGCGCTAAAGAAATTTTGAAACTATATAATTTTATTCTTGAAAATTTTTGTGAAATATGATATAATTTGTTCGTAAACTAAACGAACTGCAAATTGCGTAACTTTGGCATGAAAATATGAAGATCGAGTAAAATAAGAAAGGATGATCGACTATGGCGGCTATGTTGATTTTTACACTGGTAATGGATCTGACAGGTTGGGCTGTTTTTACTTTGACCGATCTTATGCTGGGCGGCTTTTCGGGCGTGCATATGGTCATGCTGGCTGAATGGTTCGTTGTGCCGATGGCTGCCTCAGCTATATACAGGGCTGTCACAGGCTCGGGCAAATTCTCTGACGCTAAGGAAAAGACCATGTACATGCTGATGTGGTTCGTCATCAGCACGGGCATCTCCGCTGTTGTCTGCAAGGCGGTCGAAACAGGCAGATGGTTTGAAGATGCCGCATTCACCCGCTTTGACTACCTGACGTTCGCCTCTGCTTTCGTGCTGGGCTTTATCGTCTATTCTGTCGCTTTTGAGATCGTCAGGTTCTTTGTAGAAGGCGGCTTCGCTTCTCGCAGGACGGCAGGCGCAAAATAAAAACGCTTACAGCTTATAATTTAACTGCACGGCTGGCATATTGTGTCAGCTGTGTATTTTTTTGTATGCAGAATTTTTAAAATGAGATGTTTTGTGCAGTCTGTCGCAAAAGTCTACCCGAAAGGGTAGGCTTTTTTGAATAAGTGTGGTATAATAAAGAGGGGTGAAAAAGATGCTGGAAAAGAAAACCAAAG
>NZ_CACWPP010000024.1 GCF_902762735.1 uncultured Ruminococcus sp.
CGGAACAATTCTAAAGCTGCCATATCCAAACTTATGTTTGAATGTCTTATGGAGCCGAATATGATTTCGAGGGTGATTTTTGAAAATTGATTTCCGTGAACCCCGTTTGAAAAGGGTTGCATTTACTGATTTAATATGCTATAATTATCAACGAATTATTTTCAAAGTGTATCACTGCAAACAGCATGGAAGAGCATTTTTAAGGCTGACACGTCAGAAGATCCACTCAGTTTTATTGAATACATACAAAATAGCAGCATGAAGTTTGTGCAGTTTCACACCATAAAAATCCAAATGACCAAACGTATATATTATGTCGAAGGGTGATGATAAAATTGACCGATAAGGAGTTTGACCTGTGTATACAAAGAATACTCGGGAAAGACAAAAACGGTCTTAAAGACATTTACACCTGCTACGGCACGCTGGTATACAACCAGATGCTGGCAGTGGTCAAAAGTCCGCAGGACGCTGAGGACCTGACAAGTGACTTGTTTTTAAGACTATGGGAGACAGCGGCGCAGTACCGTTCCGGGACGGGACACAAGCGCTACATAACGGTGATGGCAAGGAACATGGCGATCGACTTCCTGAGAAAGACAAAACATGTGGAGTACACTATCGACGATGAAAATGTTTACACCGAGGAACAGGCAGACCCCGAAGCACCGACAGATGTTCAGGTGGAAAGCGGCATGGCTTTCAGTCAGGCACTGGAAACGCTGAACGACGCGGAAAAAGAGATCATCAACCTTCGCGTGGGCTTCGATATGACCTTTAAGGAGATCAGCGGAGCGCTGGGTATACCTCTCGGCACTGTTGCATGGAGATACAGACAGGCTTTGAACAAGCTGAAGAAAACAGTAAAGGAGGGCAGTATTTATGGCTGACTTGAGAAATGAATATACACAGCATATCCGGAATACTGCACCCGACATGGATAAGCTGTGGAACAAGATCTCTGAGGAGATAGACAAGAAAGAGAACACAAAAGAAACAGAAACGGAAACAACAAATACCGAGCATGAACAGATAAAACGTTCGGGCGGGTACATGAAGATAGTTGCCGCTGCGGCAGCATTCATCGTGATATTCGCGGGGATAAACATCATCAGCGAGTCAAAAAAGACAAAGACCGCGATGAACAATATTCCCACAAGCAGAACAGAGAAAGCAGGCGCGTCAGATAAAACAGACAACGCCGCGGCTGCTGAGGAAAAAGCAGGAGACAACACAAACGAAGCACTTTACGATGATGCTGAACAGGCGACAGAAGATACAGCGGATATATCGGGACAGAAAAATCACGGACTGACCGTAAAATACGATCAGCTGGCTCTCAATGAAACGCACACGATCTCGTTCATGGCTGACTACGTGCCGAACGGCGATGAATACTTCGTCGAGAAGAACGTGCTGGAACAGACAGATATTTTTGCGGATGTCATAGTGGACGATGTTGAGTTTGAAGCAGATTCAAGTGCGGTATACACGCTGGAAGTCGTGGCGATGTACGACAAAAACGGAGAGATCAGGGGCGAAAATATCACGCTCAGGAGCAGTACACCTTATATACTCCAGCAGAACCGTGAGTATCTGATACCGCTAAAAGTAAACAGCAGCGGCGATTACGGCATAGTTTTCGAGAATGCACCGCAGATAGAGATCACCCTCGACGGCGGCGCAGTATTCCAGAACGGCTGGAGTTCGCTGGATAACGGTTCAATGTCGCTGGAAAAGGAAAGCCTGAATGTTAACGACTTTTACTTTGACAGAATGAAGTACACGCCGCAGTTCGACATGGAACAGCTGATGACCGAATGGAAAAACGCATAACAAACGGAGGCAGTAAAATGAAAATGACAAAGAGATATTCAGTAATGGCAATAGCACTTATGATGATGATGACAAGCTGCGGCAAGGTGGAAGAGAAGAACGAACCTGCCGCAAAGCCCGATAATGAAATGAACAGAGAGATAACCGTCAACGCATGCACCAGCGAATACCCCACAGATGAAGAAACTACCGAAGAAGAAGAGGTGACAACTTCTGAGGAGAACAGTTTCTGCGAGGAATATGTAAACGAGATACTGGGTGACGGCGAGTTCGGTTTTGAGATGTACGATGACGGTCACATCGCTGACTGCTGGGAACACAGAATGGAAGCTGCACCGATACTTCTGGAAGCAGCTGCAAACGCGAGTGCCGATGATACGGTCGATACCGAATACAGCATAGAACAGCTCAACGGTTTTGAAACAAGCGGCTTTATGACGCACATCAAGTTTGAAGATGCAAAGCCTTTCATCGTGGGCGACACGATCATTGAGGGCAATACGCTTACAGCTGCGGGCGAGGACGGACAGTATTTCTTCTGGGTAGAGTACTTTGACGAGAATGGCGAATTGGCAAGTTCACCTTACTACGCATTTGATGAAAGCTATAAGGACAGAATGACAGAAGTTATGGGCAGCACTGCCGCTGAACCCGAATATGTCACAGGCATTGTCGATTTCTCAGCTGAGGGCGATGAACTGGTGACAGCTGCTTACAACGGCGAGTATCCCATAAAGGATATGGATACCAAAAAGATAGTCGAGATAGCTTCTGAAGCACTGAACGACCCCGAAACTCAGGCGCACACACTTAATCAGATGATAAGCGAAGAATGGACTATGGAGTGCATCGAGGGCGGTCTTGATATTGAGATAATACTGACAACAGGGCTTGACGGTCTGAATGACACAACTTCGTTCGATGCATCTTCTGTAAGTTCACAGATAATTCAGATATGCGGCAAAGACGGCAAATACAGCATAGCAGTAAACAACGGCAGCGAGATGGAACTTTCTTCCGACTACGCTGAAAGACTTATCCATGAGGGTCTGCACCGTTAAGACCTTTTTAAGAAAGGATGATAACTATGAAAGAGAATACAAAGAGAATTTTTGCGATGGCAGCAGCCATAATGATGACTGTGACGATGTTCGCATCATGCGGCAGCGCATCTGACGGTACATTCGGAGGCGCGAAAAATGAATATGCCGCTACCAATGATGCAAAAGGCGCAGAAAGAGCCGAAAACATCACGGCGGATGCTGAAACCAACGGCGGTGACGAGTTCGGGTATTACACCGAAGAAACCATTCCTGAGATAAACACCGAAGAATACAATCATTATGCAGAAAACTCTTTCCTGAGTGTGGCTGAACACCCGCTCTCCACATTCTCGACCGATGTTGACACGGCTTCTTTCACCAATGTGAGAAGAATGATAGAGAACAGGCAGGATATATTTGCAGATGCGGTGAGGACTGAGGAGTTCATAAACTACTTCAAATACGACTACCCGCAGCCCGACAACGATGACAAGATAGGCATAACCACCGAACTTTCAGACTGCCCGTGGAACGAAGAGTCAAAGCTGATGCTGGTGGGCTTGCAGGCTAAGGACATCGACGTTCAGGACATCGACTCAAACATAGTTTTCCTGATAGATGTCAGCGGTTCGATGGCTGACGCGAACAAACTGCCGCTGGTGGCGCAGGCTTTCGCGATGCTGGCTGAAAATCTCGGTCAGAACGACCGCATATCAATTGTCACCTACGCGGGCAGAGATACTGTTGAACTGGAGGGCGAGAGCGGTGCTAACTACTCAAAGATAGCCGAGACCCTCGCAGGGCTGACAGCAGGCGGTTCTACCGCAGGCGCGGCAGGCATAAACACAGCTTACGACCTGGCACAGAAATACTTCATCGAAGGCGGCAACAACCGCGTGATACTCGCAACAGACGGCGACCTGAACGTGGGTATCTCCTCACAGGAAGAGCTTACCGCACTTGTCGAAGAGAAGAGAGATATGGGCATTTTCCTGTCAGTGCTGGGCTTCGGCATGGGCAACTACAAGGACAACAAGCTGGAAGCTCTGGCAGACAACGGCAACGGCAACTACGCTTACATAGACAGCATTGACGAGGCTGAGAGGGTGCTTGTCACCGAAATGAACGGCACTATGTTCACAGTGGCTAAGGACGCAAAGGTACAGGTGGAGTTCAACCCTGCTAATGTTTCTTATTACAGACTGGTGGGCTATGAGAACAGGCTCCTTGATGACAGGGATTTTGAGGACGACACTAAGGACGCGGGCGATGTGGGCGCGGGTCAGCAGGTGACAGCTCTCTATGAGATAATCCCCACCGAAGCTAAAGCCGAAGAAAACACACGTACACTGAAATATCAGGACGATGTGGCTTACCCCGAGCCTGAAAAAGCTGACGAAGGCGACCTCGACCGTGAACTGCTGACGGTATCGGTAAGGTACAAGGAAAAGGACGAGAACGACAGCAAGCTGGTGGATAAGCCCGTGATGCTGGCAAGCTATGTCAGCAAAGACGAGATGAGCGATAACATGAGACTGGCAAGTGCGGCGGCAATGTTCGCAAAGACGCTGGGCAACTCCGAGGACAAGTTCACTATGGCTGAGATCCGCGAGCAGGCTAAGGGTCTTGAACTGAACGCTGAAGAACTGTTAAAACTGATAAGCGACTACGAGACAAATTACGAGAACAGACAGTGAGCGGTAATGACCTCGCGGTGACAATAAGGGCATTCATCGCGGGGATCGGGTTAAAAACGATAATGTGGTTATCCAGCTGACACACCATAAAAACAGCGGTTTTACAGAACTTAAGGTGGTTGGCGTATATCTTTCCCCCGCCTGCGGCGGGGGAAAGATAACATCAACTCAGTTTTTCCTCATTGATAAAGGTATTTTGCAGTGGTGTGCTAAAGGGTAGTCATATTAAATAATTGTGAACAAAAATCAGTGCTTGACAATGTAAAATATTGATTAATATAGTAATTGACTTTTTGGGGTTTCGTGATATAATAAATTAAAATGAGATCGTTTATTCGTTTGTTTCAGGGGGAGAACATTATGGATAATGATACCAGAACTCGCTGTATCATGGAATTCTACGAGATATACCCGCTCAGCCGCAAGCTGGTCTTTGATACTTTTGACCAGAAGAAATACCATATGACGCGCACCCAGCAGATAGTGCTTCTGGCGCTCTCGGTCAGCGGCATGATGAACATGACACAGCTCGCCACAAGGATAAACACCTCGAACGAGCAGGCTACCCGCGCGGCGGCACAGCTGGCTGACATGGGCTTTATCAAGCGCGAACATCAGCAGGGCAACAGGCGTGTCGTGAACATCTCGCTTACGCCCGAAGCCGAAAATTTTATGAAAAAAATGAAAGCGGAGATACACGATGAACTGCTGAAGCGGTTTGCAAATGTCTCCGATGAGGATATGGAGAAGCTATATGAAGCACTGGTGCAGGTAAGCTCGGTGCTGAAGCAGGTGACAGATATATGAACAAAAAGAAGAAAAAGGCTTTCACATCATGCGACAGCTGTGTAAACAACGTCTTTGACGACGAACTGGAGTGTTATACCTGTGAGGTCTGTCTTGATGAGGACGAGATGTACAGGCTGTTCAATGAACCGCACTACGCATGTCCCTATTACAGGCTCGATGACGAGTATGCTGTGGTAAGAAAGCAAAACTGAGAAATTGGTGACAGGTCTGCTGAAACGGCAGACCTTCTTTTTTTGTGACAAAAAAATAAAAAAGTGCAAATGCCCGCATATGTGATTGACGGAATGGGGAAAATGTGGTAAACTTAATGGTGTATGTTTAATTATATAGTAAACGACATTAAAAATTGTTATTATCCCGCTGATACACCAAAATAAACAATGTTATATCGGGAATTGAATACAGTTGGCGGTTATCTTTTCCCCCGCCTGCGGCGGGGGAAAGATAACCTCAACGCAGTTTTTCCTCATTGATAAAGGTATTTTGCAGTGGTGTGCTAAAGGGATAGTTATATTAAAAATTCCACATAGACCGCTTGCGGATACTGCGATAATGGTATCTGTGAGCGGGATATGTATGAAAATCTCCCAATTTTGATATGTATTGCTGATGATACAAAATGGCTGTTTTTTCGTATTGTTCCCCCGCCTTCGGCGGTGGAACAATACACAGCCAAATTGGGATATGAAAATTTATGTTTTTTACTATAATAGACGGAGTGTAGTTTTATGAAAAAGAATAATACAAACGAAAGACCCGCCGCAAAAGGCGTGCTGAGCAGCAAGCTGTATCTGTACCTGACAGAGTTCTTCGCGGGCATGTCGGTAATGGCGGTGGAACTGGGTGCAAGCAGACTTTTAGCGCCGTATTTCAGCTCTTCGCAGATAGTGTGGACTATAATTATCGGCACTATAATGATAGCTATGGCACTGGGCAACTACTTCGGCGGAAAAAGCGCCGACAAAGACCCCGACCCCGACAAACTGTACAAGCGGGTGCTTTTCTCGGCGGTGTGGATAGCGGCTATCCCCTTTTTCGGCAAGATGGTCATACTGGGCGTTTCGGCGCTTCTGGTAGTAACGGTCAGCACGAATTTCCTGATATGGGCGGCGTTTCTGGCTTGTATGATAGTTTTCGTGTTCCCGCTGTTTCTGCTGGGCACTGTCACTCCGTCACTGGTAAAATACACCACTGACAGCCTTGATGACAACGGCAGGACAGTCGGCACACTGGGAGCTTTCAATACGGTGGGCAGTATCATCGGCACATTCGCACCCACATTCATCACTATACCGTCAGTGGGAACGGCGGTGACATTTCTGATATTCTCTGGCATTCTGCTGGCGCTGGGCATAGTCTATTTCGTTTCCTGCAAGAGGGGTTATCTGCGGGTGGCTGTATGCACTGTGCTGTTCATAGTCTGCTGTGTGGTAAGCACTCTGCTGGGTTTCGCTTTCTGGGAAAAGTCTCTGAAATATGAGGGCGAATCGGTGTACAACTACTTGCAGGTCAAAGAGGACGAAAAGCAGGTGGCACTCTCGACAAACGTGCTGTTCGGCATACAGTCGATATATATGAAAGACGGCGGACTGACAGGGCTGTATTATGATGTGGCTATGGCTGCCCCGCTTATGGGTGAGGGAGATGACATCTCCGAAAAGAACATATTGGTGCTGGGCATGGGTACAGGCACTTATGCAAAACAGTGCAGAGAATTCTTTCCGGGAATAAGCACACGCGGCGTTGAGATAGACGACAAGATAACCGACCTTGCCCACGAATATTTCGAGCTTAATCAAGACATACCCGTGACCACTTATGACGGCAGGGCTTATCTTCAGGCGCTGAGTGCGCAGAGAGGCAAAGTCAACAGTGCCGCAGGTGTGATCGACCAAAGCATCGGCGACCTCAAATATGATGTGATAATGGTGGACGCTTATCAGGATATAACCATTCCTTTCCAGATGTCAACGGTGGAATTTTTTACGCTGGTGAAGCAGTCGCTGAAAGAAGGCGGCGTGATGGTGGTCAACATGAACATGCACTCCGACAAAGAGGGCAGCATCAACCAGCATCTCAGCGACACCATAGCATCGGTGTTTGACAACGTGTACACAGTTAAGGTGAACGGCACTACCAACCGCGAACTTTTCGCATCTGACATGGGCGGCATGCCCGACAGACTGTACAAGAGGGCTGACAGTCTGGAAGATGATGACCTGAGAACGCTTATGCTCGACATTTACGAGAGAATGGACCGCTATGAAGGCGGCGAACTGATACTCACCGATGACAAAGCGCCCGTTGAACTGCTGGGCATGAACGTTATAGATGACCTTATCTCAAAAGAGCTGAAATACTACAAAAAAGCATTTAAAGAAAAGGGCATACAAGGGCTGATCGAATGAGAACTGACATCAGACAGGCTGAATTTTTACCCGATATTCAAAGATGACGGATATTACTTCGGTGAGATGAATGCCGCCGACATGATAAAAGCATACGACTATCCCTTTAGCACACCAACTAAAAATGCGGTGAACAAAAAGATAACCGCCAACTGTATTTGCTTCCCGATATATCATCGTTTATTTTGGTGTATCAGCGGGATGATCACAATTTCTTATAAAGCTAATTCTTTAAACCAAATTTAAGGATAATGACATATACTGTAAACAACGAAAACAAAGGAACATCTGAAATGGTTATTGACAATATTTACATCGTCATACCCGCCTATGAGCCTGACGAAAAGCTGACAGCCGTTGTAAACGAACTGGATGATAAAGCAAAATACAAACTGATCGTCGTAAATGATGGGAGCGGCGCAGATAAAAACAGCATATTTGAAAGTGTAAAAAGCAAGGCTGTCCTGCTGGAGCATGAGCATAATCGCGGCAAAGGTGCGGCGCTGAAAACTGCATTCGCATATATAAAAGAAAATGCCGCAGGGAACTATGGTGTCATAACTGCCGATGCTGACGGTCAGCACAAGCCTGCTGACATTGAACGTATCGCTGAGGCGCTGAAAGAAAATCCCGAAAAGCTCATAATGGGCTGCCGCAAATTCACGGGCAGCATACCATTCAGAAGCCGCTTTGGAAACAGTGTGACGCGGGCTGTTTTCAGGTTTGCGGCAGGTGTCGGTGTCAGTGACACGCAGACAGGTCTCAGAGGGTTTTCGGGAAAGCTGACAGACTTCATGCTGGGGCTTTCGGGAGAACGGTACGAATTTGAGATGAACATGCTGCTGGAAGCGGCAAGAGAGGGCATAGCTTTCTTTGAAGTGCCTATCGAAACAGTCTACATCAATGACAACAAAAGCTCCCATTTCAAGCCTGTGCGCGATTCGTTCAGGATATACAGGGATATATTGATCTTCTCCTGCTCTTCCCTGCTGAGTTTTCTGTTGGATTACAGCTGGTACTCGGCGGTGCTGTTTTTCAGCGGCAACGTAAGGTTCGCGAATATTTCTGCCAGGAGCGTAAGTTCGGTACTGAATTTTATTCTGAACAAGAAAGTCGTATTTAAGAACAAGGATAATATATTTTTCTCGGCGGCGAAGTATTTTCTGCTCGCGTTCGTCATATTGACCGTCAACACAGAACTTCTGGAGCTGATGGTGAAAAAGCTGAAAATAAACGGATATATCGCAAAGATAGCCATTGAGATGCTCATGTTCCTGTTCAGCTGGACTATGCAGAGATGTTTTGTTTTTAAGAAGAAAGGTCTGACAAAAGATGAAAAATAAGCGAATGCCCGTCTGGGCGATGGCAGTCACCGATACACTTATGATATGCGCGGCTGTGGGGACTTTCATGCTGTTTGACTATGTAATGCCGCACAGTTCAGACGAAAAAGGAACTGTTGTGGCGCAGACAGACGATACAGCTCAGATCAGCTTTTCACTGCCGACAGCTGGCAGTACGGATAAAGAAAACGCTGAAAAAAAGCAGGCGGGTGTACACAGCGAAAGCAGTACAGCTGAAAGCGAAAGCGCATCTGAAGCTGAAAGCATCACTGAAGAACCTTCCGAAAGTTCTGCTGTAACTGCCGATGAGAATAATACTCCTTTGCGAAAAAATAAGGCGCATCACGAGCATACCGCAGAAAACTGGTACGACAACACAGACACTGATGAATACACTGCCGATGACACGCTTGTGCAGTCGGTGCTGGACGCTGATGTTAATTCGGAACAGGTGCAGTATTATGAAAGCGATGACGCGGTGATAACCATTGACAAAAAATGGTTCGGTGAGGGCGATGACAAGGTAACTTACTACACGGCTGACATTTACGTGAGCAGTGTTGATGTGCTGAAAACTGCCCTTGCCAAAGACACATACGGCAAGAACATCAAGGACTCGATATTCAGCATGGCGGCTGAACACGGTGCGGTATTTGCAGTGAACGGCGATTTCTACGGCAATTCGGAAGAAGGCATAGTGGTGCGCAACGGCGTGAAATACCGCGACAACCTCAACGATGTGGACATCTGTGTGCTGTTCACAAACGGCGAAATGAAAACTTATGCTTATGACGAATTCGACACTGATGCAGTGCTGGCGCAGGGCGTATGGCAGGCGTGGTGCTTCGGACCGATGCTTCTTGACGGGAACGGCGGAGTTCTGGAAACGTTCAACACCACCACATACCTCAACAGCGAAAATCCGCGTTCAGCGATAGGCTATATCGCACCAGGTCATTACAAGATAGTCACGGTCGATGGCCGTGACCCGGGCTACTCAAAGGGTGTCACCCTCAGTGAACTGGCGGCGATAATGGCTGATGAAGGCTGTCTGACTGCGTATAATCTTGACGGCGGCTGTTCGGCGATGATGGTATATGACGGAGAACTTGTGAATATCCCCGACAGAGGGCGAAACATCAGCGACATCATCTATATCGGAGGTTAAGGCATGAAAAGACTGGCGAGGATACTGCCCCACGCAACTATCGTCATGGTGGGAATGTTCATATTCTTCTGGGTGCTGGACATACTGAACCCGACAATGAATTTCATAAACCGCAAGGCTTCAAACAAGCTGATGATAATAATGCTGGTGCTTTCGATGGTGACTGCCATTATGGACATCTACCACGAGAGAAAGTGTGACAGGCTGAAAAAACTCAGTGAGGACAGCGCTGATAACGGGCGGTGATATTAAGTTTGGTCATCGCCGCTGACACACCACAGAAACAGCGGTCTTACGGAACGAAAGATGTGGCACAGGAGATATGCTTTTTATACAATCATTGAATACTTATTACGAAAAACAGGGACGTTCCTCCGAATACGCGCGGCTGAGGACAGGTGATCTGTTCCGCAGGATAGATGTAAGCAAGATCGGTGAGTGTGAAGTGTTCGCACAGCTGATAAGCATGAGATATGATGCCCGCAGCGGAGTTTCGCAGGCAGAACCGTACAGTGAAACATACAGGAAATACGGCAAAAGTATTTTTACCGAAGGCACAAGGGACAGATATAAGAATTTCAACGACCTGATGCAATTCATACGCATTTTCAAGGAAGATGACAGATACAGGATAATGTTCTGCGATGAAAACGTTGAGTGGTGCCCCACAAAGCATCGGGGACACAATGAAGCATTCTGCGATACGAACTCCATATATTATCACAGGGACATGCTGAACGAAACGGCATTCGTTCTTGATAAAGGCGGATATGGCAGGATAATATACAACAACCGATACGTTGACCCCGACAGTCAGTACTGGCATTACGGCTGGCATATCTACAATATCATCAGCTGTGACATTACCGAATGCAGGGAAAAAATGTTTTTCCAAAAACAGCCCGAACACGAATACAGACAGCTTCTCGATCTCAGATAATATAGATCCCCTGAACGTTTTCAAGCGCTCAGGGGATCTTTATCAGTATCTCTGTTTAATTATGGTACAACTCAGCGGTGCAAGCTGTATGTTCAGATTATAATTATATGAGCGCAGGTCGCGGTTAAGGCAGTTTGTGCCTGCGTAGATGTCCTTGTCGGAGTTTAGCAGTTCTTCGTAATCGCCGTTTTGCTCCACTTTCAGACCGTAATTCTGGCGAAGTCCCGAAAAGTTGAACACGAAATAAATGCCCTTGCCGCTTTCTTCTTTTCTGACAAAAGCGTATATCGACTGGTTGCTGTTGTTGGCATCGACCCAGCGGAAATACCCTGAATTGTAATCATTTGCGTAAAGTGCAGGTTCATTCAGGTAGATGCGGTGAAGTTCCTTGACATAGTGGTGTACCGAATCGTGGGCGGGATATGTGAGCAAATTCCAGCCAAGTTCCTTGTTTGGCCGCCATTCCATATATTCAGCTATCTCGTTGCCCATAAAATTCAGCTTTTTGCCGGGATGACCGAACTGAAATGCGTACAGACACTTGATGGTAGCTATCTTCTCCTCATGCTTGCCGAAACATTTGTCAAGCATGGTCTGCTTGCCGTGTACCACTTCATCGTGGGAATACGGCAGGATATATAGGTCATTATAGAAATAACTCATGGAGAAAGTCATTTTGTTATGATGTGCGCGGCGCTCGTAGGGAGGGGTCTTTACATAGTTGATGGTGTCGTGCATATAGCCCAGATCCCACTTGTAGTCAAAGCCCAGCCCGCCGAATTCCACAGGGGCAGTGACTTTGGTGTAGTCGGTGGAATCCTCAGCAAAGAGGATAACATCGGGGTGGGCTTTCTGAATGGCGTAATTGGTGTTTTTGAGAAACCATATGCCTGTATCATTCAGACGCTCATCACTTCTGCCGTGATGGAATATAAGGTTAGCCACAGCGTCATAGCGCAGACCGTCAACGTGGAATTTCTCTATCCAGAAATTCACAGCAGACTTCACAAAACTCAGCACATGAGGCTTGCTGTAATCGAAAAGCGCAGTGCCCCACTCAGAATAACGCTCTTCCTCACGGTCAGACTCAAAGAGAGAACTGCCGTCATACATATGCAGTGCATAAAAATCGGTAACAAAGTGGACAGGCACAAAATCAAGGATAACGCCGATACCCTCGCGGTGGCAGGCATCAATGAAGCGCATAAGCCCCGCAGGTTCACCGTAGCGCGAGGTCGCGGAGAAATAGCCCGTCACCTGATAGCCCCACGAACCGTCAAACGGGTACTCGGTCAGCGGCATAAGTTCGATGTGAGTATATTTCATTTCCTTGACATAAGGTATCAGCATGCCGATCATTTCATCGTAGCTGTAAAGGCGGTCGTCCTCTTCGCTGTCAAATTTAGTGCGCCACGAACCGAAGTGTACCTCGTAGATATTCATGGGCTTATCATAGCATTTATCGCGTTTTGCCAGCCATTCACCGTCCTGCCAGCTGTAACAGTCAATATCGTAGACGATGGAGGCGTTTTTTGGTCTGACCTCGCTGTAAAAAGCAAACGGGTCTGAGCGGTAGTGCTTCTGCAAAGCCTGTGTCGTTATGAGAAACTGGTATATATCGCCATTTCCCGCAGGTCTCACTGTTTCCCAGACACCGCTTTCAAGGCGCTGCATATCGAACTCAGCACCATTGAGCATCAGTTTAACATCGCGGGCATTCGGGGCATAAGTGGCAAAGCGCACTCCCCCATCGACAAAATGTGCGCCGAAATAATCATAAGCACGCATGCTCTGCCCCTGCAAGAATTCGTTTATTATCATATTTGTTCACGTCCTTAAAAATAATTTACTAAAATTACTTGAATTTTTTTTTGATTGTGTTATAATTATATTGTGGAATTATGCCATAATGAAAGGAAAAGCAGATGTCAACATCAACTATAACCAAAACAGCACTCTGCAAAGCGCTTAAAGAGCTTTGCGGTCAAAAAGATTATGAAAAGATCTCCATATCAGAGATAACAGGCTTTTGCGGAATGAACAGACAGTCTTTCTACTATCATTTTCAGGATAAGGAGGAACTGTTGTCATACATATATTACAATGAGCTTTTCAAGAACATCACCAGAGGTGTCAACTACGATAACTGGTATGAGCGTCTTGAGGGTTTTCTTGAGAACATGCAGAAAGACCGCAGGTTCTACTCAAACACCCTGAGAAGCAACGAAAAGACCTTTGAGAAATACCTTTACCAGAGTATGCACCGCCTGTTTCTGAGGTTTTTCTACCACGCGGTAGCGAACACCCGCAAGCGCAGTGACAAGGCGAAATTCTTCGCGGATTTCTACTCACACGGTTTCTGCGGCATGATAATCGACTGGGCTAAGCAGGGCATGAAGATCTCGCCACACATGGTCATGCTTCAGATGAAAGAACTTGCATTTGAAAACGTCATCATCGGCAAGGGCTTCATTGAAAATCTTTGATACCACAAAGCACGGCAAGGCTCGGGTCTGCCGTGCTTTTATTATTTTATCCCAATTTGGTTGTGTATTGTTCCTCCGCCGAAGGCGGGGGAACAATACGAAAGAACAGCCATTTTGTATCATCAGCAATACACATCAAAATTGGGAGATCATTTTATCTGTATTGCCTGTGATACAAGATAGTGATATTATACTTATGCTCAGTTATCGCTGACATATGCGGCAAATCTGTCAAATGCGGCTTTGCCCTCTTCGGTGCGCTTGAAAACGCCCGCATGTTCAAGCACCTTTGAAAAGACCTTGCCTATCTCGTCTTTGAGGATACCATCAACGTTCTCTTCTGTGAAAGTGTACTGCTTTTTCAGTTCGTCCGCCCAGTCTGCATGTTTGGAAAGGACTTCATCAGCGCTAATGTCATCGCCGCTTACCAGTGCTTTTGCCAGCAGTTCCATCTCGCCCTTTAAGCGCGATGGCAGTACTGCCAGACCCATGACCTCGATAAGACCGATATTCTCTTTTTTGATGTGGTGCAGTTCGGCATGGGGATGGTAAACGCCCAGCGGGTGTTCATCGGTAGTTATGTTGTTCCTCAGCACCAGATCCATCTCATACCTGCCGCCGCGCATACGAGCTATGGGGGTGATGGTGTTGTGCGGCTCGCCGTCAGTTTCGGCAAAGATGAATGCCGCTTCATCGGTGTAACCGCGCCAGAGAGTGAGTATCTTGTCAGCCAGATCGACAAGGGCGTTTCTGTCGGCGCTGTTCAGCCTGATGACCGACATCGGCCACTTGACGATGCCTGCTTCGACATTATCAAAACCACTGAACACCAGCTTGCGCTCGACCTCAGCCTTAGCCATAGCAAATTCGTAATGACCGCCCTGAAAATGCTCATGCGAGAGGATAGAGCCGCCGACTATGGGCAGATCGGCATTAGAGCCGACAAAATAGTGCGGGTACTGCTCAACAAAATCGAACAGCTTGTTGAAAGCCGACTTGTTTATGACCATCGGGGTATGGGTCTTGTTGAAAAGTATGCAGTGTTCGTTATAATAAACATAAGGGGAATACTGCAAGCCCCAGTCTGCGCCGTCAATGGTGACACCGATGATGCGGTGGTTCTGCCTTGCGGGGGAATTCACCCTGCCCGCATAGCCCACATTCTCATAGCACAGCAGGCACTTGGGGTAGCCCGACTGCTTCGCCAGCTTTGCGGCGGCGATGGCTTTGGGGTCTTTTTCGGGCTTGGAAAGGTTGATGGTAATATCTATCTCGCCGTACTCGGTCACGGTTTTCCACCTGACATCTTTGCAGATGCGGTATCTTCTGATATAGTCGGTATCCTGCGACAGCTTGTAGAAATAATCGGTGGCATCTTCGGCAGAGACTGCTTTTTTTTCGGCAAAAGTGCGCTCAACTTCCGACGGGCGAGGGGTCAACAGACCCATCAGCTTTGTGTCAAAAAGGTCGCGGTAGACCACAGAATTTTCGCACAGACCCTTTTCGCAGGCGTAGTCAAGCAGTTCTGCGAGGGTCGATTGTAGGTCAATATTCTTATAATCGGCAGTGGGTTCTTCATACTCCTCAATACCCAGCGTTTCAAGTATGCGGTTGGTCGCCCACACCTTGTCGGCAGGGGCGATAAGCCCTGTTTCAAGACCATAGCAGACTAACTTTTTTATACTTTCAAATATCATTCAAAACACCCCTGTTCCGGCTTTCAATATAACAGTTCACTCGGATAATTTTATTATATTATAAAACTGACCTAAAGTCAACATATTTTTGTAAACTTCTCCGCCTGATGCACGGCAGATATTAATAATATGTTAAATAAACAGACTTTCCCTTGACAAGGGAGTGAAAATGTAATATAATAAAACATGTAAATATGTGAATGGCGTTGAGAGGAACAAAAACGCTTTACGGAACTTTCAGAGAGCTGCCGCATGGTGCGAGGCAGCATTCCGACTGCGCGATAACTCGTCCTTGAGCTGATACGGTGAAATCCGCTTGGCGGGCAGTAGCTGTGTTCGGGTTCTCCCGTTACAGAGATACGCATTGTTCGATGCGGCAGAGGTGTACAGCGTGAGCTGTGCATGAATGAGAGTGGTAACACGGGTATTTCGCTCGTCTCTATTTTTATAGGGACGGGCGTATTTTAGTTGTCGGGCTTTCTTGACACCTTCTAATGCGGCAAGGAGGTATGCAAATGGTAAAAAATGTGGCTATCGTCAGCCTTTCAAGCGGGCTTGCAGGCGAAGGATATGAAAAATTCGCACTGGATATAGGTCTTAAAAGGCTGGAGAAGTACGGAATGAACGTTAAGTTCATGCCGAATGCCCTGAAAGGCATCGAATACCTGAATGCTCACCCCGAAAAACGGGCTGATGATCTGTTGCAGGCATTCAAAGACCCTGATACCGACATGATATTATGTGCCATAGGCGGAGATGATACCTACCGTTTGCTGCCTTACCTTTTTGACAATGATGAACTGAAAAATGCAGTGAGTGACAAGATCTTTCTTGGTTTTTCAGATACGACCATAAACCATTTCATGCTGCACAAGCTGGGGCTGAACACCTTTTACGGTCAGGCTTTTCTCACGGATATTTGTGAGCTGAGCAGCGAGATGCTCCCCTATACGCAGAAGTATTTTGAAGAACTCATCACCACAGGCACTATCAGTGAGATAACACCCGCTGAGGTGTGGTACGAGGAAAGAACGGCCTTTGATGAAAGTCAGGTGGGCGTACCGCTGAAAGAGCATAAATGCAGCGGTTTTGAACTGTTACAGGGCAGCCCTGTTTTCTCGGGCAGGATACTGGGCGGCTGTATCTGTTCGATGTATGATATGTTTGACAGCGAGCGAAATGAGGATATGCCGCAACTTTGTAAAAAGTACGGTATCTTTCCCGATAAGGACGAATGGAAAGGGCGTATACTTCTGCTGGAGTCAAGCGAGGAAAAGCCCTCACCCGAAAAATACCGCAAGTCACTGGAATATCTCAAGGCGGAGGGCGTTTTCGATGCTGTATCGGGCGTTCTGGTTGGAAAACCAATGGATGATGCCTATTCGGAGGAATACAAAAAGCTGCTGGTAAGCGTTATCGACCGTCCGGAACTGCCGATACTTTATGATCTGAATATAGGTCATGCAAACCCAAGATGTATAATGCCCTTTGGCATAGATGCTGTTGTTGATGCCGAAAAGCAGTGCATAAGGTTCTCAGATCGGGAGCATGCAAAATGACATCGGAAAAAAATGAATATTGCATGCTCTGATATAAATATAGTACAATCATTCTACCAAGGAGGAATTTTAGATGAAAAACGCTGAAAAGTACGCAAGAGGATATTACATGCCTCCCAAGAAATGTATGAAATGGGCTGAGAAGGACTATATCGACCACGCGCCCATATGGTGCTCGGTAGACCTGAGAGACGGCAACCAGGCACTTATAATACCCATGAGCCTCGAAGAAAAGCTGGAGTTTTTCAAAAAGCTGGTAGACATCGGTTTCAAGGAGATCGAGATAGGCTTCCCTGCTGCGTCGGAGACTGAGTATGAGTTCTGCCGTACACTGATCGAAAAGAACCTTATCCCCGATGATGTCACCATTCAGGTGCTGACACAGTCGAGAGAGCATATTATCAAAAAGACCTTTGAGGCGATAGACGGCGCTAAGCACGCTGTCGTTCACCTGTACAACTCCACATCTGTTGCACAGAGAGAGCAGGTGTTCCGCAAGTCTAAGGAAGAGATAATCAAGATAGCGACCACAGGCGCTGAACTCTGCAAGGAGTACAAGAAGAAAGCCAACGGTCACATCACATTTGAGTATTCGCCCGAGAGCTTCACGGGAACTGAGCCTGAGTTCGCGGCTGAGATATGCAACGCTGTCATAGATATATGGGAGCCTGATGCTGACAACAAGGTGATAATCAACCTGCCCGTTACTGTTGAGATGTCTCTGCCGCACGTTTACGCACAGCAGGTAGAGTACATGTGCGAAACTCTCCACAACAGGGAGAATATTATAATCTCGCTCCACCCGCACAACGACCGCGGCACAGGCATCGCTGACACAGAGCTTGGTCTGCTGGCAGGCGGTGACAGGGTTGAAGGCACATGCTTCGGCAACGGCGAGAGAACAGGCAACGTGGACGTTATCACACTGGCACTTAACATGTACACTCACGGCGTTGAGCCTAACCTCGACTTCACTGATCTCCCCTCGCTGATAGAGCTTTATGAGAGAGTCACCAGAATGAAGGTATATGACAGACAGCCTTACTCAGGTGCGCTGGTATATGCGGCATTCTCAGGCTCACATCAGGACGCTATCGCTAAGGGCATGAAGTGGCGTGATGAAAAGAACGACCAGCACTGGACCTGTCCTTATCTGCCGATCGACCCGCACGATGTGGGCAGAGAGTATGAGGGTGATGTTATCCGCATAAACTCGCAGTCGGGCAAGGGCGGCATCGGCTTCATAAT
The DNA here is from genome assembly GCF_902762735.1 of uncultured Ruminococcus sp. Taxonomy (GTDB): domain Bacteria; phylum Bacillota; class Clostridia; order Oscillospirales; family Ruminococcaceae; genus Hominimerdicola. The sequence goes on from NZ_CACWPP010000024.1 coordinate 18,236, forward strand.
GGAACAGCAGTACGGTTACGATATGCCTAAGGCCATGAGAGAAGATTTCGGCTACAAGGTAAAGGATATTTCCGACAAGGCTCACAAGGAGCTGAGCAGAAGTGAGGTACACCAGATATTCAAGGATACTTACCTGAACATTAATGCACCTGTTGACATAGTTGAAGCCCACTACACCCAGAAGGCTGATGAACTCATCGGCGCTAAGGTAAAGGCTGTCATCAACGGCAAAGAAGTCGAGTGCAGTGCAGACGGCAACGGCAGACTTGATGCTGTGGCAAACGCTCTGACCACTGAGATAGGCATGGAGATAAACGTTGACACCTACACCGAGCATGCGCTGGAGAGAAAGACCACCTCTGAGGCTTGCTCTTACGTGGGCATAAACGTGGGCAACAAGATATTCTGGGGTGTCGGCAGACATTCAGATATTATCGTATCGTCAGTAAGGGCGCTGGTATCTGCCATCAACAATGCTATGAAGAAGTAATACAAATGACAACAGCCCGCAGTGCGAAACTGCGGGCTGTTTTTTGCGTTTTTTTCACAGTAAAGATAAAACTGTGACATGTAGTCAGATGATAAATAAAAACGGCGCTTCTTACATCGAAACGCCGTTTGTTTTTAGCTATTATCCAAAGATCAGTTGAGCTTTGCACCGCAGCTTGTGCAGAATGCGTTGCCTGCGGGAACTTTGCTGCCGCACTGAGTGCAGAACCTCTCGCCTGCTGCGGGTGCTGCCGCAGGAGTAGGTACAGGTGCAGGGATCTGCTGAGGCTGTGCCATATTCTGCTGAGGCTGTGCGAACTGCTGAGGCTGTGCATAGTTCTGGGCAGGTGCAGGAGCGGGCTTCATGGACTGTGCTATCTGAGGATTGTCGCTGATAGCCTTCATTACCTCAAGCACCTTGAAACCGATGTATACGATAGCGATTATCCAGAAAAGGATCTGGAGAAATGTTACAAAGCCTGTGCCGCCCGAAGAAGTCTTTACAGATGATGCTTTGCCGCCAAGTTCTTCCATGATAGCCTGATTGAGCATTTCGCCCAGAGCATTCTCTTTGGTCGCCTTGTAAGCCTGGAAGCCGTAGTTAGCGCCGATGGTGATGAAAAGTGCGAAAAGCGCTGAAACTGCAGGTCCGATGATCTTATACTTGCTGTTCATAAAATTGTTGATTCCGTTCATGTTCTATACCTCCAAAAATTAAATATATAATAACCATATTATACATATTATTCACGTTTTTGTCAATAGCAAAACCACAAAATTTATTAAAATATTTATTGTTTTAATTGTCAGCTGCGATAAGGGAGATGACCATAAAGTCATTTGCACTGCCCTCTTCGGCTATTTCGACCTTAATGGTGTGTTTTGCGCCCTTTGCGGCGCTTTCGGTGAGAGTGGTGAGACAGCAGAGATCGCCCCATGTCTCATCGAAATTTGCGTCCAGCTTTACACTGTTGGCGATGTCGCCGTCAATGGTGGCATAAGCGACGGGTGCGGGCTGTTTGACAGTGCGCCGCCACTGTAACATAAGTATGCTGCCCTCAGCCTCAAATGTAACAGAAGCGCCCTTAGCCGAACCTGTCCAGCCGTCTTTGAACGGGTCACAGAAGCGGTCTGCCTTGTGGGTGTCAGCAAAAAAGCCGTCAAGTATGGGGGTGCAGTTGGTGTTGCGGTAAATGACTGCGTCCTCGTATCTGCATGGAGTTATCTTCTCGGCAAGGGCGGGCTTTGCGCCGAAAACACCGCCGTTTTTATAAGCGCTGTAATTCTCTTCCAGCAGACCTTTTATCAGGTCAGCTATCATCTTATGACCTATATCGGTGGGATGCAGGTTATCATCGGTGTAGACTTTAGGGTCTATCTCGCCGCTTTCAACTAACTGCCACGCATAATTTTTCACGCTGACGATGGGCAGGTCATAATGCAGACCTATCTCGTTATGGACACGCTGGGCGTTCCTGCCGTCATCGTAGAAGAGGTTGTTTATCAGCAGCACTGCTTTTACGCTTTCAGCGGCGAGAAGTCTGCGAACAAGGCTTTCGTAAGTTTCTTTGAAGAAGTCGGTATCATCATCGTTTACAGAGAACTCTACGAATACCACATCAGGCTTGCGGGAAAGCACATGTTCTTCTGCGCGGGCTGCGCCGTACTGCGAAGTTGTTGCGCCTATACCTGCGTTGAACATGGTAATGTCAGCCGCAGGAAATTTCTCTTTCCACCACTGAAATGACAGGTCAACATAGCGCTTATCCTCAGTTGAGGCGTTACAGCCCTGTGTTATCGACCCGCCCAGATATATCACGCTGAGTCTGCCCTCATTTTCGGCTTTTTTGAATGCGTTTCCCAGGAAACTTAAATTGCCCTTATTGACTATCGAAATGCTCTTATCCATATTTATCCTCCATTTTAGTTTACTATCTCCCAATTTTGATGTGTATTGCTGATTATACAAAATGGCTGTTCTTTCGTATTTTCCCCCCGCCTTCGGCGGGAGAACAATACACAACCAAATTGGGATCTTACTATAACAATAGTTAGCGTTTTTTCTCCTGCCTGCGGCGGGAAAAGAAAACATCTCAATAAATGCTCTATGTTATACCTTTATTCTTAATAGTTTCTTATAGAAACAGCCAAATTTAATTATAAAACTACCTGTTTATTTTAGCACATTTTACGCCAAAAGTAAATATGATAAATTGAACTTATATCAACTCACCAAAGCAATTATCTTCGTCTGCCGAAGTTATCTTCACCTGCCTGAACTGTCTGCGCAGGCTGACATCGGGCGATGAGCGGGGCACTTTTACGGTGACATAGTTGGGCGCGTGACCGTTGTGCCAGTCCTGCTCACTTTCACGCTCAAACAGCACTTTGAAAGTCTTGCCAACGCAGGAAGCCAGATATTCCGCCTTTGTTTTATTACAGACCTCTGCCATTTTTGCGGCGCGTATATGCTTGGTGTGACCATCGACCTGACCGTCAAAAGTATCAGCTTTAGTACCCTTGCGCCGTGAATACGGAAAGATATGCGCTTCCGCAAAAGCTATCCTTTCGGCAAATGCAAGCGACTCGGCAAACTCAGCTTCGCCCTCGTGCGGAAAGCCCACCATTATATCGGTGGTTATGGCACAGTCGGGGAAGTATTCCCTCAGGTCATGGCAGAGCTTCTCATATTCAGCAGGGGTATAGCGGCGGTTCATCATTTTCAGCGTAGATGCACTGCCGCTTTGCAGAGAAAGATGAAAATGCGGACACAGCTTATCCAGCGCCGCCAGCCGCCTTATGTCATCCTCCAGCATCATTTCAGGCTCTATCGAACCCAACCGCACACGGAAATCGCCTTCAATGGCGCAGATGCGTTCCACAGCATCGGTGAGTGTCAGCGGCTCGGAAAGTCCCCTGCCGTAAAAACAAAGATTGATGCCTGTGAGGATAAGTTCTTTATGACCTGTTGAAACGGCAGCTCTCGCTTCGCTCAATATATCTTCAATGGGCTTTGAGCGCAGATGCCCGCGTGCAAACGGTATTATGCAGTAGGTGCAGTAGCAGTCACAGCCGTCCTGTATCTTGATGTAGGCGCGGGTCTTGTCGGAGTCGCCTTTGTTGGTCATACGGTCGAAGGCTTCGCCCCTTGCATGGGGCTTTACTGCGACTATCCGCTCACCCGACTTCATAAAGCTGTCCACCAGTTCGGGGATACTTCCCTTCCCCTCTGTACCCACGATAATATCGCACTCGTCAAGGGCTTCTGCGCGGCTCTGAAAAGCCTGCGGAAAACAGCCCGCCAGCACTATCACCGCCTGCGGAGCGGCTTTGCGTATGCGCCTGAGCATCTGCATGCACTTTGAGTCTGCCTGTTCGGTGACAGTGCAGGTGTTTATGACACATACATCTGCCGCAGAATGATCGCGCACAGTTTCGTGACCGTTTTCAGCAAAACGCTCGCGGATATGCTCAGTTTCATACTGGTTGACCTTACAGCCGAATGTATAATAATATATTTTCATAATTTCAGTCAGCACCTCGAAATATGTAGGATATGTACAAAATATGTACTCTGCTATTGTGAAATGCACACAAAACGAGTTCAAGTTCACCTTTGCTATTGACTATTGTACCATATTTTATTTTTTTTTGCAAATATGCCTTGACATTTCCAAAAAATTGTTTATAATTATAATTGCAGCTAGAGAATGCTGCAAGAGAGAAAGCAATTGATAAGTGAGAATTTTGTAAGGAGGAAACTTATATGAAAAAGGTAAAGATCTCGTTAGATTCCATTCAGGCAGTCAAGGATTTCGTAAGCATCGTTATGATGTATGATTTTGATGTTGACCTGACCAGCGGCAGATATGCTGTTGATGCAAAGTCCATCATGGGTATTTTCAGCCTTGACCTGTCCAATCCTATCCAGCTGACAGCACACACAGATGATGCTGACAAGTTCTTCGGTGAGATCAAGAAGTTCATCGTTGAATAATCTTAGCTGATCGCGCATACAATAGAATATAACAAGCGGCAGTCTGTGTGAGACTGCCGCTTTTATTTAAGCAAAAACTAAGAAATTATTAAGTTGACTGTTCTTCCGTGATATGATATAATATTATCAGAAACAAAAGAAATTAAACAGGAGGAACAGATATGACAAAGAAAAAAAAGATCATAGTTTCGATAACTGCGGTGTGCGCGGCAGCTGTGCTTTTTCCTGCGGGACGGGTAGTATGGTTCAGAAATTACCCGATGGACAGGATAACAGGAAGGGTAGTGCTGAATGTTAACGGTGAAAGCTGTATGCTGAATGATGACAACATCATCTCCCGCAAGAATATCGACTTCACCAAAGAAGCGGCTGTCACGCCCAACGATGACGGCAGTGCAGATATTGCAATTCACGGCGGTCAGTACGGCGCTTACAAATTCAGCATAACTTCGGGTCAGCTTAATGAAAAGACTGTGGGTGTCAGATGCTTTCAGCCCAACTGGTGGAACGTCACTGAATTTGAGATTGACATTGACGCTGACACTAAGAAAAATGTGGTGAATTACAGCGGCTGGTACACCTATATCGACGAGATGGGTTTCAGGCACAAGGACGACATATCTGCCGTGAAACCGCTGAACGACGAAAACAACGGTGTTTCATTCGGTATGAACTGAGCGAGAGGAAAGCTAAAATGACCATAAGACATGTAATACTGGCGGTGGAGATATTTTTTCTGCTGTTGTTCATAATACCTATCCCTATTATCAACGAGGGCAATACAGCAGGCATTGCGTTTTTCGGGCTTGTCATCGCAGTCACTGCAAAGTTTGAGCCTTTTTGCGGACTCATTCGCAGGCTGTGGGGGAAAACTCCCACGCGGGTGCTTGTTATTGCTGCGGCAGTATTTCTGGCGGCGGGATTCATCTATGTGGGCATACTGTCTTTTAAGATGTATCGGGCGCAGGAGAATGCCCCTGATGATACCGAACTGATAGTCGTGCTGGGCTGTCAGGTCAAGGGTACAAGACCATCGAGAATGCTTAGACGCAGGCTTGATGTGGCGCTCACGGCGATGGAGAAGCACCCTGATGCGGTCTGTGTGGTATCGGGCGGTCAGGGGTACGGCGAGAAGATCTCAGAAGCTAAGGCTATGCACGACTATCTCATAAGCAAGGGTGCTGACGAGAGCCGCATAATCATGGAGGACAAGTCCACCTCGACCTTTGAGAACATCAAATTTACATTTGCGATAACCGACAAGCTGGGCTATGGGCGCGACATCACCATAGTGACCGACGGCTTTCACCAGTACCGTGCAAGCCTCATAGCAAAGCAGGAGGGTGCAGGCAGGATAACCGCATACTCCGCACATACCGAGCCGCGCTATCTTTTTACATTCTGGGTGCGCGAATGGCTGGGACTGACATATTTTTGGATATTCGGCAAATAACACCAAAAAGACCTCCTGCGGGAATGAGCCGCAGGAGGTCTTGCTTTTCAGTTTTTGTCTTACGCTGACTTGTTGTGCCTGTGTATGGAATGTACGGTGTGCGACAGCTTGTTTTTGCAGTGTACACCAAACTCCAGCATAGCGGCATACTTGTCGATCATAACTATAACATAGCTTTCAGCATAACGCGGCAGCTTTATGGTCAGCGGCCACATGTGCTTTACTATTATATCCTCTTCCAGCTTGTCCAGCTCAAAATGCTCTCTGGCATTTTCAAGGGCTATTTTCGGGTGAGAAAAACCGTGCGGCAGCTCACCTTTTTTACGCGGCTCGTCCCGCCAGTCATACAGAAACAGGTCGTGGAGCATTCCCGCTCTCGCGGCAGCCTTCGCATTCAAGCCCAGCTTTTTGCAGACGATGTAGTTATAGTAAGAAACGTTCAGACAATGCTGATAACAGGTAGTGCTGTAATGGTGCCTGTATTTTTTCATCTCGGAAACCACCTCATGGTCGAGGAGATCCTTGACGAACTCAAAATACTCCCTGCTCTCCTTCGAGCTTTCAACGGAGTATCTTGAACCCATAGCTTTAGACATTGGCATGACCTCTTTTCTCTATCCAAAAAAAGACAGTAATATGTTTGTTTTGTGAAAAGAACCAATTCACAGTTCCTATTGTCATTATACAGCATTTGAATCGTTTTGTCAAGGGTTAGCTATTACAAATCGGTTAATTTTTCACACATTTTTTCAAAAAAAGCAGTCCCGCGCTGTGCAGGACTGCTCAATTTACAAATTTTACTTTAAGAGATCCTCAAAGCTGAAAACTTCCTGCTGAGGTCTGTTTTTTTCGCTGCCTTTTATATACAGCTGATTTGAGAACTTGCCGAAGCTGACAATATCATCGCTGTAAACATAGCCCTTGACCCTGACGCTGGCAAACTCAGCATCTTTAAGTCCGCCTATAACAGCCATAGTGCCCTTTACGGAAGTATAGAGCTTATAGCCATTACCGAGATCAACATACACTCTGTACTCATCACAGCCTGTGATACCGTCCCATGAGATGACAGCCGAATCACCTGCTAAACTTTCCAGCTTAGCTTCAGTTACTTCAGGCAGTGATATAACAACTTTGTTTGACGGAGCAGTGAAATATTCCTGACCGTCTTTAACGTTGTAAGCCTTCACGTAATATACAGTACCGCTCAGCTTATCTGCGCTGTAATGACATTCACTTACGCGAGCCGCCTCAGTTTCAGTGCCGTCAGCAGCTATCTCGTATACCACGTAGCCGAGTGCATCTTCTATCTTGTTCCACACCAGTTCACCATCGCCCGAGTCAAGCATCACATCGCCTCTCGGAGGATAGCTTATGCCCTTGAATTCGCAGGAGTTGGATTCGGGCGAACGGTACTTTCTGCCCTCAAGCATTATATATGCCTGAACATAATACACACCGTCAAGGCTGTCATTGATGAACATGCTGTTTCCATCGACCCTGAATTCATCAAACACCTCAGGACCGTTGAGCGTTACGATATAGCCATCAGCATCATCGACCTTTGACCATACAAGTCTTGTGCCCACACGCTCAAGCTGCGGCGCGGTTTCGGGCGCATTGGGGAGAAGTCTTACCGCATCGGAAGCCTGTCCGCTCTTCCCGAAAGAACTGTATGCTATGACATAAGCCGAACGCTCACCGAGCTTTTTGCCGCTTATCTCAAACTTAGTGTCCTTAGTCGTACCTGCAAGTTCAGAAGTACTGCCGTCGGTAATATAGACTTCATAGCTTGCCGCACCATCGGTGGGCGACCAGCTCAGCATGTTTTTGTCGATGCCCGAACGTTCAACGCTCAGCCCCTCTGTAACAGCCGAGAAGTTATCTATCACGACCTCCGATGATCTCGGACCGTAATATCTCTTGCCTGAGAAGTAGTTATATGCCGCAACATAATAGCGGGAAGCCTCCTGCCCCGAGATGTCATAGCTTGTCCCCGCACAATCACCGATAAGATAGCTGTCATTTCCGTTGACACTGCCGTATACCGAATAACCGTCAGCGCCGCTCGCCTTATTCCAGCTGAGCGTACTGCTGTTAAGCGAAGCATTCAGCTTTGTTGCAGGCGAATAGTCAACATCATACATGACACTAATATCAACGTTGCCGTAAATGCCATCAATATAAGCCTGTGAAGAATACTGCCACATATCATAACTGCCGCCGTAGTCGAGGGAAGAAAGATAAGCAGCGACCCAAGTTTTGTAATTCATGCCCAGCGAAGGACCGTCGATAAGGCAGGTCAGCCAGTAAAGATTTGCATAAATGCCCGACTGATAGCCGTAAGACTCTATCCTGTCACAGAAAGCACTGCACAGGTCTGTCTTTTGCTTGTACGAAAGACCTGCGTTGTCAAGTCTGCCATAGTCATAGTCAACGCTTTCAATATCAAAATAAACAGGCAGTTCAAGCGAATAACCTTTGAGTGCAGCCGCGCAGTAATCAGCTTCTTCACGCGCCTCAGCAACAGTTATCGCCTGAGTATAGAAATACACACCCACATTCATGCCTGCCGCTTTTGCGTTTCTGATGTTCTCATAATAGCGGTCGTCCATCATAAGCGTACCTGCCGAACCGTAGCCGCGCACACCAAGCCTTATGATACAGTTATCAATGCCCGAAGCCTTGACAGCTTTCCAGTCGATATAAGACTGCCACATGGAAACGTCGACACAGAAATCCCTGTCCATGCCGTTGAAGCGGCTGTCGTGTGTCAGGTACGAACCATAAGAACAATATTCAAAGAAATCCTTTTTTATCCTGCCTGCGGGAGAACTGCCTGTCGCCGCCTGCACAAAAAGGTCATGCTTATATTCGAGATATTCTGCATCCTGTGCTGTATCAACTGTCCTGACTTCAAAAGTGTTGCCGCCCGCGCTGATGAATTCGCCATCAGACTCAGCCGAAGCCGCTATACAAGCGCCCGAACACAATACAGCCGAAACAAGCGCACTTACTGCCGTTTTAAGTAATTTCATTTATAAGACCTCCGTGAAATATTACACAACGGTTACATAATTTCTTGTTTATTATACAAGATTTTTACCAAATTGTCAATAGAAACAATTTACCAAATGAAAGAAAAAGCTCCCCAAAACGACTATTTTTGTTAAAAACAATCATTTTTGAGGAGTTTTTATGGCAATACTGCACAAGTTTAGATGCGATAATTAATCATAATTTTACATTACAAATTTTCGATCTCATGTATCTTATCTACTCTGCGCTGATGTCTGCCGCCTTCAAAAGGAGTATCCAGAAAGACCTGTATCAACTCGCATGCAAGTCCCGCACCAACGACCCTTGCACCGATGCACAGCACATTCGCATCATTATGTGCGCGTGTGAACTTAGCAGAAAAATAATCAGAACAGCATGCAGCCCTGATGCCTTTTACCTTGTTTGCAGCCATAGACATGCCGATACCCGTGCCGCAGATCAGCACAGCCATGTCACACTCGCCGCTTATCACCTTGTCACAGACTTCTTTCGCCTTGTCAGGATAGTCACACTTTTCACCTTCCTGAACACCCAGATCAATGTAGCCGATACCTTTTTCGTCAAGGTACTTCAAAACCTCTGCTTTAAGCGCAGGACCCGCATGGTCACAGCCTATCGCAATTTTCATCAACGGTTTCCTCCTGTCAATATTTAGTTTATCTTAACTATCACGGTGCGCCTTGTCTTTTTCAGCTTTAGTCGCCTGGAGATAAGAAACTGCCAGGTCATCGGCACTGCAAATTAGCCCGTGATCGTCCTCAACAGCCTCACAAAGCGAAGAAGCCCTCTGCAAAACGCAGTTTTTAGGCGCACATCTGACATTTTTGCTGTCCGCAAATCGGGACTGCTTTATTTCCTCAGCACAGTCCCCCACCAGCATAAGATGATCGCAGGGGTCGAACTGTGAGAAAAACTCGTCCTCAGCGCAGACTTTATCCTCAGTCACACGGATGATCTCACCGCCTGCACACTCAAAAACAGCGCCATAAATTATCTTTGGACGCGCCCGCATCACAGCGGCGATCCTGCCTTCAAAAGCGCGGCAGTTATATGCCAGCGCAAGCAGAGTCGAAACACCCGCAGCCTTGATATTCGGCGCACCCATACAAATGCCCTTGACAGCCCCTATCCCGATGCGAAGCCCTGTATACGAACCCGGACCGTCAGCAACAGCAATACAGTCAAGTTCAGAATAATCTAACCCAGTCTCTGCCAGTGCCTGAGTTACCATTGGCAGTATGACCTGCGAATGGGTAAGTTTAGTGAAAATTATCTTTTCCCAGAGCAGTTTTCCGTCGCTGACAGCAACAGAGGCGATCTTGCCGCTGGTATCAATTGCCAATATTTTCAAATCTAACATCTCCGTCACAGGTCTCTATGACGATCTCGCGCTCGTCATCAGAAAGCCTGTTGATAGTAATTTTAATGCAGTCCTCAGGAAGATCTTCATCAATGTTCTCAGACCATTCGACAGCCAGCACCGCATCATCGTCCATATAGTCAAAAAAGCCCGTAGTTTCAAGGTCTTGCCCCGAAGTTATGCGGTACATATCGAAGTGGATAAGGCTAATTTGGCAGTCCTTTTTTCGGTACTCGTTGACCAATGCAAATGTCGGCGAAGTGACTTCATCGCCAAGTCCCATACCTTCCGAGATCCCTCTGGTGATGGTGGTCTTACCTGCCCCCAGACCGCCGCGATAAGCTATGACCTCACCGCCGTGCAGCCGTCTGCCTATCTCTCGTCCGAGCGCGATAGTATCCTCAGCTGAATACGTTTTATATGTAAAGTTCAATTTATCACAACCATTCTTATTCGCCCGCAAAGCTATGCTCGCCATAATAATTCAGCATAAGATCGACCATTCTGCCGTAGCTTTTTTTGCCGTCCTTGACACCGTTTGCATGCAGTGATGCTTCCATAGCCTTGTCGCTGACTTCGCTGACCGTCTGGCTGTCAAACACCGTATCTTCGGCTTCTTCGACCGATTTCCAGAACTCGCGGTTAGCATCAATATCAGTCCATACTTCGTCACAGATGGAACTGTCAAGCCTTATCTTTGTATCTTCGTCAGCATACTCGAAGATCTTATTGCGCACATATGTCAGCGCGGAGAGGTATCCTGAATATCTGAACTCTGCATCATCACACCTGTCACAGGCGACAAAAGCTATGAAATTAGCTTCTTCCTCGCGCATGAAGCCCTTAGTATGGGCAAGCTCGTGACAAGCGGTACACGGCAGCTTCGCCTTGTACATCTCTGTATTGTAGTTAGCCTCCATCGAAAAGGGAAAATAAATTCCCATCAGATCCATCTGGCTCATAAAAAACGAGCAATAAATGCCTTTCGGACGCACATAGTAGCCGCCGAAGTTCTTGAACTCATCGTCAAGAGCCGCCACAGCCCCACACGAGACCTCAGCAACATCAGATGTCAGCAGGAATTTTCCGTCGGCATCGCGTTCGACCTCTTTGGCGAGCACATTGATTTGTTCAGTCAATCTGAACGCAAGCGTTTCAAGCTCTTTATCGGTATGCTGAGATGTGCTGATACCATTCAGCTGCTCAAAAGTGGAGGTATGGTACAACACAAAGCAGTTCAGCGTTTCTGTACCAACAATGAACACTAATATCCAGCCGTAAACAAAGCCGAAGATCTTCGCAACTTTCCCGCGTTTGCCCTTTTTGAAGATCAGCAGTACCGCCATCACTATCAGCGAGAGCGGTATCCCGAATACAGCCACTGCTATAAGCAGTTCGCCGAAAGAGAACGGCAGCAGCGAAGTCAGCCGTCCATAGGTCTGCCCCCAGACGGGGTATACCCAATGCTGGTAGAAGTCACAAAAAGGCGTGCTTATCAGCGAAATGCCGTTCAGCAGCATGAAAAACACCATGCTGCCGATCAGCCATTTCAGCTGTTTATGTTTATGCTTTTTGTCCGTTTTAGCGGACTTTTCTGTGTCACTATCCTCAGCTGTCACCCTTGCGGGCATGGCTTTGGTTTTCATTTCGCACCTCAGTTCAGTTTATCAGAACAGTCCGTAGATATTGCCCTGATTGTCGCAGTCGATGTTATTAGCAGCAGGAACCTTAGGCAGACCCGGCATGGTCATTATATCGCCTGTATAAGCTACAACGAAGCCTGCACCTGCCGAAACTCTCAGGTCACGGACGGTTATCTCGAAGTTTTCGGGCTTGCCCAGCTTGGTAGGATCATCAGACAGCGAATACTGGGTCTTTGCAACGCATACTGGAATATCGCCGTAACCCAGCTCATTGATCTCTTTCAGCGCCTTTTCAGCCTGCGCGGTGAAGATAACGCCGTCAGCGCGGTATATCTCCTTAGCGATGATATTCAGCTTTTCCTTGATGGGCAGCTTTTCGTCATAGATAGGCTTGAAATCGCTATTATTGTTGTCTATCGTGCTGACCACTTTTTGCGCCAGATCAGTTCCTCCGACACCGCCCTTAGCGAATATCTCAGCCAGAGAAACTTCAACGCCCATCTCGGCGCAGGTTTTCTTGATGACTTCTATCTCAGCATCGGTATCAGTGCCGAAACGGTTGATGGCAACAACGACAGGAACGCCGAATTTGCGCATATTCTCGATATGTGTTCTAAGGTTCACGATGCCTTTTTCAAGCGCGGGAACATTCTCTTCGGTGAGTTCTGCGCGCGGCACTCCGCCGTTGTATTTCAGTGCGCGGATAGTTGCCACCAGAACTACGCAGCTGGGCTTGAGTCCTGCAAAGCGGCACTTGATGTCAAAGAACTTCTCAGCGCCCAGATCCGAGCCGAAGCCCGCCTCTGTGATGGTATAGTCAGCCAGTTTCAGCGCAAGTTTTGTTGCACGAACCGAGTTACAGCCATGTGCAATATTTGCGAAAGGACCGCCGTGAATAAGAGCGGGGTTATTCTCCAGTGTCTGAACCAGGTTTGGCTTCAGCGCGTCTTTGAGCAGAGCGACCATAGCACCGCAGCCGCCGATGTCCTTAGCGAAAACAGGCTTGCCGTCGGTGGTGTAAGCGACCAGGATGCGCTCGATGCGCTTTTTCAGGTCATCAAGGTCAGCCGCCAGACAAAGTATCGCCATTATCTCGGAAGCAACGGTTATCTGGAACGAATCCTCACGCGGAATACCGTTGACCTTAGAGCCGAGACCGATGATAATATCTCTCAGCGCACGGTCATTCATATCAAGGCAGCGCTTGAACATTATACGGCGCTGGTCGATGTGCAGAGGATTGCCCTGCTGCATGCTGTTGTCGATAAGTGCGCAGAGGAGGTTATTTGCCGCAGTAATTGCGTGCATGTCGCCTGTAAAATGGAGATTTATGTCCTCCATCGGGACTACCTGTGCGTATCCGCCGCCTGCCGCACCGCCCTTGATACCGAAAACAGGTCCGAGAGAAGGCTCTCTCAGGGCGAGAATGGAGTTTTTGCCGATAACGTGCATCGCTTCATTCAGACCTACCGAAATAGTAGTCTTGCCCTCACCTGCGGGGGTGGGGTTGATAGCTGTGACGAGTATCAGCTTGCCGTCGGGCTTATCCTTAGTCTTTTCATAAAGACTTTCTGAGAGTTTAGCCTTATAGTGACCGTATGGCTCATACTCCTCATCGGAAATACCCAGTTTCTTTGCGATCTCGGAGATCTTCAGCATTTTAGCCTGCTTGGCTATCTCAATATCTGAAAGCATATTTTTCAGTTCCTTTCTGCTCAAAATTAATACATTTTAATTATAACACACAGCGCCGCAAATTGCAATAGGTAAATTTACACTTACAAAAAAATCGGGCAGCCGATGACCGCCCGATACTTTTTTAAACTTCTTTCAGCATATCGCCCATAGCGTACAGACCCGCAGGTTTGCCGCTGAGGAAAACAGCCGCATTAACTGCGCCCACGCCGAATACCGACTTCGAGTGTGCTTCGTGTTTCAGGCTTACGACTTCGTCACGGCCTGCAAAGATTATCTCATGCTCACCGACTATCGTGCCGCCGCGTATCGAGTGCATACCGATCTCGTTCTTTGTCCTCTTTGCGCGGACAGAATGTCTGTCGTAGGTATAGCTGCACCTGTTGTCAAGTTCTTCATTGATAGCATTTGCCAGCATGATAGCTGTGCCCGATGGAGCGTCTAACTTCTGGTTATGGTGCTTTTCGACTATCTCGATGTCGAACTGGTCGCCCAGTATTTTTGTAGCCCTTTTAGCGAGGTCAGCCAGCAGGTTGATGCCCAGCGACATATTGAATGTGAAGAACAGCGGGATCTGTTCAGCCGCCTTTTTGATCTTAGCAGTCTGCTCCTCATTATATCCTGTTGAGCCGATGACCAGTGCTGTGCCGTTGGACAGGCAGTAATTCAGCAGATCATCGAGAGTTGAGGGGTGAGAAAAGTCGATGATGACATCGGGCTTTTCAGTCAGCTCACCTGCTGATGCAACTATTGGGAAATCAGCATACGCGGTGGTGAACTTGTCAATACCCGCAATAACCTTGCAGTCTCCACGTCCGCTTATAACATCAGCGATAACTCTGCCCATATGACCGTTAGCACCGCAGATAACGATATTTGTCATTTTTATCAGTCCTTTCATTTTCACATTAAAACATAAGGGCAGAGCGTTCACCGCTCCGCCCTCGCAGTTTACTTTTTACTTTACAAGACCCAGCTCAGCCATCTTAGCTCTCAGCTTTTCGATCTTAGCCTCTTCCATCTTTACCAGCGGCAGACGGCACTCGCCTACCTCCTTGCCCATCAGGTTGAGAGCTTCCTTGACAGGAATTGGGTTGACATCGCAGAACAGACCGTTGGAATTTGCAAATTCCAGCAACTTGTTCATCTTAGCCTGAGCCTCAGGATACTTGTTATCAAGACACAGCTGTGCTATCTCGTGAGTTTCCTTAGGCATAACGTTTGACAGCACCGAGATAACGCCCTTGCCGCCAATAGCCATTATGGGCACGATCTGGTCGTCATTGCCCGAATAAATATCAAGGTCATCGCCGCAGAGTGCCGCAACTCTTGCTATCTGCGAGATATTGCCGCTTGCTTCCTTAACAGCCACGATATTCTCCACCTTAGACAGCTCCCTGAGAGTCTCGGGTGTGATGTTCACGCCTGTTCTTGACGGAACATTATACAGTATTATCGGGATATTCACAGCGTTTGCGATAGTTGTATAGTGAACTATCAGACCCTTCTGTGAGGTCTTGTTGTAGTAAGGCGTTACCAGCAGGATAGCATCAGCGCCGACTTCCTCAGCCTTCTTTGAAAGACCTACTGCATAATCGGTGTGGTTAGAGCCGGTACCTGCTATAACGGGTACTCTGTGATTTACCCTGTCAACAGCGAACTTGATGGTATCAATATGCTCTTCATCTGTCATAGTGGAGCTTTCGCCTGTTGTACCGCAGATGATGATGGCATCTGTGCCCTCAGCGATCTGCCAGTCGATCAGTTCGCCCAGCTTATCGAAATTAATAGAACCATCGGCGTTCATAGGTGTGATGATAGCCACGCCTGCGCCTGTAAAAATCGTATTCTTCATAGTTATTCTCCTTGATCGTTATGATCGGATGCATTTTTGCGGAAACGAAGGTTGTTCGCCCGCAGTTCATCAAAAGTCACGGGTACGTAGCCGTTTATCATACAGCCCGCATTGAAGGCGTGTTCACCTCGCACGCCATCTGACATGAATTTAAATACCTCGCCCCTGTCGGCATGGATATGCCCGTAGATGTGGTAAGAACCGTGATGCGACTTATACCAGTCTGCGATGGGGTAGTGGCTGAGGAACAGCACCCTGCCCTCGCTTACGAGATAGCGCAGGTGACAGCATTCTTCAAACATCGACTGTATTTTCGGCGAACGTATTATCGCACGGTCATGGTTGCCGTAGATGAGATGCTTGCGTCCTTTCAGCTGAGATATATAGTATCCTGCATCATGTGACTTGTCAAGGGACACATCGCCCAGTATCCACACATCATCATCGTCGCGAACCTTTTCGTTCCAGCGCATTTTCATAACGCTGAACATCTCTTCAGCGTCCCTGAACGGTCTTGGGTCGAAGCGGACGGCATTTTCGTGCCCGAAATGAGTATCGGAGATAAACAGATCCATGCCGTCACCTTCTTCCCTGCCGTGACAGATCAAATTTTAAATTAGTCGAAATAGCCTTTTGCAGCCAGCAGTTCAGCCAGCAGGACAGCGCCGCCCGCAGCACCTCTCAGTGTGTTGTGAGACAGGCAAACGAACTTGTAGTCATACTGAGTATCTTCTCTCAGTCTGCCGATGGAAACAGCCATGCCGCCCTCGAGGTTTCTGTCCAGCTTAGCCTGAGGTCTGTCGTTCTCCTCGAAGTAGTTAAGGAACTGCTTAGGAGCGGAAGGCAGATGCATCTTCTGAGGAACACCTGCAAATTCCTTCCAAGCCTGAAGGATCTCTTCCTTAGTAGGCTTCTTCTCGAAGCTGACAAATACAGCAGCGGTGTGACCGTCGGAAACAGGAACTCTCAGGCACTGTGCTGTGATAGCGGGCTCAGTAGCGTCAACGATCTTGTCACCTTCGATGTGACCCCAGATCTTCATAGGCTCCTGCTCGCTCTTCTCTTCCTCACCGCCGATGTAAGGGATAACGTTGTCGAGTATCTCAGGCCATGTTTCAAAAGTTCTGCCTGCGCCCGAAATTGCCTGATAGGTGCAAGCCAGAGCCTTAGTTACCTTGTACTTGGTGTGCAGAGGTGCAAGAGCGGGAACATAGCTCTGCAGTGAGCAGTTTGACTTAACTGCGATGAAGCCGCGCTTTGTGCCCAGTCTCTTTCTCTGGGAAGGGATGATCTCGATGTGCTCGGGGTTGATCTCGGGGATGACCATAGGAACATCATCAGTATGTCTGTGAGCGGAGTTGTTGGAAACTACGGGGCACTCAGCCTTAGCGTACTTCTCTTCCAGCGCTCTTATCTCGTCCTTCTTCATATCAACAGCGCAGAAAACGAAATCTACCATAGAAGCGATCTTCTCAACATCTTCCTCTGCGTTCATTATTACCATATCTTCCATAGACTTAGGCATCGGGTCAGCCAGCTTCCACTTGCTGCCTGCTGCTTCCTTATAAGTCTTGCCTGCACTTCTCGGGGAAGCTGCCAGACAAACAACATCGAACCATGGGTGCTTGTCGAGTAGCAGAGAAAATCTCTGACCTACCATACCTGTTGCACCGATGATACCTACCTTGAACTTCTTTTCCATGACAAAAACTCCTTTTCTCTTGCGCATTCGTCATATCAGCCAAACAGACAAACAGTACATGCGATATTTTTGCGCAAAACATAAAAATTTGTAGAATAATAAAAAAACCGGTTGAAAACCGGCGCATCATACAATATAATTAGAATGTTGGCAAGATAATTTCCGCCGATAGCACTCCATCATAAAGGCATGATGACAACCGATGATCTGTTGAACCATCAGTCAGCAAGCGGGTTCCCGCGCCGCAGGCTTCGGCAGTTTTACCTTTCGCATCGGTCTGTGGGCATGGGCTGCTTTGACCTTTCGGGGGTCAGACCGTGTTACTCTTTTCAACTGCACCTCTATCTGTTCTAAACCATAGGATAACACACTTTCGCCCGCTTGTCAATAGACTTATCACGCTTCAAAGCGATATTTTTATGAATTTTTTGTAAATTACCGTCTGCAAAACCTGAGTTTTCCGCACTTTGCGGACATCTGACCGTCTTGCAGGAACATCTGAAAATTAGGGTAAAAAGTTTAAATCATTAAGGAGAATTGAAATGCTGGACATCAACGACATGAAGAAGTCAGACTTTTACTACGACCTGCCGCAGGAGCTTATCGCGCAGACCCCCATCGAGCCGCGCAACGCTTCGCGAATGCTGTGCCTTGACAGGTACACGGGAGAGGTGGGACATGACCACTTCTACAATCTATGCGACCACCTCAGAAAAGGTGACCTGCTGGTGCTGAACGACTCGCGTGTTCTGCCTGCGCGCATCTACGGCGAAACTGAGGACACACACTCGTTCATTGAGTTCCTGCTGGTGGAACAGAGGGGCAACCTTGAATGGGAGATACTTTGCAGACCCGGCAAAAAGGCGCGTGTGGGCAGGCGCTTTGTATTCGGGGAAGGTCTGCTGAGAGCTGAGATAACAGAAGTGCTTGAGGACGGCAACCGCATCGCAAGATTTGAGTGCGCTGACAGCACAAATCTTTTTGCGGCGCTGGACGAGATAGGTCAGATGCCGCTTCCGCCGTACATCACCGAAAAACTCAAAGACAAAGAGCGCTATCAGACAGTCTACTCCAACGAGATAGGTTCTTCTGCCGCGCCCACTGCGGGTCTGCACTTTACAAAAGAACAGCTGGCTGACATCGAAGCTATGGGCGTGAACATCGCATACGTTACGCTGCATGTGGGTCTGGGGACTTTCCGACCTGTCAAGGAGGACAGGGTGCTTGACCACAAGATGCACCGCGAGCATTATGAACTTCCCGCAAGAACAGCCGAACTCATCAATAAGACAAAAGCTGAGGGCGGGCGCGTCATCGCAGTGGGAACGACCTCCTGCCGCACACTGGAGAGCGTTGCGGCGCTTTACGGTGACATTCGCCCATGCGACGGCTTTACCGAGATATTCATTTATCCTGGATTTGAGTTCAAGGTGCTGGACGGTCTCATAACGAATTTCCATCTGCCCGAAAGCACGCTGATAATGCTTGTTTCGGCATTTGCGGGCTACGACAACACCATGAACGCCTACAAGATCGCCGTTGAAGAAAAATACAGGTTCTTCTCTTTCGGCGACTCCATGTTCATAGCACCCGATGCAAACAAAAAATAGTACACGATAGGATCGTACCGCTCCCCTGTCTGCGTAAAATGACCGCAAACTATCGCCAATGCCCGCAGAAAGGCTTCACAGCGCGGCATATCGGCGTGACAGCAATAATAAACAAAAAGGGGCTGTTGCAGCCCCAACAAAGAAAAAGAGCCCGGCACAGACCTGAAAGGTAGTGCCAAGCTCTTCTTTTTGTGGTATAATATAATTGCAAAAACCATTAAACCAGCGAAAGGATCGTACCACAAAAATGAGAAATCGTCAAGTGCGAATGAACGGGAGCTTTCGGCGTTCTTAAACAGGACTATGGTTTCAGAAGATCTCTGTGCAGAAGCAAGCCAAAAACGAGAATACAAGTCGATCCCACCACTAAATTGACAAAATTGACAAAAGCTGACACGAAAATGTCAACTATATAAACCCCGAAAAATAGGGCTTTCAGGGGTCAAAACATAAAAGTTGACAAAATTTATTGGAAGTTATCTATTGTTTTTACATTTTATCACTTACCCTGTCAACATTGTCAATTTTCTCAAAAACAAGGCTGAAACGCCGTAAAATAGGGCTTTTAAAAGTTGACAAAGCAGTGTCGATTTGTGTCAACTTTGTCAACTTTTGTATTAGCGTGCTAAAGTGAAAGGGGTCTATCCATGAAAAAAATACCTGATGACCGTATATACCTATTTCGTTT
>NZ_CACWPP010000025.1 GCF_902762735.1 uncultured Ruminococcus sp.
TTGGTTTTCTTTTCCAGCATCTTTTTCACCCCTCTTTATTATACCACACTTATTCAAAAAAGCCTACCCTTTCGGGTAGACTTTTGCGACAGACTGGACTGCCCCCGTTTTTTCGGGGGCAGTTCTCGTTTTTTCGGGGGCAGTTCTCGTTTTTGCTTGCCAATCCCCAAGAACTGTGGTATAATATATCGTGGTGATCCCTTTAGCTCGCAGGCTTAAACAGCGGTAAAAAAAGGATAATTGAGCGACCAGCGCAAAACGTCTATATCAATCCAACTATTTAAATTCACAAAATCCAGTCGCAAAAGCTAGGATCTATGGGTTTTGTGACTGGATTTTGTCTGAATTTTAAGGCGGATTGATATAAGTTTCGGTAAAACCGCCTTTTGCAGTCTGTCAGCGGGATGACCATGCAATAAAACAACGTAAGGACTGATAAAATGGGAAAAATAAAAAAAGCCGCCATTGTCACAGGCGGTTCGGGCGGGATCGGCAGTGCTGTATGCAGAAAACTGGCTCAGGCAGGTCATCTTACAGCGATATGCTATTCAAAAGGCGAAAAACAAGCAAAGCAGACGGCTGAGGAGCTTACTGCGCAGGGTCTTACTGCGGCGGCTTTTCACTGTGATATTACTTCCCTTGAAAGCATCGAGACTTGTCTCGAAGAGATAGACCGTAAATTTGGACAGATAGAATTGCTGGTGAATAATGCGGGCTCGGCTGAAATAGGGCTTTTTACCGAGCTTAGCGATGAAAGGCTGTGTGAGCTGATGAACGTTGACCTGCTGGGTCACATGCGTCTGACTAAGGCAGTGCTTCCTCAGATGATCTCGCGGCATGTGGGTAACATCATCAACATCTCATCTGTTTGGGGTGAAGCAGGTGCATCGTGCGAAGTGGCGTATTCTGCGGCTAAAGCGGGAATTATCGGCTTTACAAAAGCACTTGCCAAAGAATGCGCCCCGAGCGGTGTAAGGGTGAACTGTGTCAGCTGTGGGCTGATAGACACCCAAATGAATGCAGGATTGTCAGCTGATGATCTGCGGGCAGTCATTGATGAGATACCGCTCAGCCGCATCGGTACACCCGACGAGGTAGCGTCGGCAGTACAGTTTCTGGCAGAAAGCGGATCGTCTTATATAACAGGTCAGGTGATACGTGTCGATGGTGCGTGGCTTTAAAGCCTGATCTCAACGGGTGATCTGACATCAAGGCTTTCGGGCGTAACGGTGCTGTCATAGCACATCAGCCTGACACCGCAGTTATGAGCTTTTTTCATAGCTTCACCGAATTCGCGGTGTGTGGCGTAATTTGGGGTAAAGTACGAAATATCGGACATCTGTACCAGTATGAAAAGCGCCGCTTCGTATCCGTGCCTGCGGCAGTCGATAAGTTCATTCAAGTGCTTTACACCGCGTTCGGTGGGGGCATCGGGGAAAAGGGCTGTGCCATCGCGTTCGAGGGTGCAGCCTTTCACTTCAATGTAAACTGTTCTGTCCGAATTTTTGGATCTTAGCATTATGTCAAAACGTGAACTGCCGTAGGTCTTTTCACGGAAAAGCTCCATATCAGCCCCGAAGGGCTTTTCACGTTCAAGCCATTCAGCGACCGCTTTGTTGGGTGCTTGGCTGTCAATATTGATGAGCCGCCCGCCTTTTCTGACAGCGACCAGATCATATTTAGTCCTGCGCGCGGGAGAACTGCTTTGTTCAAGCCAAACCTCAGCGCCTTCGACTAGAATTTCCCTGCATCTGCCTGTATTTTTCACATGACAGATCTCCTGCTGTCCGTTTATCAGTACATTTGCTGTAAATCTGTTGGGTCTTGAAACAAATTCACCACAGACGATGTTATTGTATATCATATCTTTATCACCCTAAAGATTATATCATAACTGTTGAAAATTTGCAATAGTTATCAGCGTATGATAGAAAATTTTGTTGATAATAGTGTGTTAAAAATATTGACTAAGGTTTAAAATTATGATATAATTATAATAACATTTTTAGGCAGGAGATGGTCGTACTTGCTTGAAAGGGTAAAAAATTACGCTCTTTACGGGGATACCGATAAAGAGAGTTATGGTATGATAAAAGAGAAGATAGAGGAAACCAACCGTTTGACAGCATTGATATTTGCATCGGTGGCGACTGTTCTGATATTTGTAATGTTCCTGCTGTCATTTAGGCAGGAGGGATTTGCGTCATCACAGCCTGTTTATATTTTTGGTATGATCTTCTCCCTGATACAGGTAGTTGTGTCACTGGCATCGCGAAAGATCCCTGTGCTGACGTATGTTTCGGTATATCTGGCGCTGTCGGTGTTTATGATATACGGTATAGCGATAGCTGCATTTACACGCCCTGAGGAGCAGACAGTGACATTCATGGTAATGCTTATTTTTGTGCCGCTGATATTTGTTGACAGACCGCTGAGAATGGCTTTCGGGCTGATCTTCTATATAATCGCATTTATCGTGATAGCTTACCGTACAAAAAATGACCCTGTATTATCTGTTGATGTGACAGATGCGGTGATATTCGGTCTGCTGTCCATCGTGTCTGAGACGGTGGTATATCGGGCTAAAATACGCGGTTATGTACTTGAGAAGAAGCTCCATAAGATGAGTGAGACGGATCAGCTGACGGGTCTGAATAACAGGAACTGCTATGAGTGGCGCTTGGGCAGGTATCCTATGATGTATAAAAATTCGATAAGCTGTATTTATATTGATGTCAACGGACTGCATGAGCTTAACAACACAAAAGGTCATAAAGCGGGCGATGAAATGCTGCGATATGTTGCGAATGCTGTAAAAAAGCAGTTCGGAAATAACGATAGTTACAGGATCGGCGGAGATGAGTATGTCGCTTTTGCGCTGGATATTTCACAGGAAGATGCACGCGGCAAGATCAAGAAAATGTGTGAGGAAATATCGGTAAAAGGCTATCACGCGGCTGTTGGGTTTGATGTGTTTGAGGGGAAAAATGTGGATATGACCTCGCTTATTGTTACTGCCGAATCAAAGATGTACAAAAATAAGTACGAGTATTACAAGACCCATGACCGCCGTGCAAGAATATGATATGTTAAATATCTGCCCGCAAGGAACAGCTCTTCGGGCAGTGTTTTTTTGCCTGCAATATATGCGGGCTTTGGTTAAATGGTTTTGATGATGTCCTTGTTTGAACATATAGCGCGTATTTTTTGGGGCTATGAGTAAAAAATTGGGCAAATATGCTATTGACTGTATGTCTGAAAATATGATACAATTTAAAGAAGTAATTTACGAAAGGAATTGTAAAATGAAAAAAATAATTGCTGTTATCTTTGCTCTTACAATGTGCTGTGCAGGGCTTTCGGGCTGTGCTGACAAGACTTCCGATGAAAAGGAGAGCGGCGCAGAAAAGTCCGCTTCCGTTTCTGCTGCTGATGAGAGCGCTGCCGAGAGTAAGGCTGAAACCTCCGAAGCTGAGGAGCTTACTATGGCGCAGGCTTACACGAAGTCTATCGAAAACGCCAATTACAGGGCTGTGATGGTCACGTCATCCGATTTTATGGACGATTCTTCAACTATGGTGGAAGTATATGGTAAAGATTATCACCTCAGTCTCGGTGACGGTGAGACTCAGACAGAACTGTATGTTATCGACGGTGTCATGTACGTTCTTAATCATGCCGAACACAATTATATAAAAGACGAAACGCCTGATGAACAGTACATAAATATAGACACTTCCACCTATACTATGGGTGTTGATGACACATATACTTTTGTTGACAGCGTGACTGCCGATGGTGACCTGATCTGCGAGACTTACAATGCTCCCGATCTGATTTCGGGTGTAATGCCTACAAATGATGAGGACGGAGAGGTCACTATATATAAGTATTACTTTGAAAAAGACGGTAAGACACCCGTTAAGATAGAAATGTCAGCTTATGGATTGGAGCAGACAACTACTTTCAAGGAGTACAGCTTTGATATTGACAAAATAGTTCTCCCTGATCTTAGCGACTGGACCGATGATACCGAAAGCGCAGGTCTTGGCGCAGATGCAGGAGCAGGTTCAGAAGAGCCCGCTGAGGAAACAGACGATGAAAGCGAGCAGTTTTCGGTAGAACAGGCTGATGCTGCCGAGACCGAGTGAGAAAAACTTCCGTTTGTTTGAGTTTTCTGCATTATCAGCAGAATGGCAATTTACGCAGATAGTTGAAACGAGGAGGGGCTTTTCAGCCTGCATGACACTGTTTGGAATGCTGCGTAATCGAAAAACTGCATTTATGGGAAAAGCACAGTGCATGTATGCGCACTGTGCTTTTTTAGTTAAAGACAAAAAGACTGAAAAACCGCAGGCAGTCTAAGGGTAAAAAGGAATAAAAAGAACTCATTCCCCGCATGGGACAGGGGAATGAGTTCAACGTGTATTGCAGATATTTGTGCATTTTTTATCTGTCAGAAGAACGGCAAAACATCAGCTGTCAAGCATGGAGATCAGCTTTAAGGACGAATAATTGAACTTGTTATAATCTGAGTGATTGAGAACGGCGTTTGAAAACCTACAAAGCTCCTCATAACCCGCGTTAGGACCCGGCGCGTTATTGAATGCTTTATTTTTTATTGCGTATTTTTCATTTATATCAGTTCTGTATTCAGGTTCTAAAACGACAGCTGCTGCATCTGCTGACAGGCTTACCATATCATAAATATCATTATATGAAAGACTGTCCATACAATTTTCCATATTATAGCGGGCTATGAGAGCATCAGGTCTTGAAAAACAAAGAGCTGCAAAGAAAATTGTAAATACAACTGCGAATGTGCGAATGATCTGAAAATCAATTTTGAACTGTTTAATTATTACAAATACAAATATCAACGCAGTGAGCAGCATGAACCATGTAGTGTAAACGCGAAGCTGTGTCAGTCCGTAATTTTGGATATATAAAACCATTTTGCTGACAGCAGTGGCGGTTATGAGAAGCGTGAAAACAGAAACTGTCACAGTGTAGAACTTGAGAGGTGCGGGCTTGTTTTTGCCTGTATTTTTCGCAAAAAAATTGATAAAGAAAATAACGCCCGCATTTATAAGCTCGATAGCAAACAGCTCAAAAAAGCCTCTTCTTGCGTATTCTGCGTAGCTGAACTGCTTTGGTAGATCTCCTGAAAAAGCTGACAGAAAATAGTTTGCCTGAGAAACGAAAAACAATATGTACAGTATGCAGATCGGTGTGATGGAGGCATACAGTGCTATGTTTGACACTATCCTGAGTTTGAAAGTTGTCTGGTCACAATTTTCTTCAATAAGAGGTTTTGTTATTTCGGGGTGTGTATGCGAATAAATAAGACCGAACAAATAACCTGCAACGGGAATAGATACTGCGATCTGCGCTATCAGTGAAAAAACGTTGTCCATATTGACAGCTAACGCAAGCGAATGCAGCATACTTGCAACGCCCTCGTCGGCTGACATGAGTAATGCCGCTACTACGAGAGTAAGTGGGAGCGCGAGAATGAGTCCGCCAATAACAGCTTTAAGATTTGTACCGGTTTTTGTACTTTTGACTGTACTGTTGATGGCTGAGTATTCTGCTCCAAAGTGAGAGAACGGATCTCCCAGATTGCATTTGACGATCTCAAATACCGAATATCTGCCGAATAACTGCCTTTTTGAGGTCACAGAGTAGATGAGGTAAGCTATGCCGATGTGCAGAAAAATTGAGTCGAGCTGCTTGATGAAATTATTATCAGTGAGCGAGAAAACAGTTGAAAAGCAGTACATAATTACGGACCATACCTTATGTGAGGTGGAAAATTTGTACTCGCATTTTGTAAGGTACGTCAGCGAGACTGTCAGTGCTGCGATATAAAAAGCGCTGGTAAAGAAACCTCTGGTGTTCCACAAAACAAAATGTACGAACAAAAAGGAAAGTATTGCCACCAAAACTGATAATATCTTTTCATTCTTTGTGAATGTCGGTTTTGGCTTGGCGACGTACTGCGGCACGGTATTGCCGTATGGCGGCAAATAAGCCTGTTGCTGCTGATAGGGCATCGCGTTTGCGAAGTTTTCGTTGTTCTCATTCATGTTGATCGGCTCCTTTCAAAGTTGAACTGTCACTGTCCGATAATTCGTACTTATCTATGTATGACAGTAATTCTTCCCACCCTTTTTTATCTGAAGAATCGGGCACTCTGCTCAAAAATCCTGTTTCAATGACTTTTCTCGCAATGACTTTATCGTCATCATAAATTCTAGCTTTTTTTAGATCTGCTTTTGTATGATCCAGAATTATCACATCTTCTCTGATCTCTTCATTGCTGTAAACTATATATTCAGTATTGTCATTGTAGGTTGTCCATACAAAAAATTCATCGTCGTTTATCTTTTCTGAATAATAGTCACAGGGCAGAGAACTTTCATCGTTATTCTTTATTGCATAAATGGTGTGGATACCTTTTTCGTCCTCTAAAGACATCGACCCCTTGCAAAGAAAGTGATCTGCCACGCTTATTTCTGCCTTGATCGTTTCCCCATTCGACGCTTTGAAATTTCCTTTATACAGCGTTTCACTGCTGTCAAATATTGTTGCCAACACAAACAGAATGTATGGGAAAAATATCAGAAAAAGTCCTAAAGCGGATATTATTACTATAATTATGATAATCAGTTTTATATTTGTTATAACATCTTTTTTGCTGTCCATATTTTTGTCCTTTTTTATCTTTTACACATGTTCAAGAATATCTCCCGGCTGACATTCCAGCACCTCGCAGATCTTATCGAGGGTGGAAAATCGTACAGCTTTCGCTTTGCCTGTCTTTAGTATAGACAAATTTGCTGCAGTGATACCGACTTTTTCTGCCAGCTCGTTTGAAGATATTTTCCGTTTTGCCATCATAACATCAAGGTTAACGATTATTGCCATAAGAACGCCTCCTTATATCGTGAAGTCGTTCTCGGACTTCAGTTCTACTGCCTTCTCAAAAACGTTCTTAAGCACACGCATCACAAGTCCGAGAAACATCGCAAAAAAAGCGGCAAACAGGAACTCAAACCTCCACAGGCTGAATATGATGAATGTTATTCCCGCAAAGACGATGCACCAGGAAATTATTCTCAGGCAGCGGGAATTTTGCTGTGTAAACACTTCATTTTTCGCAATATTTGATAATAGTTTATGCAGATGATAGACCGCAATAATTGCAAAGAGGTCACATATGTATATCATTATTGTGACTGCTGTTACAAGACCTCCCTTGATAAGCCCTTTTCCGACGGATATTACGCCGAACCAGTCTGCGATAATGTGCGCTGTGAACAATATGACGATAAGCAGAAATAATAAACCTGCCACCAGAAAACGCGATAATTTCAGCGATTTCATCTCTGACCATCCTGTTAATTCATTAACCATTTTTTGTTCCTCCCGAATAAATATTGCCGACAATAAGGCTGCGGCATGACCCTCAGCCTGAATGTATTATACCACATGATTTTTCGTTTGTCAATAGCAAATTATCGAAAAACAATAAAAAATATTTGAAAGTCAGAAATTCGATATTGTTTTTCGATTTTATAGATATTTGAATATTTGTTGTTGGAATACGAATGCTAATGTTTCATATATTTACATTGATTGCTCCGTAAAATAAAAGCGAGGGACGGCTGATTTGACCTCAAAGCACAATTTAAGCCTAAAGATGAATATTATTTCATGCAAAGACTACAAAAATCAAGCGCAAAATTCTATATATCGAATACAGACAAAATGAGAAAAATATGATATAATTTTTGCATACGGATTATAAAGCATCTTATACAAGGAGGATATTATTATGGCAAAAAATAGGTATCTGGGTGATTATCCCGTTATCGGCATTCGCCCCACTATCGACGGCAGACGCGGTGCTCTGGGCGTTCGCGAGTCGCTGGAAGATCAGACTATGAACATGGCAAAGTCCGCAGCTAAGCTGTTTGAGGAGAATTTGCGCTATTCAAACGGCGAACCCGTCAAGGTCGTTATCGCTGATACCACCATCGGGCGCGTCGCTGAGGCTGCTGCCTGCGAGGCTAAATTCAAGAAATGCGGCGTGGACATCACATTGACAGTCACCCCATGCTGGTGCTACGGCGCTGAAACTATGGATATGGATAAAAATACCATTAAAGCTGTCTGGGGATTTAACGGCACTGAACGTCCCGGTGCGGTGTATCTTGCATCTGTTCTCGCGACTCATGCACAGAAAGGTCTGCCTGCTTTTGGCATATATGGACAAAACGTATGTGAAGCTGATGACACAGAGATACCCGAAGATGTAAAAGAGAAGCTGCTTCGTTTTGGCAGAGCTGCTGTTGCTTGTGCAACTATGCGCGGCAAGAGCTATTTGCAGATCGGCTCTATCTGCATGGGTATAGGCGGTTCTATCATCGACCCTGCTTTTATAGAGGATTATCTCGGCATGCGTGTAGAGTCGGTGGACGAGGTGGAGATAATCCGCCGAATGACCGAAGAGATATATGACAAGGATGAATTTGAGAAGGCGCTTGCATGGACAAAAGCGAACTGTAAGGAGGGCTTCGACAAAAATCCCGATTTCCTGCAAAAGTCCCCCGAAGAAAAGGAAAAGGACTGGGAATTCGTTGTTAAAATGATGTGCATCATCAAAGACCTGATGAACGGCAACGACAAGCTTCCGAAGGTTCGTGAAGAGGAAATGGTGGGTCATAACGCAATAGCTGCGGGCTTTCAGGGGCAGCGCCAGTGGACTGATTTTTATCCCAACTGCGACTTCCCCGAAGCGCTCCTAAACACAACTTTTGACTGGAACGGTGCGCGTGAGCCTTATATTCTTGCGACTGAGAACGATGTTCTCAACGGTCTGGGAATGCTGTTTATGAAACTGCTGACAAATCGCGCGCAGATATTTGCAGATGTACGTACATATTGGTCGCCCGATGCGCTGAAAAAGGCAGCCAATTACGAGCTGACAGGTCATGCAAAAGAGGCGGGCGGCTTTATCCACCTCATAAATTCGGGCGCTGCATGCCTTGATGCCTGCGGACTTGCCACCGATGAGAACGGAAATGCTGTTATGAAAGAGTGGTTCAACGTCACCGAAGAGGATCAGAAGAAGATACTCGCGGCGACGACCTGGAATTATGCAGACTGCGGATATTTCCGCGGCGGCGGATTTTCCTCAAGATATGTGACAGATGCCGAGATGCCTGTCACGATGATAAGACTTAATCTTGTCAAGGGACTCGGACCAATGCTTCAGATAGCTGAGGGCTGGACAGTCAAACTGCCCGAAGAGGTCAACGATATTCTTTGGAAGCGCACCGACTATACATGGCCCTGCACATGGTTCACGCCCCGTGTGACAGATGCCGCGCCATTCAAGTCTGCATATGATGTTATGAACAACTGGGGCGCAAATCACGGCGCTATCAGTTATGGACATATCGGCGCTGACCTGATAACTCTCGCTTCTATGCTTCGCATTCCTGTTGCTATGCATAACGTTCCCGAAGAGAAGATCTTCCGTCCTGCTGCATGGAATGCATTCGGCATGGACAAGGAAGGTGCTGATTACAGAGCATGTGCAAATTACGGTCCTATGTACCGCGGCATGAGATAAAAACTGTTTGGTGAGCCCGCACGTGCAGTTCGCTTTTGTGGACTTTTGCATATGCGGGCTGACCGTGTTCATATTTTGATGATGTGAGGTGAGTACATGGACAAAAAAGTTCTTGCCATTGACTTCGGCGCATCAAGCGGGCGGGCTGTCAACGGCAGATTTGACGGAGAACGCATCGCACTGGAGGAGATCCACCGATTTGCGAATGAACCTGTGACTCTTGGCGGTACGATGTACTGGGACTTTCTGCGGCTTTTCCATGAGGTCAAGCAAAGCCTTACAAAAGCAAAGCAGTACGGTAAAGTGGACAGTTTGGGCGTGGACACTTGGGGCGTTGATTTCGGGCTTATAGATGAGAATGGCAGACTGCTGGATAATCCTGTCCATTACCGTGACAGCCGCACGCAGGGCATGCTTGCGGAGGCTTTTTCGATTATCCCGAAAGAAAGTCTTTATGCGGTAACGGGCAACCAGTTTATGGAGATAAACACAGCATTTCAGCTGAAGAAAAAAAAAAAAAACAGACCCGATTTGCTTGAACGTGCCGATAAACTGCTTATGATGCCAAATCTTTTCACATTTTTTCTCACGGGCGAAAAGATAACCGAGCAGTCGATAGCATCGACCACACAGCTTTATGACCAGTCGGGCAAATGTTGGGCTTACCGCGTGGCTGAACGGCTCGGCATACGTGAAAGTCTTTTCACCAATATATTGCCTGCGGGTACAAAGATCGGGACACTCAGCCACGATATAATGAAAGAGCTTGACATTCCCGATATGGACGTTATAGCAGTCTGCGGACATGATACTCAGTCTGCTATGGCGGCAGTTCCCGCACAGAACTCTGGCTTTGCATTTCTCAGCTGCGGCACTTGGAGCTTGTTTGGAACAGAGCTTGACGCTCCTCTTACAGACTATACTGCATGCGAAAATTGTTTTACCAACGAATCGGGTTTCGGCGGTAAGACCTCTTTCTTAAAGAACATTGTCGGGCTTTGGCTTTTGCAGGAGACTCGCCGCCGCTGGGCGTGTGAGGGCAGGGAAGTCAGCTTTGCTGATATGGAGAAAATGGCAGTTGAGGCTGAGCCTTTCCGCTGCTTTATCGACCCCGATGACCCTCGCTTTGTCCCTGCGGGCGACATTCCCGACAGGGTGAGGAGGTTCTGCGCTGAGAGCGGTCAGCCTGTGCCTGAAACAGACGGTCAGGTGCTTAGGTGCATCTATGAAAGCCTTGCGCTGAAATATCGTCAGGCACTGGAAGGGCTTGAAAAATGCACGGGCAGACACTTTGATGCGATACACATGATAGGCGGCGGCATTCGTGACAGACTGCTCTGTAAAATGACTGCAAATGCATGCAAACGACGTGTTATAGCAGGTCCTGTTGAAGCTACCGCGCTGGGCAATATTGCTGTACAGCTGATAGCAAGCGGCGATATTTCAGACCTCTCACAGGCGCGTCAGGTGATCGCCGCATCTGAAAATGTGGAGGTATTTGAGCCTGAGAGTCCCATGCAGTGGGATAAGGCATATGAAGATATTAAACTAATATTCGGAGGTAAATGATGCTGAAAAATATTCCGCCCATTCTTTCACCCGAGCTTTTAAAGACGCTCTGCGAAATGGGGCATTCTGACAGGATAGTTATTGCGGACGGGAATTTTCCTGCCGAGAGCATGGGCAAAAACTGCAAGGTCATTCGTGCTGACGGTCACGGTGTGCCTGAACTTCTCGATGCGATACTCACGCTGTTTCCGCTGGATACATACGTTGATAAGCCTGTTTCGCTGATGCAGGTCATGGCAGGTGATGATGCTGAGACTCCAATTTGGGAGGACTACAAGCGAATTGTAGCCAAGCACGACCCGCGCGGCGGATCTGCCATCGGTGAGATCGAGCGCTTTGCTTTTTATGAGGAGGCTAAGACTGCCTACGCCATCATCGCGACAGGCGAAAAGGCTGTCTATGCAAATGTGATGCTCCAGAAAGGTGTAGTATGATATAAAGATATGAAAGGGAGATGACAATGGGGAACAAGATAAAGAATGATGATGTTTCACTGGGAAGATTTATCAGCCTCGTGCTGCGCCATCAGCCGCAGACGATAGGTCTGACGCTGGACGAACATGGCTGGGCTGACACGAAAGCCCTTATCAGCGGCGTTTGTGCAACAGGAAGAAAGCTCGATATGGAAACGCTGGAGAGGATCGTGCGCGAGAATAATAAACAGCGCTACTCTTTCAATGAGGATAAGTCGAAGATACGCGCCAATCAGGGGCACAGCATAGCAGTCGATGTGGAGATGGATATTGCAGAACCGCCTGCGGTACTTTATCACGGCACAGCTGTGCAGAGCCTTGATTCCATTCGCGAAAAAGGCATACTGAAAATGAGCCGCAATTATGTTCATCTGTCCAAAGATATAGACACTGCCGTTAAAGTCGGTTCGCGTCACGGAAAGCCCGCAGTGCTGGTCATAAACACGGCTGAGATGCTGGCTGACGGCTTTGTTTTTCGCCTTTCCGATAACGGCGTGTGGCAGAGCGAAGATATTCCGCAGAAATACGTCATCGAAGTCAAATATCCGTAAAAACGGACAGCTGCTTGAAAGGAACTTAGGATATGTACGAGGATATTAAGGATAAAATTGTGGAAGTTTGCCATAAGATGTGGCAGAAAGGCTGGGTAGCTGCCAATGACGGCAACGTGACGGTCAAAGTAGGCGAGAACCGCTTTCTTGCCACACGGACAGGCATTTCAAAGGCTGAGATAACCCGCGATCACATCGGGCTAATCGACAAGGATTTCAACATTATCGAGAAGCCGACAGAGGACTGGAGACCGTCATCTGAGGTGAAAATGCACATCAAGTGCTACAATGACCGCCCTGATGTTGGAGCTGTCGTGCATGCGCATCCGCCTGTATCTACGGGATTTGCCTGCGCTCATGTGCCGCTGGACGACTACTGCATGATAGAGACTGTTATCGCGGTGGGTTCAGTGCCGCTGACACCTTACGGAACACCCTCAACATTTGAAGTGCCCGAAGCTATCGAGCCTTATTTGCAGGAACATGATGTGATGCTGCTTACAAATCACGGTGCGCTCACAGTCGGTGCAGACCTGACCACTGCTTATTACCGCATGGAGACTCTCGAATTGCAGGCGCAGATCTCCCTTGTTGCCAGACTACTCGGCGGCGTGAAGGACATCGACCGCGAAAATATCGACCGTCTGATCGGCATGCGCCCGCAGTACGGCGTGACAGGCAGGCATCCCGGCTACAAGAAGTATTCGGGAGAAGAGAAGTGATACCTCACCGAATTATCTGAAATATAGCAGATAGACCCTCGCCGCGCTGAGTTTTCAGCGGGGTGGGGGTCTTTTATTGGATTGATTTTTGTTCAGGATTAAGATATTCTTTATGATTCTGTATATAAAATATTAACAACATTCTTTCGCGACAATAATTAGTCAACTCGCGACATTTTCTTATCAGAATAATTAATGTGTGATAATATAAACAAGTTGAAAAATATTGTCGTGTAAAAGAAAGGAAGAATAAAATGACAGATACTAAAGTAATTGACATGCGTGGATCGGGGCAGAACAAAATGAGTCCCAAAAAACAGTCGGTGCTGCTAGTCATCGGCATGATGGCGGTCTTTCTGTTGATGACAGTCATCATGTCGGTGGTGAAAGACAATCTGACTGTTGCAGATAAAACTCTCGCGGCTGATGTATCCCACCTTCTGGCAGAAACGGCAACTGCCCTTACCGCAGTCTTTGCCGTTATAATTGCCCGAAAAACATCGGGCTGTGAACTGAAAGCGGCTTTCAGGTTCAAGAAATTTGACTGGTCTGTGCCGATCATGCTGACTGTGTTTGTCTGGTCAGCCTGCGAAACAGTCTCAGCCATCGACGGCGCGTTACTCAGCAGATTTATGTCGGTGCATCATAGTTCCGAAAGCCGTATAACAGTCATTTCGGCGATATGTTCCTGCCTGCTCGCACCTTTTTTTGAAGAACTGGTATTCCGTTTCAGCTGTATGGGTGTGATGAAGAAGAGTTTTGGCAAACGCATGACCATAATTTTTCCCGCATTAATATTTTCATCTATCCACTTATACAATATCCAGGGCTTTTTTGATGTGCTGGTCGGTACGCTTGTGGCGGCGACTGTCTACTATTATACCGAAAATATCATCTATGTTATCTTGGAACATATCGCGCACAACAGCCTGTGTCTTATCGACTTTAACAAAGTGGAACTTTTTGGCTCGGCAGTTTACCGTCAGCGCAGCGGCTTTGTGATAACGAATACCGGTTATATGATCATCAACATGATCTTGCTTGCGGGCTGTCTTGTTTGGTTCTTCAAATATTTCCGTCCTAAGTACAGCAGAACTGACTGACACAGATGCGGCGCTGTATATGTGTTATCGGCAGTAAATACAAAATTTGTCAGTTTGCGTAAGATCTTGATCTCCTTATCAGCCGTTGCTTTTATGTGACGGCTGTTCCTTATTTTGACTGCTTTGCAGAAAAAACAAATGTGGTTATCCCGCTGACACACCACAAAAACAGCGGCTATACAGAACTTAAGGTTCTTGGCGTATGGCGCTCAATTATCCTTTTGTTTACCGCATTTTTAGTTGGTGTGCTAAAGGGATAGTCATAAAAACAAATACCCCCGCCCGACTGCGATATTGCGTGTTCGGGCGGGGGTATTTCATATCATGCCGTGCAGCATTCAGACGGCATCAGGCGGCTGATCTGTCGCGGCTGAAACGTCTGTATACCGCAAAACAAAGCGTTATCTGCAAAATAGTCGAGCATGGTGTAGCAAGTCCGATGAGGGACAGCGAGCCTTTCCCGATGTGCTGCATTATCAGCGCAACTGGTATCCTTACCAGAAAAGCGCCGCAGATGCCCTGTATCATCACGAATGTGGTGCGCTGTATGCCGTTGTAGTAACCGATGAAGCAGAACAGGAAGCAGGTCAGCAGGCAGTCTATGGCGTAGGCTTTCAGGTAGTCCCATGCATCAGCGACTGCTTCGCTGTTGTTCGAGAAAACACCTGCCAGCAAGTCACCGCGAAAGAATGTCAGCAGAAACATGACCACACCGAACGCAAATGATACGGTTATGCCTGTTTTAAGCGCCTTTGAAGCTCTGTCTGTTTTGCCTGCACCGTAATTCTGCGCCACAAAAGCCGACATCGACTGCATGAAAGCCGCAGGCACAAGCATTATGAACGCGCAGACTTTCTCAGCTACGCCCACACCTGCCGAAGCCGTCAGGCTGATATTGTTGACGATAGCCAGCATGACAAGGAAAGAAATGCCTACCAGCAAGTCCTGCAAAGCGATGGGCGTTCCTATACGGAATATGGACGCGGCACAGCGGCTGTTGAGCTTGATGTGCGATCGGCGGAACTCAAATGGCAGGGCAGTGCGCCTGATTATGAACAGCGAGATAAGCACGCTTATAAGCTGCGCCAGGACGGTCGCCAGCGCCGCACCCGATGCGCCCATGTTCAGTTTTGCCACAAAGAAAAGGTCTCCGATTATGTTGAATATGCAGGCTATGCCCACTGCGATAAGCGGCGTGCGCGAATCGCCAAGCCCCCTGAAAATGCTTCCCAGCAGATTGTAAGCCGTTATTATCAGAAAACCCGAACCGCATATCCTTATATAGCTTGATGTGACTTTAAATGCTTCTGCGGGAGCGTTCATTATCTTTGCCAGCACCTCCGCGCCTGTAAGACACATTACAGTCAGTATCAGTCCCACAGCGGCAAATATCATAAGCCCTGTCCCGATGGTGTTTGCCGCCTCATCAGGGCGCTTCTGACCTATCTTCTGCCCTACGGAAACTGTTATGCCCATCGAAAAGCTGACCAGTATGTTTGTAAGCGTCATAATTATCTGTGAACCTGTCGATACCGCTGAAACTGCGGCGTTATCACTGAAACGCCCCACCACCAGCAGATCTGCCGCGCCGTACAGCGACTGCAAAAACATCGCAAACAGCACAGGCAGCATGAATTTCAGCAGTTTAGGCAGTATCGCGCCGCTTGTAAAATCATTGTCTTTCATAGTTACCTCCATAAAAAAGCCGGATAAAACAGCAGACATCTCAGCCTGCGGTCTTATCCGGCATTACATTTCTGTCGAATGTGTTGCCCTCCGAACCAACTATATTGATTATAACACACATAAGAAGCGGTGTCAAGTGCTGTGACGGTGTTTGTATGTTGCACAAATATGAGCGCCGAAATTTGTGAACAATTCTTTGACAGTGTGGCTTGATTTGTTGTGCTTTTGTTGCGTTTGTTGTGGTATAATATGAAAAGCAGGCGGATAGCAATATCTCTTTGTCGTAATGCATAAAATTTAGTTTAAAACTTTGTTCAAAACTACAACAACAAAATGCTCAAAATTGTGTAAAATTTGTTGCGCATTTTATGTTATTATGTTATAATGTAAGAGGAAGAGGCAAACTCTTCAAATATGAAATTTGATTTTTGAAAGGAAAATGAAAAATGGAGATCAAAAAGGTAACTAACAATGGCACACTCAATGTAACTATCAGCGGCAGAGTCGATACGACAACCGCACCCGCTCTTGAACAGGAGCTGAAAGCAAGCTATGGTGACTGTAATGCACTTGTCATTGATTTTGCCAATGTCGAGTACATCTCTTCGGCAGGTCTGAGAGTTCTGCTTTCTGCACAGAAAGTAATGTGCAAAAAGGACGGTATGAAGCTCATCAATGTCGGCGCGGATATTATGGAGATATTTGAAGTGACAGGCTTCAGTGATATTCTGACTATCGAGTGATGCATATGAAAAAAATAGAAGTACAGGCTTTAACTTCCGTACTGCCTGATGTGCTGGCGTTTGTGGACGAACAGCTCGAAGCGGCAGATTGTCCGATGAAAGTACAGATGCAGATAGATATTGCTGTTGAAGAGATATTTGTTAATATCGCTAACTATGCTTATGCCCCCGAAGTCGGAACAGCTGAGATCTGTATGGATATTGCGGATAACACCGCAGTCATTACTTTCAAGGACAGCGGTACACCTTATGACCCGCTTGCAAAAGCCGATCCCGATGTCACTCTTTCTGCCGAAGAAAGGCAGATCGGCGGTCTTGGTATTTTCATGGTCAAAAAGACGATGGACGGTATGGAGTATAATTACATTGATGGTCACAATATTCTTACACTGAAAAAAGGACTGGTGATGGGGTGATTAAGAAATTCGGAATGACTTTCGGCGGGCTTCAGCAGAAGATAATGAATCTGGTGCTGATTTTTATGCTGGCACTTATCGCTTTGTTTTCAGCTGTATCTGTATTTCAGATGAAGAAACTCAGCTCTGTCGTAGGTAAAGCAGGCAGCGAGCATCAGGAGGCTATTGAGAAGGTCTCCGGAAATACGATGCATCAGGTCATCGAAAGTTCGATGACAAAGACAAATGCTCTCCAGGCGTATATAGCTGACGATATGTTCACAGATATTAAGACAGATGTTGCAACTCTGCAAAATCTGGCAACGGGTCTGTTTGAACACAAGGACAGTTTTGAACCATACACTGCTTATCTTCCCGATAAGGCGAATGACGGCAAGTTCTCGGCACAGGTGCTGCATGAAGAAGGCGTTGACTATACTTCTTCCGAATATCTGGGCGTTGCGGCGCATATGAGCGAAACGATGATAGCTATGTGCGAGCAGTCAGAATATCTGAACAACTGCTTTATAGGTCTGGCGGACGGCACAGTTATCTGCGTTGATAACAACTCGGCAAGCAAGTTTGATGAAAACGGCAATATCCCTGCATTCGCTGTAAGGGAAAGACCCTGGTATACAGGCGCTGTCGAGGCGGGAGAGCTGTGCTTTTCCGGTATCGAACTTGATACCTACACCGATAATATCGGCATTGAATGCTCAGCACCTATATATGCCAACGGTGAACTGGTAGGCGTTGTGGGGGCAGACCTGTTTCTGGATTCGATGGGCGATTATGTAAATTCTTCGTCAAGTCAGGGCGGTTACATATCTGTTATCGACAACGGCGGCAAGGTCATATTTGCACCCGAGGGCAACGGCATATTTGAAGTAAAGCTGTCTGATGAGTCGGCTGATATGAGAAACACCGATAATAAGGAGCTTTCTGCGTTTATCAATTCTGCTCTCAGCGAAAGGACAGGCTTGACCACAGTAAATGTGGACGGCAAAGACTACTATATGACAGGCTCTCCCATGAGTACTATCGGCTGGGCAGTAGTTTCCTTTATCGAAAAAGAGATAACCGAACAGCCCACCAACATGATGATAGCTGAGTATGACCGCATCAATGACGATGCAACAGGAAAGTTCGAGAGCGGACTGCAAAACTCAAAGAATACGACACTTGTTATGATCGCTGTTATTCTCGTGATGGGTACTGTCGGGGCACTGGTAGTGGCTAACCGTATCGTAAAGCCCATCGAGAAAATGACAAAGCGCATGGACTCCATCAGCGGCTCAGACCAGGCGTTTGAGATGGAAGATGACTACCGCACAGGTGATGAGGTAGAGATGCTGGCACAGAGCCTTGCAGATCTTTCGACCAAGACGAGACAGTATGTCACGCAGATCACAAAGATCACAGCTGAAAAGGAACGCATCGGCGCTGAGCTGGAGCTTGCGACCAAGATACAGGCAGACATGCTTCCAAATCTTTTCCCTGCTTTCCCTGAAAGACCCGAGTTCGATATTTATGCGACAATGACACCTGCAAAGGAAGTCGGCGGAGATTTCTACGATTTCTTCCTGATCGACGATGACCATCTCGGCATGGTCATGGCAGATGTTTCGGGCAAGGGCGTACCTGCGGCACTGTTTATGATGATGTCCAAGATACTTGTGAACAACTATGCTATGATGGACGGTCATCCCGCTAAGGTGCTGGAAAAGGTAAATGCACAGATATGCAAGAACAATGACGAGGAAATGTTCGTTACAGTTTGGTTTGGCGTGCTGGAGATCTCAACGGGCAAGGTGACTGCCGCAAATGCAGGTCACGAGTACCCGATAATCAAAAAAGCTGACGGCGGCTTTGAGCTGTTCAAGGATAAGCACGGCTTTGTCATCGGCGGTATGGACGGTATGCGCTATAAAGAATATGAGTTCAGACTCGAAAAGGGCGGCACATTGTTCCTTTACACTGACGGTGTTGCAGAAGCTACAAACGCAAATAATGAGCTTTTCGGCACTGACAGGATGCTCGAAGCTCTCAATAAGGACAGCGAAGCATCGCCGAAGGAACTGCTCACCAACATGAAAACGGCAGTTGATGAGTTTGTCGGCGAAGCACCTCAGTTTGATGATCTGACAATGCTGGGTGTTAAACTAATTTAGGAGGATCTTTTATGAAATCTGATGTTATACAGGTTTACAGTGACCTTAAAGGCAGGGCTGAAGCCATGAAAACAGCCGAGAGCTTTGCGGCTTATAACGGTTTTACAGGCAAAAAAGCTATGCATGTGCGTCTGCTGACAGAGGAGCTTATAAGCATGGTCAACGGTATAATGGACAGCTTCAGCGGCAATATGTGGTTCGAGAGCGAAAAGACAGATAAAGGCATAATGTGCCGCATCTGCCTGTCAGCTCAGAAGTCTGCCGACATTTTGCAGGAAGGTCAGCTGCTTGGCGTTGCTACAAGCGGCAAGAACGAGAATGCAAAGGGAATACTGGGCAAGATACGTGAAGCATTCCGCATCAGTTCCCAGTATTCGACAGACGGCGTTTATATGAGCGAGTATTCGGCACTTAACGGCTGGTACAGCATGGGCGCACATCGCTGTGAACTTTCGGGCGGCAGTTCGGTAGAACAGTACTGGTCGCTGATGAATTATCGCAGCAACCTCCCGTCAGAAAAAAACAAGGCAGCCGAAGAATGGGACGAACTGGAAAAATCCATTATCGCCAAACTTGCCGATGATGTGAAGGTATGGCTCAAGTCAGCTACAACAGAAGTAGTGATCGAGAAGCTGATGTAATAAGCTGATATATGGCGCACCACACATTTAATGTGTGGTGCTTGTCTGTGAAATGGAAATGAACAGAAATGCTTGTATCCCGCAGACAATAGATCGAAAGGATGTATTATATGATGAAAAAAGTTATTTCACTGACAGCTGCACTGCTGGTCTGCTTTGGCATGACGGCGTGCGGTGACAAGCAGGATACAGGTTCTTCTCAGGAGACTTCCGCTGTTTCAGCGGCTGAAACTTCGGCGGCTGAAGAAAGCATCACCTCTGCTGAAGAAAGCGCCGCCTCTGCTGAAACGCCTGCCGAAAGCAGTGCTGAACAAGATGAGGATCTGTTCGGGATCGTCACCGTAGCGCCTGCGGGTGTAAATGAATATCAGATAATAGGAGGCGGCTTTATCGGTGATGTTTTTACGCTTAATCTGATACTTGATGATGATTATACTTTAGTGTATTCTCTGGAAATGGATAAAGAGTTCGGAGATGTACTGCTCAAATTCAGTTCCAACTATATGCTGAAAACCGATGCCTCAAGCGGTATACTCGGTGAATATGAGCTTATAAGCAACGACACAGGTGAAAGTCTCGGGCAGATGACGGCAGAAGAGATCACTGCGGCTTTTGACCCGACTGTTGGCAAAGAAATAGTTGACTGGGACTATAATGGCGAGGTCAAACTGTCCGAATTTGAAGAGGGCAAGCTGTATAAGGCTGATGCCAAAGAAGAAATGCCTAAGTTTGTCAACGATACCGACACGGATTATATAGTTCATATTATGAGCGGCATGGATTATTATGAAAGCAGCTACACCTATCCCGTCAAGGAGATAGAGGGTATAGGACGTGAAGAACCGTATGTGTTATCGGTGGGTGACAGCTTCTATGTCAGCATAGAAAAGCTGACCGCAGATATGCTCGATCCCGATGATCTTGATATGCCCGCATTGTTCATAAACGGTCTTGAAAAAGGTGAAAGTGTCGAGATAGGGCTGAACGATCTGATGGTAAATGCAGGTGATACTGACGTTGATATAAAGATATTCCGTTCGGAAGGCGACCCGATAGAACTTAAAGTCGGTGCGGGCGAGATATACGCTGTCAACTGGATGAATATCGACCACATAGAGATCGTGTGATTTATAGCTGATGATAGAAACGGCGGTCAATGTGCTGCTTACTCTGCCTTTGCAGGGGAAGCGTTACATGTCCGCATCGGGATATGCGAAGTTTTTAATGTAATTTCTATAATAAAGCTCCACAGGCAGTAATGTGTCTGTCTGCGGTGATTTTTGAAAGGTATTTGCAAATGGATACAGATCTGCTGGCAGAAAAGTACGGGCTTGATGCTTTTGAGAGAGAAGAGCTTTCGGAGTACCTGAGAAATAGGTTTGAAGGCGCACGGGAGCATGATTTGGAGAGCTTTGAACAGCTTGCTGTCTGGAAAAAGCTGGCTGTACTTGCGGAAATGGCAGGTGCGGCAGAGGTCATCAACAGAAAGCTGATACCCAAGTGCCCCGTAGAGTTTGCTGACCCCGACGGTGTAAGGCTGGAGATATTTGACTCTTTTGCGGGTGAGATACCTATTGTCTATACGAGGGCGGCAAGTGACTTCGAGGCGCTGGTGACAAACATCGTGCATAAGGGGAAACGTCCCGAAAATATCGGTCATACAGGCGCATCGTTCATATCGGGGAGGACTGTCAGGTTTATCATACTGTCTGCAAAACCGTACAGCAACGTTACGGCTGACGAGCTGGGCATCGAAGATGATGACTGGGCTGAGAGATCGCTGATGATACGCCGAAGCCATGAGTGTACCCATTATTTTACAAAACAGGTGTACGGCATTTCAAATAATATTCTCCATGATGAATTGATGGCTGATCTGATCGGGCTGTATGATGCCTGCGGTCAGTTCAAGGCAGAATGGTTTCTGCGGTTCATGGGCGTTATCAAAGGCAGCGGCGGAAGGCTCGCGGTGTATACGGGCGGGCTGTCTGCCAAGGTGAGATGCGCTGTTGAGGAAATTCTGGTAAACGCGGCAGAAGGGCTTGAAAAATGGTCACTGAGCGATGGTTTCAAAGAACTTGATAATGCAGAGAGAATAAAAATAATGTGCCATGCAGGTATTTGCGGCATGGCGGATCTTCAAAACTGAAAGTCACAGTTATAATGCAGAAAACGTTTTACAACAGCGATATTATTATTGACTCCTGATTTTTAAGTGTATTGCCGATGACAGAGAATGGCTTTTTCGTATTGTTATCCCGCTTTTGGCAGGGGAACGATACAAAATCAAATTGGGATATTATTGATATGGAGGACGAAAAATGGAAGAAAAAAGCTCCGGTATTTTCAGACAAAGATCATTGGAACGTATCTCTTCTCCCGAACAGCTGACTGATTACCTGAAAGTAACAAATCCCGGTATATGGGTGCTTCTTGCGGCGGTGATCGTTCTTTTCGCAGGGCTGTTCGTCTGGAGCATGGTGGGCGATCTGGAAACAGTTGTTGACGGTGTCGCTGTCGTGCATGATTCGACTGCTGAGATAATGGTCACGGGTAGTGTCAACAGTAAGATGAGTTCGGGTATGACGGTGCGTATTGGTGAAGAAGAATACAGCATCTCCACTGTTGAAGAGGACGATCACGGCAGATCGGTGGCATATGCGCCTGTTAATGAAGCTGACGGCAAATATGATGTCAGGATAGTGACGGAAAGCATTCACCCTATCAAATTCCTGTTCGACTGAGAGGGCGTAAAATGAGCAAAAAAAAGATAAAGCCTACTTTGACAAAAGTGGCAGCCAAAGTGCCTGTCATCATGCAGCTGGAAGCGCTTGAATGCGGCGCGGCAAGCCTTGCGATGATATTGGCTTATTACGATAAATGGATACCTCTTGAGCAGGTGAGGAGTGACTGCGGCGTTTCGCGTGACGGTTCAAATGCTAAAAATATCGCAAAAGCGGCCAGAGCATACGGCTTTAAAGTTCAGGCTTACAGCCGTACAACCGACTCTATACGCGAAAAAGGCAGATTTCCCTGCATAATACACTGGAATTTCAATCATTTTGTGGTGCTTGACGGTTTTAAAGGAAAGTACGCCTACATAAACG
Source organism: uncultured Ruminococcus sp. (assembly GCF_902762735.1). Classification (GTDB taxonomy): domain Bacteria; phylum Bacillota; class Clostridia; order Oscillospirales; family Ruminococcaceae; genus Hominimerdicola. The sequence continues at coordinate 22,805 of NZ_CACWPP010000025.1, forward strand.
ACCCCGCAAGGGGTGCTGTCAAGGTCGGACCTGAGGAATTTGACAAGTCTTTTACGGGCGTTACGCTCAATTTTACACCGACTGATGATTTTGTACCTGAAGGCAAGCGCAGAAGTACGCTGGATTTTGCGAAAAAACGCTTGATGGGTGCAGGCGCGGCGGTGGCGTTCGTCATGCTGACAACGGTGATAACATCGCTGTTCGGTGTGCTGAATCCGATAATGTCAAAGATATTCATGGACAGACTGCTGACGGGCAAAAATCCCGACTGGCTGATGCCGTTCATCGGGGTGATGTGCGGGTTTGCGGCTGTACAGCTGATAACTGCGTGGGCACAGACGATATATAATCTGAAGATCAACGGTAAGATGTCAGTCGTGGGTTCAACGGCGTTTATGTGGAAGATACTGCATATGCCGATGGAGTTTTTCTCACAGCGAATGGCAGGCGATATTCAGTCAAGACAGCTTACCAACGCAAGTATCGCAGGCACACTTGTCAATACATTTGCACCGCTTCTGCTGAATACTGTTATGATGGTGTTCTACCTGATACTCATGCTGAGGCAGAGCGCTACGCTGACAGCGATAGGCATAAGCACGCTGGTGCTGAATATCGTGATCTCAAAGATCATCTCGGAAAAGCGTGTGAATATAACGCGCGTTATGCAGCGTGATGCGGCAAAGCTGAGTTCTACGACTGTCACAGGCATAGAGATGATAGAGACTATCAAGGCGAGCGGAGCAGAAAACGGCTTTTTCCAGAAATGGGCAGGCTATCAGGCATCTGTCAACTCGCAGACGGTAAAGATCTACAAAATGAACAACTATCTCGGCATGATACCCACATTTCTCTCATCTGTGGCAAATTATGCGGTATTGGTGATGGGTGTGTATTATGTTATGAACGGCAGATTTACTCTCGGTTCACTGCAAATGTTTCAGGGAATGCTCGGTTCGTTCATGATGCCTGCCATGACGCTCATAAGCTCGGGACAGACAATTCAGGAGATGCGCACCGATATGGAGAGGGTCGAGGACGTTATGCAGTATCCCACCGACCCGAATTCAACTGACAGGGCATCGGAAGATGAAAAGCTCAAAAAACTGCGCGGGAATGTTGAGCTGAAAAATATCACTTTCGGTTATTCAAAGCTCGCCGAACCGCTTATAAGCGACTTTTCAATGACCATCAAGCCGGGCGGCAGAGTTGCTTTTGTAGGCACTTCGGGGTGCGGCAAGTCAACACTGTCAAAGCTCATTTCGGGTCTGTACGAACCGTGGAGCGGAGAGATACTTTTTGACGGCAAGTCAAGAGCTGAACATGCAAGGTCTGTAATGACAGGCTCGCTGGCGGTGGTAGACCAGGAGATAACCTTGTTTGAAGGCACTGTCGCTGATAATATCAAGATGTGGGACGAGTCTATAAAAGATTTTGAGATGATACTGGCAGCCCGTGACGCACAGCTTCACACAGACATCATGGAGCGTGAGGGCGGCTATGATTCAAAGCTGACTTCGGGCGGCAGAGACCTTTCGGGCGGTCAGCGCCAGAGAATGGAGATAGCCCGTGTGCTGGCGCAGGATCCTTCGATAATAATACTTGATGAAGCTACATCGGCGCTTGATGCAAAGACAGAGTTTGAAGTCGTCAAAGCCATAAAAGACAGGGGCATCACCTGCATTGTTATCGCACACAGACTTTCTACCATACGCGACTGCGATGAGATAATCGTTATGGACAAGGGCAGGGTAGTCGAGCGCGGTACTCATTCTGAGCTTATGGCGCTGGGCGGCGCTTATACCGAGCTGGTGTCAAATGAGTAAGGGGGTGAAGTGCTTTGGGTTGGTTTGAAAAACAGATCAAACAGCGCAGCGATCTCGATCAGCAGCTGTTTGAAGAGTCCTTTTTTCGCGTGGCGGGAGTGGTTCTCGGTGAACGTACAGCCACTAAGATAAGCGACGATCATATCGTCACAAAACAGGCGATAGATGATATACTGAAGTACTATCATTTCAAGTCGGCTGAGATACCGAAAAGCATCAAAACGCATGAAGCTCAGCTGGATTATTCACTGCGGCCGCACGGCATAATGAAAAGGCAGATAATACTGGAAGAAAAATGGTGGAAAGATGCATACGGTCCGATACTTGCATATACAAAAGAGGACGGCTCGCCTGCGGCAATTCTGCCCGACAAGCTGTATGGGTACTATTATCTGGACAGGAATACAGGCAAGAAAGTCAGGATAGACAGTAAGACGGCAGAGCTTTTTGAAAGGGAAGCCTATTGCTTCTACAAGCCTTTCCCCCAGAAAAAGCTGGGCATACCCGACCTTATGCTGTACATGAAGAACTGTCTGGGCATGAGTGATGCGGTGATGATACTGCTGTCAACGCTGGCGATAACAGGTGTGGGCATGCTGATGCCGCGAATTACAAAGGCGCTGACAGGTCCCGTGATAGCGAGCGGCAGTACAAGGATACTTGTCAGTATCGCGATATTCATGCTTTGCACAGTTGTATCGTCACAGCTGGTATCGTCGATACATTCGCTGCTGACATCAAGGATACAGACAAAAGCAGACCTGAATGTTCAGGCGGCGATGATGATGCGCGTTATGAGCCTGCCTGCGAACTTTTTCCGCAGGTACAGCGCGGGCGAGCTTACAAGCCGTTCGCAGTCGGTCAATTCGCTGTGTCAGTTGATACTCAGCACGTTTGTTATGACGAGCCTTTCGTCGCTGACATCACTGCTGTACATTACGCAGATATTCAGCTTTGCACCATCACTGGTAGTACCATCTTTGCTGATAATAATCATAACTGTGGTATTTACTACCATTTCTTCGCTGGTGCAGATACGCATAAGCAAACAGCAGATGGAGCATTCTGCCAGAGAATCGGGTATGACTTATGCCATGATAAGCGGTGTGCAGAAGATAAAGCTGTCGGGAGCGGAGAAGCGTTTCTTCTCACGGTGGCTCAATCTGTATTCGGACGGTGCTGAGCTTGTTTATGCACCGCCTGCTTTCATTAAGCTGAACGGTGTCATCACCACCGCGATAACGCTTGTCTCGAATATCGTGCTTTACTATCTTGCAGTAAAAAGCAGTGTTGACCAGTCCAGCTACTTTGCGTTTACAGCATCTTACGGCGCTGTGATGGGTGCATTCTCATCACTGGCGGGAATGGCGCTTTCTGTGGGCAGGATAAAGCCTATCCTGGAAATGGCTGAGCCTTTTCTTAAAAACGAGCCCGAGACTTCCGACAACAAGGAGATAGTCACAAAACTTTCGGGCGGAGTTGAGCTTAATAACGTATATTTCAGATACAGCGAGAATTCGCCGTATATCGTCAACGATCTTTCGATTAAAATACGTGCGGGTGAATATGTTGCCATCGTCGGCAAGACAGGCTGCGGCAAATCTACGCTGATGAGGCTGCTGCTGGGCTTTGAAAAGCCCGAAAAAGGCGCGGTTTTCTATGACGGCAAAGACCTTAACAGATTGGATCTATGCTCGCTGAGGCGGAATATCGGCTCGGTGATACAAAGCGGCGGGCTGTTTCAGGGAGATATTTTCTCGAATATAATCATCTCTGCACCGCATCTGACACTGGACGATGCTTGGGAAGCGGCTGAGATAGCAGGTATCGCAGATGACATAAGGGCGATGCCGATGGGCATGCAGACACTTATCTCTGAGGGGCAGGGCGGTATATCGGGCGGTCAGAAACAGCGGCTGATGATAGCGAGAGCTGTCGCACCGAAGCCTAAGATACTCATGTTCGATGAAGCGACCTCAGCGCTTGACAACAAGACCCAGAAACAGGTCAGCGAAGCGCTTGACGGTATGGGCTGTACACGTATAGTGATAGCGCACAGGCTTTCAACGATACGTCATTGTGACAGGATACTTGTGCTTGACGGAGGAAAGATAACAGAGGAAGGAAGTTATGATGAGCTGATAGCTCAGAACGGTTATTTTGCCGAACTGGTAGAGCGGCAGAGACTGGATATATAGCGGAACGCTATGGATCGGTGATGACCGAGAGAAGGGAAAAGGGGGAGTCTGAATGATACTGTATATCAACAGCTGTGTCCGCAGCGAGTCAAGGACAAACAGACTTGCGCAGGCGGTGCTTGAAAAGATGGGTGATTATACTGAGGTATATCTTCCTGCTGAGGACATAAAGCCGCTGTCGGAAAGAAGGCTCAATAAGCGCACCGAACTGCTTTCGGCAGGTGAGCTTGAAAATGCCATGTTTGACCGCGCACATCAGTTCGCAAATGCTGATAAGATCGTTATTTCTGCGCCTTTTTGGGACGGTTCTTTCCCGTCGGTGCTGAAAGTCTATCTTGAAAACATCTATGCGGTGGGGATAGTTTCACACTATTCAGCTGACGGGAAACCGATAGGCATGTGCAGTGCCGACGAACTGGTGTACGTAACCACTGCGGGCGGCAAGTATATACCCGATTTCAGCTACGATTACGTCAAAGCGTTGGCGCAGGACTGTTTCGGCATTAAAAATACAAGGCTTGTCATGGCAGAGATGCTGGATATTGACGGAATGGACGCTGAGAAGATACTGCGCGAAGCTATCGAAGCTGTCTGAACATTTTTGAAAATGAGAGCTGTCGCTGTCTGCGGCGGCTCTTTTTGTGTTTGACAGCTCATAACAGATATACAGCTGACGGCTTTGGCGGCAGACGTGAACGCCGCGCAGATGGGTCAGCCTATTTAGCCGAATAATGTAGCAGGGTACTTGAAATCAGTGAAAATATGTGGTATAATATATGAAACATAATGTGAAACTGTAAAGGAGCGATATTGTGAATATTTCAGAATTTGCCGTATATGCAGGTGTTTCAAAGTCGGCTGTCAGCAGGTATTTTAATGACGGCTATTTAAGTGACGACAAGCGGGAGCTTATCGAGAAAGCTATCGCAGAGACAGGCTATTCGCCCGGCATATCAGCCAGAACTTCCAAAAACCGTGTGACAAAGCTGGTGGGCGTTATCATACCTAAACTCTCCAGCGAGAGCATTTCGAGGGTGGTGGAAGGCATATCCGAAGCGCTGAGCGCTGAGGGCTATGAACTGCTTCTGGTCAATACCTTCAATGACTGCCGCAAGGAGATCTCATCGCTGGAACTTTTCAGGAACAACCGCGTTGACGGGGTGATACTGCTGGGAACTGTATTTACAGACCTGCATTTGTCAGTACTTGGCAAGATGCATGTGCCAGTCGTGATAGCGGGGCAGAACGTCAAAGGATTCAACTGTGTCTGTCATAATGACGAGGGTGCGGCTTATGCGCTGACAAAGCTGATGCTGGAGAAAGGCAGGAAAAAGCCCGCGATGATAGGTGTTACCAAAGATGACAGGTCGGCTGGGCTGTCCAGGTGGAACGGCTTCCGCAGGGCGGTGGACGAAGCGGGTCTTGATGTGCCTGCACGGTTTATGGAGACTTCGAGATTTGATATGGATTCGGGCTATGAAAAGGCAAAGTTCATGCTTTCGGGCGGCCATTTGCCTGACTGTATCTTCTGTGCCACTGACAGCATAGCTATGGGGGCTTTGCTTTATTGCCGTGAAGCGGGCATAGATGTGCCGAAGGATATGATGATAGCTTCTGTGGGCGACTCAAAGCTGGGACGTGCCGCGTTTATCCCGCTGACGACTGCCCATCTCCACTATAAGACTGAGGGCAGAGATGCCGCTGAAATGCTGCTGATGGCGCTGAAAAGGTCTGATACGGTGGCAAGGACGCTTGAACTGGACTATGAGATAATAGAAAGGCTTTCTACTGAAACTGTGTGAAACCTACTGAAATATTTTGAGAAATTCTTGTATGCTGTCAATAGAAATCCGCTTCTTTTTGTGCTATAATATGGACATGATATGAAACAGGTATCACACAGATGATACTGCGAACGGATCAGGTATAAAGGAGCTGGTAATATGAATCACAGAAAATGCGCGTCAGAGATACTGTCAGCCGTAGGCGGAAAAGAAAATCTGGCAAGTGCGGCACACTGCGCTACAAGGCTGAGACTTGTTATTGCTGACAACAGCAGGGTCAGCAAAGCGGTGCTTGAAAACATCGAGGGAGTCAAGGGTGTTTTCGAGGCGGCGGGACAGCTTCAGATAATCATCGGCACGGGCACTGTAAACAAGGTGTACGATGAGTTTATCGCGCTGGCAGGCATAGAAGCCGCCACAAAGGACGATGTTAAGGCTGCGGCAGCGGCACAGTCGCCGTTTTACAAGCGGGCGATAAAAACGCTGGGAGATATTTTTGTACCGATAATCCCCGCCATAGTCGCAACAGGTCTGCTTAACGGTCTGCTGGGAGGGCTTAGCAAAGCGTTCCCGTCAATGGCAAATTCTGACTTTTTTGCACTGCTCAACATCTTTTCAAATGCGGCGCTGGTATTTTTGCCCATACTTATCGCGGTAAGCGCCGCGAAGATATTCGGCGGGAACATTTATCTGGGCGCAGTCATCGGCATGATAATGATACACCCCGATCTCGTCAATGCATGGAGTGTCGGGAGCGGTGCAGAAACAAGCACGCTGTGGTCGTGGTTCGGCTTGTGGAACATACAAAACACGGGCTATCAGGGGCATGTTATCCCTGTGGTGATCGCGGTGCTGCTTATGAGCAAGCTGGAAAAACAGCTTCACAAGAGAGTTCCCGATGTGATAGACCTCTTCGTTACACCACTGGTATCGGTGCTGGTGACAGCATTTTTCACCATGACAGTCATCGGACCTGTTTTCTCACAGCTGGAGACTTGGGTGCTTGACGGCGCAAAAGCCCTGATAGCAATTCCTTTCGGGATAGGCGCATTCCTTATGGGCGGCGTTTACGCACCGACAGTCGTGGCAGGCGTACACCACATGTACAATGCCATAGAACTTGCGATGATAGCCGATAACGGTCAGAATACGTGGATGCCCATAGCTACCGCCGCTAATGTTGCACAGGGCGCGGCGGCACTGGCAGTGGCTTTCAAGACAAAACAGCAGAAAACCAAAAGCCTTGCACTGCCCGCATCTCTGTCAGCTTTTATGGGCATAACAGAACCCGCCATATTCGGCGTTAACGTGAGATTTGTCAAGCCGCTGATAGCAGGCATGGCAGGCGGCGCAGCAGGTGCGGCAGTGGCATCGCTGATGAAAGTTTACGCCACCGCAAACGGCGTTACAGGCTTGTTCGGATTTCTCATCACAACAAACTGCTTTGCAGGCTATCTGCTGACTTTCCTCACGGCATCGGCAGTGGCGTTCGTTCTTTCGTACATCATGTATAAAGACCCCGAAAGTGAGGAAAATGCTGACAGCAGTTCTCCCGAAAAGACGGCAGATACCGCAGATATGACTTTTGATGAAAATATCCTGTATTCGCCTCTGTGCGGCAGGGCAGTCGATATGGCTGATGTTCCCGATGAGACTTTCGCATCTGATGTGCTGGGCATCGGCGCGGCGGTAGAACCGTCAGAGGGCAGGGTGGTCGCACCCGCAGACGGCGTGGTGTCAATGATGTTCGATACCTGCCACGCGGTAGGGCTGACACTGGATAACGGCATGGAAGTCCTCATACACATCGGCATAAATACTGTTGAACTTGGCGGTGAAGGCTTCACGGCGCACATAGCTGACGGTGAGCGATTCAGTGCAGGTCAGACGCTTATGACCTTTGATAAGGCGCTTATCGAGTCGAAGGGCTATAAGACAGTCACCCCTGTTATTATCACTAACCCCGATGATTACAGCGAGATTACCCGTGCGGCAGAGGGCGAAGTCGATTTCCTCGATAAATTCATAATTACAAGGAAGGCTTGAGCTATGAAGAACGATCTCAGACAAAAACTGCATTTAGAGCCAAAGAAAGGCTGGCTCAATGACCCGAACGGTCTGAGCTTCTTTGGCGGAGCATATCGTGTGTACTTCCAGTATTCGCCCGACAGCCCATATGGTGACGGCGACAAGTGCTGGGGATATTTTGAGGGCAGAGATCTCCTTGACTGGAAATACATGGGCGCAGTGATACGTCCCGATATTCGTGAGGATATAAACGGCGTATATTCGGGCAGCGGACTGGTGCGCGGCGATAAGCTGTATCTCTTCTATACAGGCAACGTCAAGGAGGACGGCGACTACGATTACATAACCTGCGGCAGGGGTGCAAACGTGATACTTGTCACCACGACAGACGGCAGGCACATGAGCGGGAAGAGGGTGCTTCTGCGCAACAGCGATTATCCCGAATACTGCTCCTGCCACGTCCGTGACCCAAAAGTATGGGAAGAGAACGGCAGTTACAGAATGGTGCTTGGCGCAAGGACGCTGGAAGATAAGGGCTGTGTGCTGTTTTACCGCTCTGATGACCTGCTGGACTGGCATTTTGAAAAGTCGGTGGGCAAAGATGATCTCGGTTACATGTGGGAGTGTCCCGATGTGATAAGGCTGGGCGGCAGGCGCTTTCTCAGCATCTCGCCGCAGGGTCTGCCGCACGGAATGTACAGTCACCAGAATGTTTACAGCGCGGGATACTTCGCTTTTGACGGCGAAGTTCCCCGCGAGTTTGAAGAATGGGACTACGGCTTTGATTTCTACGCACCGCAGTCTTTCACTGCCCCTGACGGCAGGACACTGCTGATAGGCTGGATGGGTATAGGCGATATACCATATAAAAACCCCACAGCCGAACTGGGCTGGCAGCACTGCCTTACTATCCCGCGCGAACTTTCGGTGGGCAAAAACGGCAGGATAATACAGCGCCCTTTCAGAGAACTGGGCAGGCTGAAAAAAGAACCGCCCGTCAGCATCGCGCAGGGCGAAAATGTCACAGCAAAACTGCCTTTCTGCTTTGCATCGGCGGCGTGTGAGGACAGCTTCTCGCTCAGGTTATCTGATGCGGTGGAGCTTAGGACTGAAAACGGCGTTTTCTCGCTGAAGTTTCCCGATGAAAGAGCGGGCGGCGGCAGAGATATAAGGCGCGTCAAGATCGGTGAATGCCGAAGTCTCGAAGTCATCGCTGATATGACCTCGCTGGAGATATTCATCAACGGCGGCGAAAAAGTGATGAGTACGAGGTTCTACCCCGACGAGACAGCGCTGACGGTCGCGGCAGACGGGATAACGGGCATTATACACGAACTTGCAGAAATGAGGGTGATGACCGATGAAAATGGATAAAAATACCCTCGTCGCCATCGGCGAGGCGCTTATAGACTTTATACCCGATAAGACAGGCTGTGATTTTTCGGAAGTGACAGCATTTGCACCTAAAGTGGGCGGTGCGCCCGCAAATGTCTGCGGGGCTTTCACGAAACTGGGAGGGAATTCCCGCATGCTGACACAGCTGGGCGATGACCCTTTCGGGCATAAGATACTGGCTGAGCTGAAAGGCTACGGCATCGACACGAGCTGTATCAGCCTGACAGATAAGGCGAATACTGCGCTGGCTTTTGTAAGCCTTGATGCTGACGGCGGCAGGACTTTCTCGTTTTACCGCAAGCCATCGGCAGATATGCTGTACGCCCCCGAGAACATAAGAAAAGAGTGCTTTGATGATGCGTATGCACTGCATTTTTGCAGTGTAGACCTGGCAGATGACCCGATGCGCGAAGCACACCGCACCGCCGTCACCTACGCAAGGGCAAGCGGTGCAGTGATAAGTTTTGACCCCAATCTGAGGTTTCAGCTTTGGCACAGCAGGGAAGCGCTGATACAGACTGTCATGCAGTTTATACCGCTGGCAGATATTGTAAAAGTCTCCGATGAAGAGCTTGCACCCATCACGGGCGAGACAGACATCGAAAAAGCGCTGGACAAACTGTTTGCAGGTGCGGTGAAGCTGGTGGTATACACCTGCGGCAGTGACGGTGCTTACGCCTATACAAGAAAAGCACGCGCTTTCTCTCCTGCGCGTCAGGTCAAGGCGGTTGACACGACAGGCGCTGGTGACGGCTTTATCGGCTCATTTCTGAATGGGCTGTGCAGGAGGGGCATCGGTGCGGACAAGCTGGAAAGTCTCAGCAGTGAGGTGCTGGAAGAATGCCTGGAGCTTTCCAATGAATTCTGCGCCCGCAGTATACAAAAACATGGTGCGATAGCATCTTACCCCGATATGAAAGAATTGTTAGCAAAGTGATGCGTTATCCCGCTGACAGTCAGCAGGGAGATAAATGATGAAAGGAAGATCTGTTATGAAAAAATTCAGCTACACTATCAAGGACGAAACAGGTATACATGCAAGACCCGCAGGCAATCTCGCCAAGCTGGCAAAAGGTTTTGCAGGTACGAAAATAACCATAGAAAAGGGCGGCAGGAGCGTTGATGTCACCAAGCTGATGATGCTGATGGGACTGGGAGTAAAGTGCGGTGATACCGTCACTTTTACGGTCGATGGTCCCGATGAGGAAGCGGCGGCTGCGGCGGCAGAACAGTTCATGCAGGATAACCTGTAACAAAGGAGGCGGCGGATATGGTAAAATTCAGCGGCAAGGGAGTCTACGGCGCTGTCGCTGTCGGAAGAGTGTCGGTATTTGCGCGGCAGGAAGCTGCTGTCCGCCGCATTCACACCGATGACCCCGAACATGAGATAGCTAGGGTGGCATCAGCAAAAGAGACAGCATCTGAACAGCTTTCAGCAATATACGAAAAAGCGCTGAAAGAGGTGGGCGAAACTCATGCGCAGATATTCGAGATACACATGATGATGCTGGAAGATGACGATTACAACGAGAGCATCGAGAATAACATCAGGACGCAGAATGTCAATGCCGAGTATGCGGTGGCTGTCACGGCGGATAATTTTTCGGCTATGTTCGCGGCTATGGACGATGCTTACATGCAGGCGAGGTCTGCCGATGTCAGGGACATCTCCAACAGGCTGATAGCTTGTCTCACAGGCAGTTCGGAAGGCAGTGCGTCGTGGGGCGGCAAGATGATAGTCTGCGCCGATGACCTCGCGCCAAGCGAGACTGTATCGCTTGACAAGGACAGGGTGATGGCTTTTGTCACGGCGTTCGGGTCAACAAATTCGCACACAGCCATTCTCGCAAGGAATATGAATATCCCCGCAGTGATCGGTGCGGGCGAAGAGTTTCTTGCGGCGGTGAAAGACGGTGATGTGCTGATAGTTGACGGTCATACGGGCGAGCTTATCATCGACCCCGACGAAGATACAGTGCGGGAATATCTTGCAAGGCAGGAAGATGATGCCCGAAAGAAAGCGCTCTTGCAGGAGCTTAAAGGCAAGCCCGATGTCACTGCTGACGGCAGGGAAGTCAAGGTATATGCTAACATCGGCGGCGTTGACGGTATAGGTGCGGTGCTGGCGAATGATGCGGGCGGTATAGGTCTGTTCAGGAGCGAGTTTCTTTACCTTGAAAGCACGGAGCTCCCCACAGAGGAACAGCAGTTCTCGGCATACAAAAAGGTGCTTGAAAGCATGGCGGGCAAAAAGGTCATCATACGCACGCTGGACATAGGTGCAGACAAGCAGATAGACTATTTCGGGCTTGAAAAGGAAGAAAATCCCGCGCTGGGCATGCGAGCCGTAAGGATATGCCTGACACGCCCCGACATTTTCAGGACACAGCTCCGCGCACTTTACCGCGCATCGGTATACGGTGAGCTGGGCATAATGTTCCCGATGATAACCTCAGCTGAGGAAGTGGAAAAATGCCTTGCCGCCTGCGGGCAGGTCAGGAGCGAGCTGAAAGCTGACGGCATACCGTTCAGCGAGAATGTTGAGCTGGGCATTATGATAGAGACTCCTGCGGCGGCAGTCATCAGCGATATACTCGCGCCGATGGTCGATTTTTTCAGCGTTGGCACAAACGACCTGACCCAGTATACCCTAGCCTGTGACAGGCAGAACCCCAGGATAGAAGCATTTGTGGACACACACCACGAAGCTGTCCTGCGTCTGATAGAGATGTCAGCTGAGAACGCTCACAAGCACGGCGCATGGATAGGCATATGCGGTGAACTGGCGGCAGATACATCACTGACAGAGCGATTTCTCAGAATGGGCATTGATGAACTCAGCGTTTCAGCGCCGTTTGTCCTGCCGCTTAGGAAGAAGATAAGGTCGCTGGACTTGTCAGCCGAAGATTGAAGCAAGCGCATCACCGATACCCGCCCCGAAGTAAAGTCAGGGCGGGTATTTTTGTCGGCAGACATTCTCTCATGCGGGCTGTAAACTGTGCTTTTTCGGGGAATATCCGGCAAGAGACACAAAATACAGAAACGCCGCAGCAAATTATTTTTAATATCTCTCGGGCATAGAGGGCGAGCGGAGATATGTGGTTCTCTTATCACTGCGGTATAGTGGTGAAGTGTCTGTATATAGTATATCTGTCTTGCGATAAAGCAACTCCCGATTTTGATGTGTATTGCTGATGATACAAAATGGCTGTTCTTTCGTATTTTTCCCCTGCCGAAGGCGGTGGAAAAATACACAGCCAAATTGGGATTAAAGCAATAAAGCGCTGATATTGCGGTACACCTGCTGATGGTTTTCTCCCGAACACTCAGCAGTAAGAAATAACACAGCCGACTGCTCCTATCCCGTAAAAAGTCAATAATACGGCGTTTCGGCTTATGGTGAGCTTTATCGCCCAAAGAAGAGCTTCCGCAAAAAAACACCGAGTTTGAAACTCGGTGTGTGATATTGAGATATTACAGCTCTGTGGTTTTTGTGCCGCTTGACTGATTTTTCCCGAAAATACGCGGTCAGCAGGGGACAGGGAGGCTGCTGTGTCCGCTGAGGGCAGTCCGCCGAGAAAAAAGCTATATGGCAGTTTGAGTGGGACAGTGGCGCAAGTCATACGAATGTCGCGCGAACGGTGATGCGTGGGCGGGAAGTCTGCGGCAATCACACCGAAGTGCCGTCAAAGAAGTCTTTCATCGTCTTTCTGCGGAGTATCGTGTAAGCCGTTACCAGCGCCGCGCAGGTCACTGCCCAGCTGAGGGGATAGGCTTTGAGCAGGGTGGAGAAAGTCTTGTGATGGCTGAACACTTTGTACACCCACGTTATGCGCACGCCGCAGATGCCGACGGTGCATATCAGCGCGGGTATGAACGAGCGTCCGTAACCGCGCATGCAGCCCGACATTATCTCGATGATGACGTTTATGCCCTCGCTGAGAAGCACGTATTTTATGCGTATCATGCCGACGGATATGACCGTTGGGTCGGAATTGAAAATATGCAGGAGCGGCTTGCCTGCCAGCAGTATCAGCATTGACATGACAACTGTTACTATCATATCCTGTGCCAGTGCGATCTTTGTGGCTCTTATGCAGCGCTCGGGCTGTTTCGCACCGTAATTCTGCCCCACAAAAGTCGTGCATGCCTGCCCGAAGGAGTTGAGTATGTAGTAGGCGAATATCTCAATGTTGAAAGCCGCCGATGAAGCCGCCATAACGTCACTGCCCAGCTTGTTTATCGAGGACTGTATGATGATATTCGATATGGCAAAGACCATGCCCTGTACGCCTGCGGGCAGACCGATGCTCACCATAGTGCTGAGCTGTTTCCTGTCAATGCCAAGTTCTGAGAAAGAGAAGCGTATCTCCGATGTTTCCCTTGAAAGGAAGAATATCAGCAGTACCGAACTTATGAGATTTGATATGACAGTCGCCAGCGCCACGCCGTTGACGGTCATTTTAAGCACGATGACAAAGAACAGGTTGAGCAGTACATTGATAATGCCCGATGTCAGCAGACATATCAGCGGTGTGCGTGTGTTGCCGTGACTTCTGAAAACTGCCGATGAAAAGTCGTAAAGCAGAATGACAGGCATTCCTGCCACGTAAACGCGGAAATACAGCAGTGCCATGCTGAAAACTTCATCGGGTATCGACATGCGGCTGAGTATCTGCACGGACAGCAGTTCGCATATTACCGCGAAAAGAATGCCGCCCGCGAAAGCGAACAGCAGGGAGGTATGCACTGCCTTGCGCACCTTATCGGGTCTGTGCTGACCGATAAGTGTCGATATGACCACGTTCGCGCCGATGGAAATGCCTGTAAACAGGCTGAGTATCAGTGCGATGACAGGCGAGTTGCTCCCGACAGCCGCCATAGCGTTTTTGCCGACGAACCGTCCGACGACGGCTATATCAGCGGCATTGAAAAGCTGCTGTAAAATGCCTGTGGCTGCCAGCGGCACAGCAAATCTCATCAGCTTGTCACCGATAGTGCCGTGAAGCATATCCATGTTGTTTTTCATTTTTAACATCTCCATACACATAAATAAGCTGTGACCGCTATATGTCACAGCTTGACGATCTTGCTCCCGACTGTGATGAATACTGCCGATGCACCGCACAAAAAAGCCTTCCGACAGGGGAAGGACAGCGTGAGTATGTATCGCAGGGACAGCCGTATTATCCTTATTACTTTATTTTAGCATTTATATGCAGAATAGTCAAATAGAAAATCATCAGCACTGACAGCAAATTTTTATTGATATGTCACACTTCATCATAAGTACAAAAAGAAATGTGGTTATCCCGCTGACACACCACAAAAACAGCGGCTATACAGAACTTAAGGTTCTTGGCGTATATCTTTCCCCCGCCGCAGGCGGGGGAAAGATAGTTTACCGCATTTTTAGTTGGTGTACTAAAGGGATAGTCATAAAAAGAAAAGCAGTCACAGGCAAGTGAACCGCACCCATGACTGCTTTTATGCTGTTTATGAATGCTTATGAGGTCATTTCTTGACAGCGGCATTTTTTTGCTGAAAGCCATCGTGGTATTGAACAGTGAGTCTATCTGCTTCCTGCTCAGGAATTTGATATTTTCTCCCTGTGCGGGGGAGAAGTCTGCAAATTCATTTGCAGTATCTTTTCCCGGTCGTTCTTGAAAATGTTCTTCTCATCTGCATCAATTATGTTGTCATTGTAGAAGGCTGCAAGCGTACTGCCCACCCTGACAGCATCGCGTTGTGCATATTTTAAGCACTTTGCCTGTTGTTAATAAATTATGCCGCAAACTCGAAACGAAGTCAATTTTTTCGTGAATTACGACCGTTTCATATTTTTGCTCTCAGCTCTCTCTGTGCTTATATGATAGTACTTTTCCGAACTGTTTTCATTATTCTATGCACAGGCTGTCTGTTGCCAAAGCTACATTATGGCACAGCTGTGTAAAATAATTGTCATAATGCGGCTGACTGCCTTGCTGTTTCATGCCGATATAAAATCAGTGTCAGCGTGAGAGCTGTATATTATGAAGCATCTTATGCCCGCAGAAGACAGCAGAACTTATCTCCCGAATGCTGTAATGCCCGAAACGAGAAAATGTACGATTTCTTAATCGTTTTCGCAAAACAAGTGAAAACATACAAAAACAGAAAAAATTACATTAACATTCATATAATTATAAAGAATAAAACGTTTTCATATGTTATACTTTTGATATACGGATAAAACAGTTTTTATTAAAGCGGCTGAAAACTGTTGGGATATATGTACAAATCATAAAACATATCCGAGTGGGGAGGACTAAACAATGGTAAAGGTAAAAGGAAAAATGTTAAAGACAGCCGCACTGACTGCTGCGATCATGCTTTCTGTGGCAGCAGCACCCGTTGTGCAGAACGGTGGTTTGCAGACACCTCAGATAACGGCTTTTGCTTATGAAGAAACTGATTTTAACTATACTACGGTGGAGTATAACGGCGTGTCCTACGCCAAGTATTCCGACCACGTTGAGGCTAGTGGGCTGACAGACAGCAATAAATCGGCTTCATCGGTGGTTATACCGTCCACAGTAGATGGTCTGCCTGTTACAGCCATCGCACGCAACGGCTTTACGTGCTGCCAAAATCTGAGCAGCATCACATTCCCTTCATCAATTAAGACTATCGGCTACTATTCTTTCGGCTTCTGCGACGCGCTTGCTTCCGTAACTCTGCCGAGCGGTCTTGATACTATGGAAATGCATGCGTTCGAGTGCTGTTCAAATCTTTCAACAGTTGTGTTCCCGAACAAGCTGGTGAAGATACATGACAGGTGCTTCGAGTATACTCCGTGGATGAAAGCCAAAAAAGCGGAGAGCAAGCTCGTTACCGTAAACGGTGCGCTGATATATGCACAGGAAGCATCGGGCGACATCACACTGTCATCTGACATAAAGTATGTTTCTCCTGGTGCATTCTCCAGGAACAGCAATATCACATCTGTTGTATTCCCCGCAGGCATTACCGAACTCTGTGACAGCACTTTCTACATGTGCGACAATCTCAGGACAGTTGAACTGCCTGGTGTCACCAAGATATGCAATATGGCGCTGGGCGGCTGCAAATCGCTGAGAGATCTGAAGCTGTCAGGCAAGCTGACCAAGATAGAGGACTACGCTTTTATGGACACTGAGAATACTTGCAGTGTAACATTTTACGGTGATCATTCCGCATGGGGCAGGGTCGAAAAGCCTGACTGCACTTTCCTGAAAAACGCAAACATGGTATATGACACCAGCCACACCGAGCCTCAGCCGCAGACCGATCTCTATCCTGTTGTAAAGACACAGGTAAAGAACCACAAGATAGGTTTTAAGTGGAATGCTGTTGAAGGTGCTGAAAAGTACGGCATCGGCGTATATCAGGCTAACAAGTGGGTGGTCAAGAAACAGGTCGATGCAAGCGTGCATACATGGACTTCACCGCAGGTAGCCAACGGCACTTACAGGCTGGTAGTGCTGGCTAAGGTAAACGGTGACTGGGTAAAGGCTGATGTATTCAAGCATGCATTCTATGTTACCGTAAGCTGATAAGCATAGTTTGATGAACTGTCAATGCTTTCTCATTCCTATACTATAATATTATAAAAGTGCGCCTATCCCTGACGGGGTAGGCGTGCTTTTTATGCAGTAACGTCTGCAAACGCAAATAATAACGGCTGTACCGCAAATGGTACAGCCGTCAAATGTCGATATTACTTTATAGGCAGATCGGAACTCTTGTAAACGCCTGCAGCGACTTTCTGTATAGCAAGTGCATCGTTCTTGTCGATACCGTTGCCGCCGCCTGCGACATCGGCATTCTTTTTGCCTGCATCTGTCAGCTTGACAGTCTTTGGCGAAGCGACATACTGAAGTACCAGCACAGCATCTGCTATGGTAACTTCACCGTCACAGTTTGCATCGCCGTACAGTATCTTGCCGTTATCGGAGGGTGCAGAACCTGTCAGCTTGCCATAAACTATGCCGCAGCCGACTGTTGACATGTATACCTTTCCGAATTCGTCCATGTCACCAACGAGGAAGTTGCCGTTTCCTGTACCGCCGTAGAGGTGGTCGGTGTTGATGCAGTCCCAGCTGTTTCCGCCGTCAGTCGAGCGGTAGATGCCCTCAGGGTCAGACTCAGCGGGCTTGCCGTACATGTACAGTGCATTGACATCGCCTGTCTTTTCGGGTGCGCCGTAGCCGACGGTCTTTGCGTAGTAAACGTCCAGCTTGTCTATCTTAGCGCCCTTATTGGAGATCTTGTACATGCCGTACCAGCCGCCTGCCATTACGATAGAACCGTCGCCGAGATAAGCGGGGTCGCCTGTGCTGTCGCACATGTCATATCTGCAAACAGGTGTAGCCGTGAATGTTGCGCCGTAGTCTGTGCTGATGTAGAACGAGTAATGGCATTCATCGTAGGTAGGTTCTTTCTTGGTGGTGTCGTAGAACCAGTATTCGTTATACTTTACGCCCGATGCGTAAACGATAGACGGGTCTTTTGGGTCAACAAGAGTATATACAGCCTTTGAAGAATCAACGCCCGAAGACTTGTTCCATGTCCCGCCGAAGTCGTCAGAATAGCTTACCGCGCCATTTTTGCTGGTATTGATTATCCTGTACTTGCCGTTCTTCAGCTTGGTTATGGACAGCTTGCCGCCTGTGCATGCGGGTGCAAATGCAGTCCATGTCTTGCCTCTGTCGAGGGTGTAATATGCGCTTGCACCGTTGCCGCCGTTTTCAGATGTCCTTGCCCATACATCGGTATTCTGGGGGCAAACAGCTATTGCAGAGGTCGAACCCATGTTGGGTTGATACTGCTGACCGATGGTCTTTTCATCGGCGTGTACAAAGCCGTCATAGTCACCGATAGCCGAGAGGTCAAGACCGTCGGGAGTGCTTACGAAGTCCAGTGAAACGACTTCCTCTATTCCGTCGGGGTGGAATGTGAATACAGGCAGTTTATCCTGATCGGTACTCCACAGATTGTCGCACACGAATACGCCGTTGCCCGATGTGATGAACATTCTGTCAGAGTTGCGGGGGTCTGTAACAACAGTGCCCGACCAGTGGATAGCCTTTTCTCTTATCCAGTCATAGCCGCCGTCCTGCAAATATTCGGATACGAGGGGCTGGTTCCAGCCGTGAGTCTTGCCGGGTGTGAAGTTCTCCCAAGTCTCGCCGCCGTCAAAGGAACGGAAGTACTGGTCGCCCCATACAGCGCCGTGATCGTCTGTCCAGGGACCCCACAGCTGATCCTGCCACTTGCCGCAGCTGCCTGCGATGAGGTGTTTGGGGTTGGAGGGGTCAGCCCATATCGAACCGAGACCCACACCGCTCTCAAATATCTGCGTAACAGTGCCGTTCTTGGGAGAATATCTGTAACCGCCGCCCGATCCGCCGTTGAATGCCAGACCTGCGATGTAGGTTATCAGCAGATCGCCGTTGGGGTCAAGATTGATCCTGGACGGATAAACATTTGTAGGCAGATCAGCGCTGAGTGCCTTGAAATTGTCATCGCTGACATTTGCAACATGGACGTTTGCAACGCCTGTCTTTGAAGTACCGACATACACCTTGCCGCCTGTTATCGCGATATTAGCCACGCCGTTCTGTGTCTGGTACTCACCGTCTGATACCGAACGCGCGACCACACTGCCCCATTTGGGCCACTTAGTAGTGCTGTCAAAAAGACCCAGCTTGTCATAGCCAAGTACAGGCTTCCATGTTTCGCCGCCGTCGGTGGACTTTATCAGTGCAGACTTCGAGTTCTCATCGGAAGTAACATCGCCGCCTGCGTAAATTATATCGGGGTTATCGGGGTCTACCGCGATAGCCTCGCCGCACTGTCTGCCGTCGCCGTTGCCCATTACCTTGATAAGACTTGTTACGTCTATCTCCTTGAAAGTCTTGCCGCCGTCAGTGGTCTTGAAAATGACAGTCTTTTCAGCCGAGAAATATGCACAGCCGCACAGGAAGTACACAGTGTCATCATCGGTGGGGTCAACAGCCATCGCATCAACGCTGAGGAGTCCTCTGTCAGCCTCGTTGATGAAACCGAAAAGCTGTTCCCAGCACTCGGTATCATAGTTGTACTTGTAAGCACCGCCAACGTCAGTTCTTGCATACATCACATTTTTGCCTGTAACGATGCCCGAAACAAATCCGCCGCCGCCTATCCTGAGTGTACCCCACTCCATTGAAGAAGAGATGTCCTGCGCCGAAGCATCAATGGCAGAATTGCCAAGATCTGCAAAAGGCACAGCTGCAGCTGTCATGCATACAGCCAGAAGTCCCGCAAGTGTTTTCTTGAATAAACTCATAATTTTACCTCCATTGTCGCACTGAGTGCTTATTTTACCACCTGTATATATTGTAATTTTATCATAGTATTATTGCGAATGTGCGATGAAATTTTAAATATTTTTACCACAAATAAAAGAAATAACGATTTAATACCGAAAAAATGAAACTCAGGGGACTTTTGTTTAATATATTTATATTTCTGCATTTTTCAAGGGGCTTTTTCAGCGTGCGAGAAATGCTCCGTGCAAAGATGCACTTTTGTAAAGAAAAAAAGACCGAAAGCTGACTGCACTTTCGGTCTTTGGTAGTATGTTATTCGTCAAAGTTCTGCAAAGCATCGTATCCCTGCTCGCCTGTTCTTACCTTTACAACGTTCTCTATGGGGTAGATGAACAGCTTGCCGTCACCGATATTGCCTGTGTACAGCGCAGAACGTGCGGCATCTATGACCGTATTCACAGGCACTGCACAGACAACTATCTCTGCCTTTACCTTAGGCAGAAGGTTCATCTCGATAGCCGCGCCGCGATAGTAGTGCTGCTGACCGTTCTGCATGCCGCAGCCCAGAACATGGGTGATGGTTATGCCCGTAACGCTGATGTCTTCCATCGCCTGAATGAAATCGTTGAGCTTCTGCTCTTTGAAAATAACGACTATCTTTGTCATCACGGGCTTGCCGTTAGGTGAAGGCGCTGTATAGCTTTCGACCTCGACTGCCTTTTCAACCGGAACGGGTGCCATAGCGGGAACGACTTTCTTGACGCTCTTAGCATCGCTCTTTGTGTAACCGAAGACAGATGCATCGTTCATCGAGGGTGCGAAGTCTGCATAAGATGAAACCAGACCATGCTCGGTTATATCCAGTCCGATTATCTCTTCCTGTTCGGAAGCTCTCAGACCGATAGTTTTCTTTATAATAAGGAAGGTGATCGTGATAGTCACTGCTGACCATGCACCAACGCTCACAAATCCCAGAAGCTGTAAGCCCAGCTGTTCAAAACCGCCGCCGTAGAAAAGACCCTCTGTTTTTATGCCGCCGCTTGCCAGCTGTATCGCATATCCGGGTGAGGTCTCTGTTGCGAACAGACCGACGGCGATAGTTCCCCAGATGCCGTTCATCATGTGTACGCCCACAGCGCCCACAGGGTCATCTATGTGCAGTTTGTTATCAAGGAACCATACGCCGAAACATACGAGAAATCCCGAAACAAGACCTACCATTATCGCGCCGAAGCAGTCCATTACATCACAGCCTGCGGTTATGCCGACAAGTCCCGCAAGTGATGCGTTGAGACACATTGAAACATCAGGCTTGCCGTATTTGAGCCATGTGAATACCATGCAGGTAACGGTCGCTACGGCGGGGGCAACTGTTGTTGTGAGGAAGATAGAGTCCAGCTGACCGACGCTTGATGCTGCCGCAGGGTTAAATCCGTACCAGCCGAACCAGAGTATGAACACACCCAGCGCACCGAGAGTGAGGTTGTGTCCGGGGATAGCGTTGACCTTGATCTCGCCGTCTTTTGTCTTGACGAATTTTCCGATACGCGGTCCTACTATCTTTGCGCCTATCAGCGCACAGATACCGCCTACCATATGTATAGCGCATGAACCTGATATATCATGGAAGCCCAGCTGTGCAAGCCAGCCGCCGCCCCATATCCAGTGCGCCTCGACAGGGTAGATGAGTGCGCTGATGATACCCGAGTAAATGCAGTATGACAGGAACTTTGTACGTTCAGCCATAGCGCCCGAAACTATCGTGGCGGTTGTCGCGCAGAACACCAGGTTGAATACGAACTGATCCCACTGGAAATTCTCATAGCTTGTAAAAATATCAAATCCGGGTCTGCCTATCAGCCCTGCCGCATCTTCACCGAGAAGAAGCCCGAAGCCTATCGCGATGAATGCGACTGTGCCGATGCAGAAATCCATCAGGTTTTTCATAATGATGTTGCCTGCGTTCTTTGCGCGTGTGAAGCCTGTCTCCACCATAGCAAAGCCTGCCTGCATAAAGAATACCAGCGCTACCGCTACCATGAACCACACGCCGAATACCGTTTTATCGGTACTTTGCGTGACCTGTTCCAATATTTCCTGTACGTCCATATAGATTACCTCCCGTAACTTAAAAGGAGATGCGCAGGCATCTTTGCCCACGCACCTCCTTGTGCAAGTAATATGATATTCAAGCGCTTGTTAAACAATAAAAGGACTGCAAAGCGTTATGCCCTGCAGCCCCGTTGCTGTTAATGTGCTTATTATACACCGTTATCGTGCGGTTGTCAAGGGGTCAGAAACAAGTTTGTTATTTTTTGCCTGCAAGTTCGGGCTGAGTTTGAAAAAATCTGGTAATTTACGACAAGTTTACATTCGGGCTTGACAAGCAGTGCAAATGGTGGTAAAATATTATGTGGTTATACCGCTGACACACCACAAAAACAGCGGCTATACAGAACTTAGGGTTCTTGGCATATATCTTTCCCCCGCCGCAGGCGGGGGAAAGATATGGGGTGCTCAATTATCCTTTTGTTCACCGCATTTTTAGTTGGTGTGCTAAAAGGATAGTCATAAAATATTATAAGAGTTTTCAGGCGGTGCGCGGCACAGTCGGCTTTTGCGGCATGTGCCTCTCCCATAAAGCGATGGAGAGATGACCGATGAAAACAAAGCATAACAAGCTGTCAGCATGTTATGATACGGCACGACAGATCCGCAGTGTCGGGTAAAGGTGCAAGGTCATCATCAATGCGGCAGACAGAAAAAATGATAAAGGTTCGGAACGACGGCGTTCACAGCAGGCACAAGTGTCTGCTGTGGGCGCTTTTTTATTTTGGAGGTATATAAAATGGGCGGATTACATGAAGAATGCGGTATAATGGGCATCTATCAGGAAAAAAGTTCGGCGCTGGCTGAAACGGTATACTACGGGCTGTATGCCTTACAGCATCGCGGACAGGAAGGCTGCGGGATAGCTGTCTGTGATGACGGCGTTATCACGGCGCACAAAGATGTGGGTCTGGTAGGGGAGGTCTTTGACCGCCGTACCCTAAGCGATATGCCCTGCGGCAGTATAGCTGTGGGACACGTCAGATATTCAACTACGGGCGGCAACGAGCGCCGCAACTGTCAGCCCATAGTCGTTAACCATCAGAAGGGCAGAATGGCGCTTGCACACAACGGCAACCTCTCAAATGCCGCAGAACTCCGCTCTGCACTGGAACTTTCGGGTGCTATATTCCACACTACTTCCGATACCGAAACGATAGCATATGAGATAACCAAGATGCGGCTGAAAACTTCTTCTATCGAGGAAGCTGTGCTGGGGACGATGGATATTATCGAGGGCGCTTATTCGCTGGTGGTAATGTCGCCTACCAAGCTGATAGCTGTGCGCGACCCGTATGGCTTCAGACCCCTCTGCTATGGCATAATGCCTGACGGCGGCTATGTTGTGGCATCGGAAAGCTGTGCGCTGACAGCCATCGGTGCAAAGTTCGGGCGCGACCTGAAAGCAGGGGAGATGCTGGTCTTTTCAAAAGACGGCATGCGTTCGGATACGAGCCACTGCGGCAAAAAGCCCCGCCGCACCTGTGTTTTCGAGTACATCTATTTCTCTCGCCCCGATTCAGTCATTGACGGCATTCCCGTTCACAGTGCGCGTCTTAAAGCAGGGCGTATCCTTGCAGAAGAACGCCCTGTCGATGCCGATATAGTCATCGGCGTGCCCGATTCGGGTCTGGACGCTGCGCTGGGCTTCTCACAGGCTTCGGGCATACCCTACGGTATTGGTCTGATAAAAAACAAGTACATCGGCAGGACGTTCATCTCGCCCACACAGTCGGCACGCACAGACAAAGTGCGAATAAAGCTGGCGGCGGTGGAAGAGACTGTTCGCGGCAAGCGCGTGGTGCTGGTGGACGATTCGATAGTCAGGGGCACGACAGGCGGCAGGATAGTTGCACTGTTAAGGGACGCGGGCGCTAAGGAGATACATTTCCGTGTGTCAGCACCGCCGTTTCTGCACCCCTGTTATTACGGCACAGACATCGACTCGGAAAAAGGCTTGATAGCCTGTCAGCATACGGCTGATGAGATAGCCGCGATGATGGGTGCTGACAGTCTTGGCTATCTGCCTGTCAGCCGCCTTGACGAACTTGGCGGTGAGGGCTGCTGCAAAGCATGCTTCAACGGCGATTACCCGACTGCTGTTCCGCTGGGCGCAGTAAAAGACAGATATGAGATGAAGCTGTCCGAAAAGCCGTAACCGCAAAGCCTCCTGTTATATGCCCCGAGATGCACATGATGAATCATAGCGATCCGCCTTAAAATTCAGACAAAATCCAGTCACAAAACCCATAGATCCTAGCTTTTGCGACTTGATTTTGTGAATTTAAACAGTCGGATCGCTATTGTGTTTATATCTATGTTAAAAATGCTTGACACTTTATTCTTAATATGTTATAATGATATAAATGATATATGAATTGTTATCAGAATGGCTGATAGTTTACTGCATCCACATTTTTTGGCTGCTGTTTTGGCTGAATGTCGGCATTCTGCAAGACGATATTATCAGACAGACCCCTGCGGAGCGGCATGGGCATATCGAATAAGGAGGAAAAATATGAACAGAAATGTTAAGCGAATTGCAGCTGCGGCACTGGCTGTTATAATGGTCGCAGGGTATGCACCATCAGAATTTGGCAGTGTGATGAATTTTGGAACTTCGATAACTGCAAGTGCGGGTTCTACCGCTGACCTGAAACCGAATATCACAGACTGCGATATTTACGGCGATAATGAACATCTGAAAAATCTCGGCGTTCATCTCAGCTGGCCGTCAGGGTACAGTCAGGTAAATGCTTCGCTTGTCGTGCTGAACACTGATATAAGAAGCGGCGGAACAGCCCTCATAAGCCTGTACAGCAACAGCGGCACTACTAATTATGAAGAGTCGCTGAACTATGTCAAGTCCCGCGTTGCCGGCACTGAAGAAGTTTCAAGATCGGGCATTCCCGGCGGTGAAGGCAGCAGTACGCTCATGCCGGGCAGGTCTTATGATATAGGTATCGACTTTGATGAAGGTTCGATAAGTGTCAATGACAGCAAGAAGTATTACATATATCTCTGGTCATCAGGCGGCAACAGAGTTTATCCCGATATGCTCCTCGCTGTGGTAGAAGCGAAGCCTGACGGCTTCTTCTGGTATGCAGTCGGCAAGGACAGCGGCGAGATCGACCCTGACATCAAGATCAGACGCACAAGAAAGCTCGCGCTTGATGCGAAGGACGCTGTATATACAGGCAAGGGCTACAATGGGCTGAGTGTCAGTGTAAATGCCGATGAGGACGAAGTTCCCGAAATAATTTACAGCGGCATCAACGGCACTGATTATCCCGAGTCCTCCACTGCACCCGTAAACGTGGGAGATTACTCGGTGTCTGTATCCTATCCCGATACTGACAGCTACAAGGCGGACAGCGCTTATGCAGAATTCTCCATAACCAAAAAGGCGCTGACTGTAACTGCGGATGCTGTGTCAAAAACTTACGGTGAGAACGATCCCGAGCTGACTTATACCGCAGACGGGCTTGCAGCAGATGATGCTCTCACAGGCAGTCTTGCACGCGAAGCAGGTGAGAATGCAGGCAAATATGCAATATCTCAGGGAACTCTCGAAGCAGGCGATAACTATGATCTCACGTTCAAGGGTAATGATCTTACCATTGATAAGGCGGCAGTCAAAGTAACAGCTGCTGCTGTCAGCAAAACTTACGGCAAGGACGACCCTGCGCTGACTTACACGGCAACAGGTCTTGTGGGTGACGATGAGCTGACGGGTGAGCTTACCCGCGAAGCAGGTGAGAATGCAGGCACTTATGCTATAAAGCAGGGCACTCTTTCCGCAGGCACGAACTATACCGTTGATTATACAGGTGCTGAATTTACCATAAATAAGGCACAGATAACCATTACTGCCGATGACAAGAGCAGTCAGTACGGCGATGATGTCACTGAGCTTACTTATCAGATAGGCGGCGATATTGTTGAGGGTGACGATCTGGGCATTACTGTAACTTGCGACGCTGAAAAGACATCCGGTGCAGGTGAGTATGATATAACTGTTGACTGGAACAAAAACAGCAACTATGATGCTGAGATTGTCGGCGGCAAGTACACCGTCACCAAAGCTCCGCTTGCGATAACTGCAAAGGGTGTTGATGTTGCTTATGACGGTCTTTCACACAGAATAAATGTTGACATCGGCAACTCCGATGCGGAAGTTTACTATGCCGAAGAAGAGCTTACTGCTGAAAACTATGAGACAGCAGGCAGCAAAACTGCTCCCGCATACACCGATGCAGGCGAGCACACTGTTTATTTCTATGTCGTATCCGATAATTACGAAGCCGACCCTGTCAGCGGCAGCAAGGTCGTAAATATCAGAAAGATAAGCCCTGAATATTCCGTTGGTGTAAATGATGAGCAGGTATATAACGGCAAAGCGCAGGAGCTTATCGACTCGGCAAATACCAACGATGGTACTGTCGTTTTTTCGGATAGTGCTGACGGAGAGTATACTGAGACTATCCCTGCTGAGACAAATGCAGGCACTTACAGCATCTGGTTCAAGGTCATAGGAGACAAAAATCACCTTGATTCTGAACCTGTGCTGATGCAGGCAAAAATACTGAAAGCTGACCCTGTTGTGACAACAGTTCCCGCCGCAAAGGAACTGACTGCTGACGGAAAAGCACAGGCGCTTGTCACCGAAGGCGCAACTGCTGACGGAGAGCTTGTTTATGCAGTCAGCTCCGATAAGGATAAAGCACCCGCTGATGATGCTTTCGGCAAGGCAGTGCCTGCGGGTACTGAGGCAGGCACATATTATGTGTGGTACAAGGTCATCGGCGATGCAAACCACAATAACAGTGAACCTGTTAGTGTTGAAGTCAAGATAGCCGAAGCTAAGGCAAATGACAGCAGTTCCAAGAATGACAGCAGTTCCAAGAACGACAGCAGTTCCAAGAATGAAAGCAGTTCAAAGAATGACAGCAGTTCCAAGAATGACAGTTCTAAGGCAAACAGTTCAGCCGCAGGCACTAACAACAATTCCGCAGGCAACCCGTCAACAGGCGCACATGCCGCAGGTATGGGCACTCTGGCGATCGCAGCAGCTGCGATAATAGCTTCCAAGAAGAAAAAAGGCAAATGATAGTTTCTTGCAGACCGTCCGCATGGGCGGTCTGCTTTTTTGTGTAGGCTTGATTAGGGAACAGATGCCCCTAACGAATATCGCGTATATCGAAAACAGCGGCAGGTGTATCACACTTGCCGCTGTTGTAATTGTCTGATAAATTGGATAGTTCTAGCGCACATCATAATAGAAGCTGTCCGCCGCTTCACGGTCCTTGCCCGTAAAAATGCGTTTTGTGAGTTTGCGGTTCTTTATCAGATACCAGTCGCCGAACTCATCAAACTTGCGCGAAGATGTAAGCACATACGAACGTTTCAGCGTGCCGTATTTCAGCCCTCGCTTCTGACCCTCCTTTTTCAGCCTGACAGCGAGATCCATGTCCTCAAGACTGACCAGGCTTTCGTCAAAACCGTTGACTGCTTCAAAATCACGCTTGTAGAACCAGAACATCGCACCACTGAGATAGCCGCCGTTTTTCAGCATTACAGGCAGAAGATTGAAGGCTACATACAGCGAAGAGACCGCTATCCCCAAAGATGCCCTGTCAAATTTCGGGTTAGTGCCGCCGCCGATGTATTTGCCGCTTTCCAGCTTTTCTCTTATCTCACAGAGCGAATATTTTGTCATCAGGCTGTCAGCATCTATCGTTACGATGATCTCGCCTTTTGCAGCTTTTACCCCCGTATTCCTGACAGCGGCGATGCATTTTTTGTCATTTACCAGTACCCCTGCGCCATAGTGTTCGGCTATCGCGCAGGTCTTATCGGTGCATCTGTTAGCAACAACGATGATCTCAACATTGTCGGGTCTGACATATTTTGATGCACTTATGACCGCCCTCAGGCACTTGCCGATGTATTTTTCTTCATTATGTGCAGGTATCACGACTGAAAACTTTGTATTGTCCATATTACACCTCTCTGATATTCCCAAAGATCACCGCCGAAGTCTTACGCGGTATATATATTATATAGTATATCAGTCGTTTTGTCAATTATTTGATATGACTATCCCTTTAGCACACCACTGCAAAATACCTTTATCAATGAGGAAAAACTGAGTTGATGTTATCTTTCACGGTATAACATCGTTTATTTTTGTGTATCAGCGGGATGATCACATTATTTGAAGAAAGTTCACTGCACAGATCAGAGGTCTGCCTGAGAGTTGCGAGGTTCACGTATCAGGTCATACATATGAAACTTTTCGCCGCAGTTTCGTATCTTGTCTATCGTCATGCCCAGATGCTGATAACGCATGCATTTGTTTTTATCATCGGTATCAAGTATGACGGGGAGATGTTTCTTGTCAGCCATGTTGTATACAGTTTGAAGGATCTTTCGCATATATCCCTGCCGCTGATATTCGGGACGCACCACCAGTACTTCTATGCGTATGAACTTTCGCTTTGCCTTTCTCATTCTTGTCTCGAGACTTCCGCCGTCGCAGAAGCATGCTGACACAAAATCTTTCAGCTTACGCCAGCCGCCAAGCGCTTTCTTTTCTGCAATTATCATCTTTATGCCGTCAGCAATTCCTATCGAACCGACAGTTTCGCCCGACACTATCAGGTAGCCTTCGCGCTTATCCGATGTTGTGTACATAAGACCGCTTTTGTATGCCGCCCTGACTATCGCACCGATATATGTGTACATATCTTCACGGGAGCGGATATACTTTATCAGCCCCATATCTTCTTCATTGTATTTGTAGTCATAAAAAGCATCTGCTATCTGCTGTGAGATATTTTCGATCTCGTCCGCTGATAAATTGCGCAGTTTTTGCATATATAAACCTCCTTGATGTAGTTAGTGATAACAAACCGATATTATTATACACTACTTCGCAAAAAATGTCAATGGTGCTGTACGCAGAATCATAGATGTCCCGCTGAAACTCAAAACTGCTTTTCAGCGGGCGTTAACGAAAGCAGCAGAAAGTGCAGATGTAATATCGGCTTCTCTTTCGGGGTCAAGCCGTACTTGCCGCACTCACAAAAAGAAAAACGCTGCCATGGTGCGTTGACAGAATATCTTGATAAACTGATGATCGTGGGCATCAAGAAGAACATTTTTAAGTTTCATACCATATACATCTGCGAATTGTTTTTTTATACTGCGGAAATCTGATGCGCCAAAGGTTTGAAATTAAAAATTATTGAAATAATATAATTAAAATCATTGCAATTTGAAAAGTAATGTGATATAATACCTATTGGACATAACAGCGTAATGCTTGTGATGTGAAATGTCCATCCCAATTATAATATGGCTATGACTGTTTCAGGTATATATTTCGTTTACTGTAAGTTACAGCCGTATCAGATTTAAGTTCTTTTATTTTCAGAAGGAGGTTCAAGAGATTATGAACAAGACAATGAAACGGATCGCCGCAGGGCTTGTGGCAATTACCGCCAGTTTATCGGCAGCAGCCGCATCTGCACCTATGAGTGTGTTTGCAGAAGATGGACAGATACTTATCCGGTCTGACTTTGAAGCAGGCATAGGTCTTCCGTGGTACACAGTAGAGAATGCACCGGCACAGCAGGACTTCGATATTTCAGACGGCAGTTACAATATAACGATACTGAATAACGATGGTCCCGAGTCAAGATGGGATCTTCAGTTCCGTTGCAGAAATTTAGTGATACAAAAAGGTCATACTTACAAGGTACACTGGAAGGTCAATTCTTCCGAAGAGGGTGAGCTGTACACCAGGATCGCTAACTACAGCGGAAATGTTGAAGTTTGGCACAACAACAGCGGCAATGATAATTACGATCAGACGTGGGATTGCGTAAAGATCGCTAAAGGCGACAACACCTTCGAAGCTGAGTTTACAGCTAAAGAAGATATTGAGGTTGCTGAATGGGTATTCGAGTACGGCGGAAGGGGTATGTATCAGCCGGTAGATTGTTTCCCCGACGGTACGATCCTCAAATTCGATGATCTGTCTCTGATCGACACTACTCCAGGGGGCTGTGTAATCGAATTCAATCCTAACGAGTGTGGCGTTGTAAGACCCGAAAGCAACGTTCGCCTGAATCAGATCGGTTACTATCCTCAGCTGGAAAAGAAGGCTTCTTATGTTACCGATGCTTCTTCACCTCTGCAGTTTGAGATCAGAGATAAGGACGGCAACGTTAAGTACACGGGTACAACAAAGGTATTCGGTGATGACCCTGATTCAGGTACAGGCGAGACTACTACTGTTAACATAGGCAGCCAGAACGTTACCAGACTCAAGGACAGCGGTTCTTATGTACATATCATTGATTTCTCGGATTTCAGAACTGTGGGCGAGTACACGATATTCGTTAAGGATACAGTCGGCGTAAGCGGCACTCAGGTGATGGATTCCAAGGGTGCAAACGATACAAAGCTCAGCGGTGATAAGCTTTTATGGACAAATCCCGTAACTATGAAAACTTATACGATGAACGAGAGCAGTCCATTCAGGATAGACAGACAGATCTATGACGATCAGCTGCTGAGGGATTCCATGAACTACTTCTATCAGAACCGCTCAGGAGTACCGATAGAGTCTGAGTACATCACATCAGGTGATAAGAGCAAGCTGGCTCACGATAAGTATGGTCATAATCCTGATATTGCTTACATTCAGAGTAAGTGGGTAAAGACTTACGAAGATGACTTCTCTGATGGCGAGAAGGATAATAAGATCGACGTTACAGGCGGATGGTACGCCGCAAGCGACCACGGTAAGTACGTTGTCGAAGGCGGTTTCTCCGTATGGACACTTCAGAACGCTTATGAGTTCTCCAAGAGGAGAGGCAATACATGCAAGTGGACTGACGGCACGATAGCTGTCCCCGAAAATAAGGATAATGCTCCTGATATACTGGATGAAGCAAGGGTAGAGCTTGAGTGGATGTTCAAAATGATAAATGAGGACGGCTTCGTATATCATTCAGTGCAGGATCATAAGTGGGTAGGTCCTCTGCTCACATCCTGGAAGGATGACACACAGCAGGGCTTTGAACCTGTCCGTATCGTCAGACCTCCTACGTATGCAGCCACATTCAACATGATCGCTTGTGCTGCACAGGCTTCACGTCTGTGGAAGGGCATAGATGATGATTTCGCAAAAGAGTGTCTGCAAAATGCACAGAACAGCTGGAAGGCTATCATGGCTAAGCAGTCTGATTGGGACGTTAACAGAGGCTCTTACTATTCTGATCCTTACTTTGCTCCTACTGAATTCGGCGGAAACAACATTTTCGGTGACACCTATGTAGTTGACGATGCTTACTGGGCAGCTTGTGAGCTTTATGCAACAACAGGGGACACGGCTTACTATGATTTCTTAAAGGACTATAATAATTATAATGATCCGACAGGTCAGGATAAAGCATTCAGCCTGACTTCATGCCTGAGCGGCGGCGAGAACAACGGTTCGTTCGGTTCCTTCAATTGGGGCAATACTGCGGGTCTGGGCACCCTTTCGCTCTACCTGAGCGATAATACATCTTCTGCTGACAGGAAGATCATTACCAATTCTATCCAAAATGTTGCTGACCGATATATTGCTCAGATGAGGAATCAAGGCATGGGCATACCTTACAAGAGTGTGACTATCGGGGACAATATCGGCAGCGATAGAGAAGTGTACAAAGGTTATGAATACGGCTCCAACTCCTTCGTTATCAACAACGCTATGGTTCTTGCCTATGCTTATGATACTGATGACAGCAAATTTATTTATCCGAACGGTGCTGTCGAAGCACTTGATTACCTCTTCGGACGCAACGGTCTGGGCTTCTCTTATGTATCAGGCTACGGCGATAAGGCAATGAGCTCGCCACACCACAGATACTGGGCAAACAGTATCGATCCGTCCTTCCCCGCGGCACCCGCAGGTGTTCTTGCAGGCGGTCCCTGCTCAGGTATGTACCGTGATAACTACCTTCGTGGTCTCGGCTATAAAAAAGGCACTTTAGCTGATCAGAAGTACTATGTTGACAGTGCAGAGGCATGGTCTGTAAATGATGTTTCCGGCAGCTGGAATGCTCCTCTGGTCTGGATGTCATCATTCATGAACGATCGTTTCGGCGGGTCGAAACCGGTCCCTGTTCCTTATCCTACCAACATTAAGGTCGCTTACAGTGAAAAAAACCACCAGGTAAAATTTAAATGGGATAAGGTTGAAGGTGCTGACAGATACGGCATCGCTGTATACCTTGCAGGCAAGTGGAGAATTCAGTCGCAGAATATCACAGATACAGTTTACACTTCTCCCAAAAATTTGATTCCCGGCAAGACTTACAAAGTTGCAATTGTTGCCAGAGTAAACGGCAAGTGGTATACAGCAGATGCTGTCAAACATGCCGGTACTGTTACTATAAAGTGATAGACTAAATTTATATGATTTAAAAACAAAACGGATAATCGTCCTAAGCAGACGACTATCCGTTTTTATTGTTTAACAAATAAAGAAAATGTATCTTCATTCAATACGCTCCAGCTGTACCTGTCTCCTATTTCTTTTTTTCCTTTAAACATTATGATCAACTTGGTTGAATTGTATTCTCCTTCCAGATGGCAATATATATATCTTTTCAAAACTTGAATTTAAAAGTGCCTCAAATGAAGCAAAAATCTTCAAAATCCTAAAACTAATTCGAAAAGTTAGTTTTAGGACTCTTAAAGGAAAATAGAAACGAAAACATACCCAAATCGGAGAAAATCCCGGGCTACAAACAGCGTTTAAGTTCATTTCTGCCCTAAAACTACCCTAAAACTGTACCAAAACTGGATTTTTTCATTCGTTTTTTCTTCCCTTTTTACCTCGTATAATAGATTTTAGGTTAGTTTCAAGAGTACCCCAATGAACCTCTGCCACGCTCGGTTGAGTAAGGCAGCAGTGAAATCGTAATGAGCGTA